>JAJFJC010000243.1 GCA_021774385.1 Alphaproteobacteria bacterium
CCCAACGAATGGCCGGACGGCCTGCCAGGATTTCGTGAGACACTACTCACCTACACCGATGCGGTCGATGCGTTGGGCCGCCGTTTGCTGCCGGCGGTTGCCTTGGCGCTCGATATGCCGACCGACACCTTCGATGCCGCCTTTGCCGAGAGCCAATTTTCCTTCCGCTTAAGTCACTATCCGCCGATACAACGGCAGGCGGATCAATATGGCATCGCGCCGCATACGGACGCCAATTTCATGACCTTCCTGGCGCAATCGGACGTACCGGGACTACAAATTCAATTAACCTCGGGCGAATGGTGGGATGTACCTTATGTGCCAAGGTCGTTTGTCGTGAATACAGGCGACATGTTGCATCGCTGGTCTAATGGGCGGTTCCGGTCGACGGCGCACCGTGTGTTGCCGCCGCAAGAAGACCACCGCTACGCCATTCCCTATTTCCTCGGACCGCACATGGATACGCTGATATCCTGCCTGCCCAGTTGCTACGGCGACGGAAACCCGCCGCGCCAACCGGACATTACCTACGACGACTATATCAGCTGGTGGTACGACGCGAATTACAACATCGCCGACCAGGAAAATATTTCAGCGGAGGCGTGAGGAGTATGGTGACCGAGATGGATGCCGCCACATTGCACAGCGACTCGATCATCATCGACGTCACTTGCCCGCTCGCCCGCATTCACAAATATGTCGACTGGTACCGCGAAGGCGGTGCGACGGCAATCGCGCCGACCATCACCGGCGCCACGGGCAGCGCGCGCTCCGGATTTACGCAAATCGGCGGCTGGCACCGCTATGTTCGGGAACGGGACGATACCCTTATCGTGCGGCAAGCCGCTGACATTGAACGGGCCAAGGCGGAGGACAAGCTTGGTCTCATCCTGCACTGCCAAGGCACGGCCTTGATCGAGGACGAGATCGATTTGATCGATGCCTATTACGAGGCCGGCCTGCGTATCGTGCAGCTTTGCTACAACACCAAGAATTTGGTTGGCGACGGCGCATCGGAACGGACCGATTCCGGGCTGAGCTATTTTGGCGTGCGATTGATCGAACGGCTGAACGCGCTCGGCATGATCGTCGACTGTTCGCATACCGGCCATCGCACCAGCATGGACGCCGTGGCGGTTTCCACCACACCGGTCATCATCAGCCATGCCAACGCCCGCGCCGTGCAGAACAATGGCCGTAATGTGAGCGACGAGCTAATACGAGCGGTAGCCGCAAGCGGCGGCGTAGTCGGCACCGTGGGCTTTCCCGCATTCCTAACCTGGGATGGCCAGCCGACGCTCGACCAGTTCATCGACGACATCGCCTATAAGGCGGATCTGGTCGGCATCGATCATACCGGAATCGGCATTGATTATTACGAAGGCCAATACCCGGTCGAGGCGGATGACGCCGCCGCCGCCCGATATGAGAACAGGCTCGAGACAGGCCAGTGGCGAGCCGAGGACTACCCGCCACCGCCCTACAAATTCCCCGCTGGTATCGAGACGCCGCGGACCCTGGTCCGGCTAACCGAACGCTTCATCGAGCGTGGCTTCTCCGAAGATGACATCCGTAAGGTCTGGGGCCTCAACTGGATGCGGGTTTATCGAGAGGTTTGGGGCGGTTAAAGGTTCCGGTACGGGAATGCCAAATAGAACCCAAATTAACGTCAGATAAAGGCATATAGCGCGTTGTTAGGCGCGAGAGCAGGAAGAGTCAAATCGTCCGGTTCAATCCGTCGAGCCCATTGCCCCTGGCGGTTTTTGTGCCTGGAGCCCTTTGCGAAAGTTTTCGTGAAACGAATCGAGAGTCTCGAGGATTAGGGCGCGACAGGTCTGTTCGATCATCCGCTCAAGAAGAAATTTGAGCCCGTTGAGACCGCCAAACAAGGGGCCGACACTCAATGTCGCGGCAGCGCCAAGCATACTAACCCTGCCGAGTACGGGACAAGCGCCGGGTATACGCTCCTGAAACTCGAGCGCGTCTCCCAGATATGGTTGATCCAACAGCGTTTCGTTTTCCTCGCCTTCCGGCGGCGTGAAACGATCTCGCCATTGCAACATGTGTGGGGCGAGCGCGGCCATTTCAGGGCGCCGTGCTATGTCCATATCGAATCCGGTGCCAAAAATGACGAAATCAAACCGGTATTCGCCGCTCGGTGTGACGATCACGACTTTATCGTCTTCCATGCGGCTCGCCGTCCAAGGGCTACCGAGGCAAAGATGAAAATTGAGGTGCTCAAGCGCACGTTTGACTGTGTGCCGGGGTGGCGGGATCGGCGTCTCGACAATGGTCTTTATGAATTGCCAGCGGTAGTGGTCCGGCAGACTGGCGAAATGGCGCATGAAGCCGGCGTTCTCCAAACCCCTTTTGGCGCTAAGCCAGGGCAGCTCCGGACGACGGCAAAATAGTGATGCGTTCGCCGCGCCGTTCTCAATGGCCGAAATCGCATTGTCGAAGGCAGAGGCCCCCGCGCCGAGGACACCGACCTCTGCATCGCACCAACGCGTGAAATCGATTTCATCCGAAGAATGGGCCCATCGGACCGCCGGTAGGTCCTCAATAAGTCCCGCCGGAATATGCGCGCCGCCGCTGCCAAGCAAGCCCGTCGCCATTATGAGACGACGCGTGAGAAGCGTTTCCTCCTTACCGTCCTGACAAACTGTCACACGCACCAAATTGGCGTCACCATCCACGGAAACGACTTCGGTTTTGTTGCGGACCGGAAGATCAAGAACATCACGGAACCATTCCAGGTAACGAAACCACTCCAACCGTGGGATACGGTCCAGTTCTTCCCAAGAGGTGCTGCCGAACTTCGCCTCCCAGTAGGCGCGCACGGAAAGGCTGGGAATGCCGAACTCAATTCCAGTCAATTGCTTGGCTGTGCGCAGCGTCTTCATGCGAGCAGAGGACATCCAAATCCCCGCCCGCCCCGACGGCGCCTGGTCGACAACCATAATATTTGTCACCTTGGACCGAATAAGTCCCCACGCGAGACCCATGCCGTAAAGACCACCACCGACAATGAGGACATCGACGACCGGCTTGCTGTCCACATCCGCCGCGGGCGGAACCCAGGGCTGGTAACTGTGACGGAAAATATCGATCTCACGATGCACTTGGCCTTCCAGCCAATTCAGACCAGGGACTCCGTGAGCAATTTCATTCGTCATCGATAATCACGCATCCTTTATGTGTCTGTCTCTAGGGTGGCTAAAATATCCCCGCGTCGAGCCCCGCTGCCATGAGCATGCCGAGTTCCTCGCATTGGCCGACGAAGGCCTCGTCGAAATCGCCGCGGCAGGTCAACGGTTCCTGCACCGCCTTCCAGCGCAGCCCGGTGATTATGGTCTCGACGCCGCGCCGCGTGCCCGTCCCGTCATGGCCGGCGCGGATAATCAACAGGTAGGCGAGGCCCTGTTTTTCCTCCAAAACCGGGTAATAGACGCGGTCGAAGAAATCCTTCATCGCGCCGCTCATATAGCCCAGGTTTTCGGTCGTGAAGAGGATGATGGCGTGCGCCGCGACCACGTCTTCCGGCCCCGCTTCGAATGGTGTCATAATTCGTGCTTCAACAGACTCGCATTCCGACAACGCCACGCCGCCGACAATCGCGTCACGCAACCGTTCCGTATTGGGCGACGGTGCATGGGCGACGATGAGCAGCTGCTTCTTCATGAAATAAGCCTGACCTTGGTCCCCGCTCGCCTTTAACCGACCGAACGATCGACGGAAACGTCGAGCAAAGTCGGGCCGCCGCTGGCGATCGCCGTATCGAGCGCGGAACGAACGGCGCTCGGGTCCGTCACTTTCTCCGCGTTCATGCCGAGCGAGCGCGCTAATCCAACGAAATCAATTTCCGGATCCTCGAAATCCATGCCGATGAAATTGTCGTTGCCATGGAAGGAGAGCAGCCGCTGCTTGATGATCCGGTAGCCCTTGTTGTTGGCGATAACATAGGTAATCGGCAGATTCAGATGCGCCGCCGTCCACAGTGCCTGCACGGAATACATGGCGCTACCGTCGCCGATGACCGAAACCAACGGCCGGTCCGGCTGCGCCAACGAGATACCGACCGACGCCGCGATGGCCCAACCGATACCGCCGCTGGCGAGACCATGATAACTGTAGCGGTCGCGGTATGGCAGCAGGTCGAGCAGCTTGCCCGCCGTAGTCAGTCCTTCATTCACGACCATGGCGTTTTCCGGCAGAGAGTCGACGATCTGCATCATCAACCAATCGCCGGCAATTGGCGACGTGTCGGAAAGCGCGGCGGTCTTTTCGCGAAGGGCTACGTTCTTCGCATTCCAGTTTTGGCCCTCAACGGCTTTCAGCCGTGCTTCCGCTTTCACCGCAAAGTCCGGGCCGCCCTTTTCCTTCAACGCCGGAATGAGGACGCTCAGCGTCTCCTTGACGTCCGCGCGCACCGCCGTTTCGGTTGGATAGTTCTTGCCCATCTCCCAATCGTTCAGGCCGATCTGCATGATCGCCATATCCTGCGGCATCGCGTCGACCGGATTCCAAACCGACATGCGCAGCACGTCCGCACCGACGAACACAAGCAAGTCATAGCCCTCAAGCGTCTGGCGGACTTGTTTCTGATCACGCGACAACGCCCCCATGAAGGCGCGGTGTTCGGATGGATAATGAGAGCCGTAGGGGATCGTTTGCTGATAGGCCGGCGCGCCCAGAGCATCGGCGAATTCGGCAATTTCCTGGAACGCGTCAGATGTGACAATCTCGGGGCCCGCCACGATCGCCGGGTTTTGCGCTTCAAGCAGACGCCGTGCCATCTGGTCGAGCGTCTCGTCGGTGGGACGCATCGCGGTTTCGACCCGCGTGCCATGTCCGAGTTCGATCCCCGCCTCTTCGTTGAGGATGTCACCCGGCAGGGAAATGAACACCGGCCCCGTCGGCGCCGTCGTGGCGACCTTGGCGGCGCGGTGAATGATGCGTGGCAGATCCTCCAGACGATTTACCTCAACCGCCCATTTGACCAGCGGCGCGGCCATCGGCACCAGCGAATCGTATAGCAACGGCTCGGTCAGGCCGTGCCCTTGCTCCTGCTGCCCGGCCGTTAGGATCATCGGCGTTCCCGTGAATTTCGCATTGAATAGCGAGCCCAACGCGTTCCCAAGGCCCGGCGCGACATGCACGTTGCATGCGACCAACTCACCGGATGCGCGCGAGTACCCATCCGCCATCGCCACGACAAGCGATTCTTGCAGGGCCAATACGAACTTTAGGTCGGGGTGATCGGTCAACGCGTGCATGATAGGCAATTCCGTCGTACCCGGATTGCCAAACAAGTGGGTAATGCCTTCGTCTTTCAGAAGCGAAAGAAACGCGGAGCGACCGGTAATGCGGTTTTTGGAGATCATGTATATTCCTTGTCTTTGATCTGAATACTCATAAACAACGCTATAAGCTAATTGCCGGCAGCGGTTTCCGCCGCGCGAAGTCCCGTAATAACCGCCTTCGCCAATCCGCCGAGATAAGCGGCACCTGGCCCGCCTTCCATACCGCCCGATGATGAGCCGGCAGCGAACAATCCGGGAATCGATCCGCCCTCTCGGTGCTGCGCTCTGCTGCCCTCGTCAATCGCAATGCCGCCCATCGTGTAGGTGATGCCGGCACAGACCGGGATCGCCCGAAACGGCGGCGTGGCAATAGGGTGCGGTTTGAATTTTTCCACACACCGGGCCGGCGACAAATTCAGTGCACTTTTAGTGCCGATTGCCGCGTTATAATCCGCGACTGTTTTCGCCAGCCCATCCGGTGGCACATCAACCAATTGCGCCAGCGCGCCAAGGTCGTTTGCTTGGAACACCGTGCCGCCGGCTTTTTCATAGACAGGGTTCATACAGGGTGGATAGCGATTGTCGGCCGCGAGCCCGGTCCAAACCGCTTCGTCGAAGACAACCGTAGCGGACAGGGGGTCATCAAGTTTGGCCACTTCGTTCGCCATAAAAACACCCCCCAGCCCTTCATCGAGGAATCTCCGGCCTGCTTGGTTCACCACGATGGAGGCCGCCGCGATCGGATCGATGATGGGATAGGGCCACAGTTTCTCAATCTCGAACGCCTCCCGTCCCAACAGATGCCCGTAGAAGCGATCCATGCCAACCAGCCGAGCCCCGGCGGCCTCCGCCATCATCAGGCCATCGCCGTGCCCCGTCGCGGCGCCACGCTGTAACAGGCGCTCCGGTTGCGGCGACACGAAACGGCGCATGAGTTCCATGTTCGCCTGAAAGCCGCCATCGGAAATGACAACCGACGCCGCTTCGATGCGTTCGGTCGCGCCATTGCACTCGGCAATGACGCCCGCAACGCGTCCATCCTCGACAATCAACTCACGCACCCGGGTCGCCAGACGCACCGTCGTTCCCCGTTCCGCCAAATTCGCCGTGAGTTTACGAAGCAAAACGTCCGGTCCCCGGCCTTTCCAGTCCAGGCCAGCGGTTCGCGGTCGCGGCGGCGCGAGAACCCAGCGCATGAATTCAAGCGAGCCGCCTTTTATGAACTTCGCACCCTCGGCCCGCAGCCAAGCAAGCGCCCGACCGCTTTCCCGCGCCAAGACCGTTCCATTTGCAGTCGCCTCGTTTCCATCGATCAGAGCCGACACCGCGGCTTCGATTTCATCGGTCGGTCCCGTCATATCCTTAAAACCTACATGCAGCAGACCACCGGCGAAACGCGAATTGCAGTGATATTGCGGGTCGCCGCCTTGCTCCAAGACAATTGGGGCGAGACCCAATTCCGCCGCGCGGGTCGCCGCTGTCAGTCCCGCAAGGCCGCCCCCGATGATGACAATAGTACCCGACATGCAAGACCTCTCCTTATTGTCCTTATTGCGGCAACAACATGTCGGCAATGATTTGCGTTAGTTCCGCGAATGTTCGAAACGCAAATCCGACCACGCCCCCCGCCACAAGCGCCGCAACGCCCCAAACCCAATGCCACTCCGCGAACACGATGCCGATGAGTACAAGGACAGGCAATGCCAGGCCGACGAGGATCGCCAGATTACGACCGTGCTTTACCATGAACTGGACCGCCGGATATTGTTCCATTTATGCATCTCCCTCCTCGAAATTCCGGCGCAATCCTACGCGGCGAGGCCCGTCTTTCAAAATTCTCCCTAGTGGATAGAAAGGAATTAGTCTACGGGTGCGGGGCACATGCCTGCACGGGATATTCACTATGACCAGCCCGGCCGCCGCCGAGCCCCCCTCCGGTTACCTGAAATTCGCTATCGAGAACGGCCGTTTCTTGTGCTTCGGGTTCCTGATGGCGTTTGCTTCCAGCTTTGGCCAGACTTTCTTTATCGGCGTTTTCGGGCCGGAAATACAGGCTGAGTTCGGCCTGTCACATGCGGGCTGGGGTACCGTCTATATGATGGGCACTCTTATGTCCGCGGCGGTACTCCCCTTCACGGGACGATGGATCGACCGAATATCGCTACGCCGTTATGCGATGCTTGTTTGTATCGGGCTGGGAATCGCCTGTATTGGCGCCGCTCTTTGCCCCGCGGCCGGATTTCTGGTTGCCGCGATCTTCATGCTCCGGCAGATGGGCCAAGGTCTGGCAAGCCATGTCGCGATTACCGCGACGGTAAAGCAATTTAGACGGAACCGGGGGAAAGCGATCGCCATCGCGACGCTTGGCTTTCCGGCGGGACGCGCCATTCTGCCTGTCGCCGCGGTCGCGTTAATTCTCACTTTCGGATGGCGCGAGACCTATGCACTGGCGGGGTTTCTAGCCTTGGTCCTGCTGTTACCCGCCGCGATGTGGCTTTTGCGCCGCGAGCGCGTGCCCCAATCGCCAAACCCGACACAGAACAACGCATCATCCATCGCAGATGAAGTGCCGGAAACGAACCTAACTTTGTCCGAGGTATTTCGACACCCCTTCTTCTACGCGATTTTGCCGGGAATGTTAGGGCCATCGATTATCGAGACCGCGCTCTTTTTCCACCAGCTTTCGGTTGCGGACATGAAAGGCTGGTCACCGGAATGGATCACCGGCGGTTACGCCATTTTCGCGGTCGCAACGACATTGGTATCCGTCGCCGCTGGTCCCATCATCGATCGCGCCGGTGCGACACGCCTGCTGCCCATCATCATGATCCCATCGGCCATCGGTATCTTGACTTTGGCCTACGCCGACAACGCGATTTGGGCTTGGCTCTATCTCGCACTGGCCGGCGTGACCTCGGGCCTTCGGCAAACCATCACCCCGGTGATGTGGGCCGAATTCAGTGGCACCCGCCATATCGGCGCGGTCCGCAGCATGGCGGCCACGATGAGTGTGTTCGCCTCCGCGCTGGGTCCGCCGGCTATGGGCTGGATGATGGATGCCGGCATTCACCTGCAAACCATGGCCATTGGCACGGTCACATTTGTCGCCTTCGCAACAGGGCTGATTTGGATTGCCAGCATCGTGCAGGTACGCTCCCGAAGGATTTCTTAGACGAGGGAGGCAAGATAGATGGCGGGATTTTTAAACGGCCGGACCGCGGTCATCACCGGATCGACCAGCGGACTTGGTCTTGGGTATGCGCGCGCACTCGCGGCGGAAGGGTGTGCGATCATGCTGAATGGTTTTGGCGAGGCAGCCGAAATCGAAACGCTGCGAGCGGACCTCGAAACCGAGTATGGTGTCACTGTTTTTTATAACAACGCGGATATGAGCGTAGCGGATCAAGTTTTCGACATGATCAAAGACGCCGATCGCCGGCTCGGTAAAATCGACATTCTGATCAACAACGCGGGCATGCAGCACCGCGCGCCAACCGAGTCCTTCCCGATTGATGTGTGGCAGGAAATGTTGGCTGTCAATTTAACCGCGCCGTTTTTGGCGACACAGGCGGTCCTGCCGCAGATGAAGGCGCGTGACTGGGGCCGGATCATCAATACCGCCTCGACCAACGCGCTCGTGGCGAGTCCCAACGTCTCCGGTTATACCGCAACCAAACATGGAATTCTGGGCCTGACCAAAGTCGTTGCATTGGAAACGATCGAGACCGGGGTCACCTGCAACGCGATCTGCCCTGGAACCGTACGCACCAATCTCAGTGAACACCGAATAGATACGTTTGCCGAACAAAAGGGCGTTCCCAAGGAAGAAGCGCTCGCGGATTACCTAAAGCAGAAACAGCCTTATCATCAGCCGATGGGGCGTTTCATCACGGTCGAGGAAATCGCCGCGGCGGCGGTTTATCTTTGCAGCGATGCAGGCGCGGCCATGCGCGGTGCGGCGTTCACAGTTGATGGCGGTTGGACGGCGCGCTAGAAAAAATCGATGAGTGACTTGGCACAAGCCCGGTGATTGCGCATAATCCGTGCACTACAAAATAAAAATTTCGCGCAAAACGAAAATTCCACTGTTTAGGAGGCAGGGTTTCATGAAACCGAAATTTAAAATGCTGACCGCGATTGTTTCGCTGGCAGCCGTTACACTGGGCGCACAGGCCGCGATGGCACAGAAGGCAGGCGGCATCTTGAAGGCCTATCATCGTGGAACGCCGCCGAGCGGATCGATCCATGAAGAAGCAACGAATTCCACATTGACGCCGTACATGCCGGTTATGAACAACCTGGTCATGTACGATCAGTTGAAGGCGACCAATAGCCTGGAGACCATCGTACCGGATCTGGCCGAGAGCTGGTCGTGGAGCGCCGACAAGAAGAATTTGACCTTCAAACTTCGCAAGGGCGTAAAATGGCATGATGGCAAGCCCTTTACCGCCGCGGATGTAAAGTGCACTTGGTGGGATCTACTGCTGGGCAATGGCGGCCGTAAATACAAGCTGCGCAAGAACCCGAGAAAAGCCTGGTACAAAAACTTGAAGGGCGTCACCACAAACGGCGATCACGAAGTGACATTCAATCTCGGCCGTCCGCAGCCGGCGATTTTGACATTGCTGGCGTCTGGGTATTCACCGGTTTATCCCTGCCATGTATCGCCGAAGAAAATGCGCACGCATCCGATCGGTACGGGTCCGTTCAAGTTCGTTTCGCTGAAACAGAACGAAAGCGTCAAGTTCACCAAGAACAAGGACTACTGGAAAAAGGGCCAACCCTATCTCGACGGTATCGAGTGGACGATCATCAAGAGCCGCTCGACCCGTGTCCTGGCATTTATCGCGGGCAAGTTCGACATGGCCTTCAATGGCGATGTGACCGTGCCGCTTCAACGCGATATCGCGGCCCAAGCACCGAGCGCGGTTTGCGAACGCGTGATGGGCGCCAGTATCAATCTGATTGTCAATCAGGCCAAGCCGCCTTTCGACAATCCGAAAATCCGCAAAGCCATGGTGCTAACGTTGGATCGCAAATCGGCGATCGACATCCTCAGCAAGGGTGAAAACCGCCAAGGCGGCGCCATGTCGCCACCACCGCAAGGTGTCTGGGGATTCACGCCGGAGTTCATTACGACGGTTGCAGGTTTCAATCCGGACGTAAAAGCGAACCGGGAAGAAGCACGCAAAATCATGGAAAGCCTCGGATATGGACCGAAAAATCGCCTCAAGGTCGAGGTCTCGACACGAAATATCGCCGGGTATCGCGACCCGGCCGTGTTGCTGATCGACTATCTTAAGGAAGTCTATATCGACGGTACGCTCAAGACGATCGAGACCAGCAACTGGCACGCCACTGTCGCCCGTAAGGACTACATGGTTGGCCTGAATGCAACAGCCGTCGGTGTCGATGACCCGGATGCGAACTTCTTTGAGAACTACTCCTGTGGTTCGCAACGGAACTACACGGGTTATTGCAACCAGGAAATGGAAAAGCTGTTTGTTAAGCAGTCGATGATGACTAACCAGGCGGAACGCAGAAAGCTGGTCCTCAGAATCGACAAGCAGCTCCAAGAGGACGCCGCACGGCCAATCCTCTATCACAACCAAAACTACACCTGTAAGCAAGCTCATGTTAAGGGCTACGTCGCGCATGTGAACAGCCTCTACAATGGCTGGCGCATGGAAGACGTTTGGTTGGACAAGTAATCGACCGATCAAAATGGGACCGTGGCGGCGAACATCCGCCACGGTCTCAATTTTTTGATTAGATTATTCGTGGCTTTCGAAATTTTATGATTTTTCATTTGTAATTTTTGTTACGACGGTTTGCCTCAATAGAATCTGTTAGGCAGGGAGTGGGTATTGGCAACTTATCTAGTTAAGCGCTTTTTCCTGATGCTGCTGACGCTCATCGGGATGTCGATTATCATTTTCGTGCTGTTGCGTCTGATGCCGGGCAACATCGTCGATATAATGTTCGATTCCGCTGGCTTCGTGGACCCTACCGAGAAAGCGGAAATTGAAAAAGAGCTTGGCCTGGACCTGCCCATACCGGTGCAGTACATGAACTGGATTTGGGGCCTATTGCAATGGGATTTGGGCTTTTCCTACGTATCCGAGATGCCGGCCGTGGACGAACTTGGCCCGCGTATCCCCATCACCGCGAAACTCGCCGGCATGGCCCTCGGATTTTCGGTACTGTTCGGCGTGCCGCTCGGTGTCATCAGCGCCGTCAAACAGGACACGGGTCTGGACTACACCTTGCGTGTCATCAGTCTAAGCGGTCTGTCGCTTCCTTCTTTTTGGCTTGCTCTGCTGATCCTGATGTTTAGCGTCGCGGTCTTCAACGACATCCCTATTTATACCGATCCACCGGACAATCTGTGGGATGAACTGCTCCTCTATTTGATCCCATCGGCGGCCGTCGGGTTTCGAAGTTCGGCCTTGATCATGCGGCTCACACGATCATCCATGCTGGAGGTATTGCGGCAGGACTACATTCGCACGGCGCGGTCCAAGGGTGCCTCGGAGAATGCCGTGAACTATTCCCACGCGCTCAAGAATGCCTTCCTGCCGGTGACAACGATCATTGGTATCGAGGCAGCGTTCCTGATTGGCGGGCTGATCATCACGGAAACTGTTTTCAACATTCCCGGGGTCGCGCATTTCCTGGTCGAAGCCATTCTGATGCGGGACTACCCCATAGTGCAAAACCTCGTCATGCTCATCGCTTTGATTGTCGTAACGGTCAATTTCATTGTCGATTTGACCTACGGGGCTTTAGATCCGCGCATTAAATATAGCGACTGATTTCGTTTGGGAGGCTTAGGTAATGGCGCATGTTGACCAACAAGCGGAACTCGCTAGGGCTGGTGCGAATATCGAGGGACGTTGGGATGCGGTCCTTCATTTCTCGAAGAACTATCCTCTCGCCGTCGTCGGGATCGTGATCGTCATACTATTCGTTTTAATGGCACTTTTCGCTGACGTGATTACCGCGCATGACCCCGTTCAAACCAATGCGAAACTGTCGCTGTCCGCGCCGACTTCCAATAATATTTTAGGCGCGGATTTTATGGGCCGCGATATGTACGCTCGTATCGTACACGGCTCCCGAATTTCACTCATCGTCGGCGTCGCATCAACATTGCTGGGCGGCTTCATTGGCGTCTTCGTCGGTCTAATGTCGGGTTACCTTCTCGGCTGGTTCGATCTGATCATGCAGCGAATTATCGACATCATGCAGGCGCTGCCATTGTTGGTGCTGGCGCTGGTGATGGCCGCTTCGCTCGGGCCCTCGCTTGAAAACACCATAATCGCGATTTCCATACCCTTGGTACCGAGGGTTGCCCGCGTGGTCCGATCCAGCACGCTTGCGATTCGGGAAATGCCCTTCATCGAGGCAGCCCGCGCCGCCGGTATGAATGAGCTTCGTGTTGCCATACGGCATGTTCTACCCAATACGCTGGCGCCCTTGATCGTGTTGGCGACCGCGCAGCTCGGCTCCGCGATCCTGGTGGAAGCGTCGCTGTCGTTCCTCGGCCTCGGCGTCCCGGAGCCGCATCCGTCCTGGGGCCGCATGCTTTCGGAGAACGCAGCGGAATATGCGCGTGTCGCGCCCTGGCTGGTAATTTTCCCCGGCCTGGCGATTAGTCTGGTTGTGTTTGGCACAAATCTCCTTGGCGACGCCTTACGCGATATTCTCGATCCCCGGCAGCGTAGCTAAGGCGGATATAAGAGCAAAATCAGGTCCCGTTCGAACGAAACTCCTAAACATGGCGAGCACGTAAATGGTCGATACAGCGAGTAGCGAAACGGCGGCACCGGCACCGGTAGCACCTCAAGACGTCGAACTGGCGATGGAAGTCGACGGTCTCCAGACTTACTTCTTCACCCGGCAGGGAATCGTCAAAGCGGTTGATGATGTTTCGTTCTATCTGAAAAAGGGTGAAACGCTTGGCATCGTCGGCGAATCCGGTTGCGGAAAAAGCATCACCGCCTTGTCCGTCATGCGATTGGTTCCCGACCCACCCGGCAAGACCGTCGCCGGCACCGTGAAGCTGGATGGCCGGAATCTGCTTGAACTCTCCGAAGCGGAAATGCGGGACGTTCGCGGCAATGAAATGTCGATGATCTTTCAGGAGCCGATGACGTCGCTCAATCCCGTTTTCACGATCGGACATCAAATAAGCGAAGCGTTGATCTTGCACCAAGGCATGAATAAGACACAGGCTCTCGCCCGCTCCGTCGAAATGCTGGATTTGGTGAAGATTCCCGAGTCGGTACAGCGTGTTAAAGAGTATCCGCACCAATTGTCCGGCGGCATGCGGCAACGGGTCATGATCGCGATGGCGCTTGCCTGTAACCCGAAAGTTCTGATTGCCGACGAGCCGACAACCGCGCTTGATGTGACTATCCAGGCGCAAATTCTGGACCTGATCCTGCAATTACAGGAGAAACTCGGCACCGCTGTCATCCTGATCACTCACGATCTGGGTGTCATTGCCGAAACTGCCAAACGCGTCGTGGTCATGTATGCCGGTAAGAAAGTAGAGGAAGCAAGCGTCGAAGACCTCTTCGCCCAACCACTGCATCCCTACACGCATGGCCTATTGGCGTCGGTGCCGCACCTCGACATTATGAAAGGCGAGGAATCGAAAGTAGAGCGGCTCGCGGAAATTCCAGGCATCGTCCCATTGCTCAACAATCTACCGAACGGCTGCACCTTTGCGCCCCGCTGCAAATATGCGGACGAAAAATGCACATCGGCCTATCCCCCTTATGTCGAAGGAAAGCCTGAACATTGGGTCGCCTGCTGGCACTCAGACAAATTGTATGGAGAAAACAATGGCTGAGGTGTTCCAAGCCAGTTCCGGGTCAAGCAATACACCGGTCCTGAAGGTCGACGGCCTAAAAAAGCATTTCCCGATTAAAAAGGGGCTTCTCTCCCGTACGGCCGGGCACGTCTATGCGGTCGATGGTGTCAGCTTCAGCATAAATGAAGGCGAAACGCTGGGCTTAGTCGGTGAAAGCGGTTGCGGGAAATCGACCGTGGGGCGAACCGTTCTTCGACTACTCGAACCGACCGAAGGTTCGATCGAAGTCGAGGGTAAGGACATTACCAAACTTGATAAGCAGGAACTGCGGACCTTTCGCCGGGAAATGCAGATCATTTTTCAGGACCCTTATTCCTCCCTGAATCCGCGGATGTCGGCCGGCGACATCGTTGGCGAGCTGTTGAAAGTTCATGGCATTGCCGATGGCAAAGAAAAGGACGAACGTGTCGCCGAGCTGTTCGACAGAGTTGGGCTGCGCAAGGGGCAGATGGACAGCTTTCCGCACGAATTTTCCGGTGGCCAACGGCAACGTATCGGCATTGCGCGCGCACTTGCGCTCAACCCCCGCCTGATCATCGGCGATGAGCCCGTCTCGGCCCTCGACGTGTCAATTCAGGCGCAGGTAATCAACCTGCTGATGGATTTGCAGCAGGAGTTCAAGCTCTCCTACCTATTCATCGCGCATGATTTAGCCGTCGTGGAACATATCAGCGACTATATCGCGGTGATGTATCTTGGCCGAATTGTCGAGTACACCGACAAGAAAACACTGTTCACCAGTCCCAAGCATCCATACACCGAAGCACTTCTTTCCGCGGTGCCAATCCCCGACCCCACGATCAAGCGTAAGAAAATTATCCTGCAAGGCGACGTGCCGAGCCCGATCAACCCGCCATCGGGTTGTCATTTTCACACGCGCTGCCCGTATGCGGAAGAACGCTGCAAAGTCGAGGTTCCGACACTCAAGGAAGTCTCCCCAGGCCAGCATGTTTCCTGCCATTTGCGGTAGCAGCGATTGGATTTGATTCGAAATACACGATTTTAGTTTGCAAGCTAATTATTAGCCCCCTAACATAATTCGCGAATAGGCGAATGGGGCTTTAATATGGACACGCCGTCGGACGAACTGATCGTCAGTTTCGCAAGACGCTTGGCTGAAACCAACCAAAAATGGCGCAACGAGTTGGATCTCCGGCTTGGGCCGCTTGGATTGAGCCAGGCACGTGGTTTGATCCTGCACTACCTGTCGATCCACGGCGATGGGTTGCAGCAGAACGAATTGGCGGACATTGTCGGCATTCGCGGTTCCACGCTGGTACGGCAATTGGACCGGCTTGAGACCGACGGATGGGTGGAACGCCGTAATGATCCAGACGACCGCCGTGCCAAGACAATCCATCTCTCGGACAAGGCCGGCCCGATGGTTCTCAAGATACAGAAGATCATCGAAGGACTACGCTTGGTGTTTCTGTCTGGATTATCGGAAACGCAGCTTTCGACCTGTTTCACCGTTTTTGATCATATCCAAGAACGGATCAACCAGAGTACGGACGCGCCTAACCGCGCGAACGCGGCGAACAACCCTTAGGAAGTAGGTTTAAGAAAGAATACGTATGAAAAACGAACTTGAATATGTCGGCCTCGGGTTGTGTTGGAATGACCTGACCCTTGGCCAAAAGTTCCGAACCATCAACAGAACGGTGACGGAAACCGATCTCGTCAATTTCATCAATGCGACGGGGATGGTCGAGGTGATGTTCACCGACGCGACATTCGGTGACTCGCACGGCGCGGTTAAGGGACGTCCCGTACCGGGCGCGCTTTGCTACACCTTTATCGAAGGGTTGCTCGTTCAATCGACAATGCAGCACACCGGATTGGCCATGTTGGAAACGACCCTCAAAATCAAAGCGCCGACATTCGTCAATGACACCATTCATGGTGAAATCGAAGTTACCAGCGTCCGGCAAACGAGTAAGGGAAACAGGGGCATTGTCGGCACGACCAACAATATCGTGAACCAACACGGCGAAACCGTGGCAACCTACACGGTGGTCCGAATGATGGCGGGCCGCGACTAACCTCGCGGAGGCCTAGGGATAGACAAGGAGGAAAATTATGAATTTAGACGGAAAGTGTTTCGTCGTTACCGGTGGCGCCTCGGGCATTGGGCGCGCCACCGTCGGCACCTTATGCGAAGCGGGCGCGCGCGTTTTCTTTGGCGATATTAATGAAGAAGGTGGCGCCGAAACGGCCAGTCAGGTCGGCGGCAACGCGACCTTTGTACCGCTGGACATAACCAGCGACGAATCGATTGAGAATTTCGCGAAGGTTGCGCTTGGTGC
>JAJFJC010000244.1 GCA_021774385.1 Alphaproteobacteria bacterium
CCGTCAAAGGATTTCGAGATACCGTCGGCGTCGATCAGGACCCGGCCGCTTTCGGGGGCATTGGCCGCCGACAAGGCCGCCTTTCGGTCCGGTCTGATGAGTGCGGCGCGCGCTTTGCGTAAACTATCGAGCTTGCGCAACCGTCGCTGGTTGCGCCGCCGCCGTGCCGTGACGCCACGATGGAGATACCGCGCTTCCGCTTTGAGATGCTGTTCGACACGGTTTCGTTCTTGCTCTTCGTCCGCCAGCACTTGGTCGGACCAGGTTTCGAACGCGCTATACCCATCGTCGAGCCGATGCAAATTGCCACGGTCGAGCCAAAGAGTGGCCCGCGTCAACCGGGCGAGGAATGTACGGTCATGGCTGATCATGAGAAAGCCACCCTTAAACCGCAAGAGTTCGTCCTCAAGCCATTCGATTGTGGGTAGGTCGAGATGGTTGGTCGGTTCATCCAGCAATAGGATATCGGGGTCGGTCGCCAAGACGCGAGCAAGCGCGACGCGGCGGCTTTCACCGCCGGACAGTCCCGCGGCCTTGCGGTTTGAATCCAGGCCTAGTCGGTCGATCAAAGCGGCCGCCCGGTGCGCCTCCGCGCCGCCGCTCGCGACATGTTCCGCGACGGTTTCATCGATGAGAAACGCTGTTTCCTGCGGCAGATAGGCGACGACCGATCCGGGCTGCTGGAACCGCTCGCCGGCTTCTAGCTCGATTTGCCCCGCGAAAGCCTTCAGTAATGTCGATTTGCCGCCGCCGTTGCGGCCGACAAGGCAAATTCGCTCGCCGCGTGCCACCGCGGCATCGACGTTTGAGAATAGCGGGTCGCCGCCAAAGCCGGCGCGCGCGCCGCGAAGCGCGAGGATGGGGGGCGCCGCCATTAGCTAAATCCGCGTTCCCGCTGAACGGTTTCATAAGCGGCATTGATGCCGGCGAGTTTCTTGTTGGCGACTTCTATGAATTCCTCGGGTACGCCTTGCGCCATCAGCCGGTCCGGATGATTTTCCCGCACCAATTTGCGATAGGTGGATTTAATCTCGTCATTGGTTGCGTCGCGCGATACGCCGAGCAGTTGGTAGGGGTCGGCTTCGTCTGGGTCCAGGTTGATCGAGGTGGCCCGTTCGAAGGCCGCGCGGTCGAGCCCGAAAATCGCCGACACTTCATGCAAAAACGTGCTTTCGGCGGGATGCAGTGCGCCGTCGGCATGGGCAATATAAGCGAGGCAATTGAGCAATTCCTCAAGCACGACCGGATTTTCGCGGAACATGCCGGCGAGTTGGTTGGCGTAAGGTTCGAAACCGGCACTGTCGCGTCGCGCTTGGTTGAAAACTTTGGCGACATTCGCCGTTTCATTGGCGGGAACGCGGAAGACCTGTTTGAATGCGTCGATTTCGTCGCGTGTTACGACGCCGTCGGCCTTTGCCATTTTGGCGCTCAGAACAATGACACCGATCGTGAAGGCGATTGACCGCGTCGGGTCCTCGCCGCTTTCTTCCGCCTGCGTGGCGCGGTAGCGGTCGACGGCATGCCCGGCGACGGTGCCAATGATGGCGCCCAATGGGCCACCCAGGGCAAAGCCCGCGGCGCCACCTAATATCTTTCCCCAAATGCTCATTTGTCGTGTGTCCGGTCGATCACGGTTTTCGTGATTCTAATTATGTTGCGATGGATAAGCCAGTTCGCCTTGCTATTGGCCATCCGATTCCGATCGCGCGACTTGTGGGATCAAGCCGAGCCGGCCGACGCCCGGCAGTTTGATCGCAAGATTAAGTGGGTCGATCCCGAACGTCAGGCCAGCGATGTTAATTTCGATACCTTCTTCTATTGCCGCAAGGATACCGAACAGCCCCTTTATCGAAAACTGATATCCCGTGCCGCTTGGCGTCTCGGAAATTAGCGAGTCGCCGAGATAATCCTTGCCGATTGCCGTTGGTGGCAGGTCAAGCCGTAATTCTGGCACGTGGCGTCCTACCCAAGCCGTGAACGTATTACTGTTTGGGCCGGGATATACGGTGTACGCGTGCTGATAGGGGTATCGTCGTGCCGCCTTGTCGATCCGTAGAATGGCGTTGTCCACGCCATCACCACGCAATTCAGCGATCAGATGCGGCCGTTTACCGAACCAATAGCGATCCGGAACACCATTGTGAATGGCTAGGACGCTATGGCCGCCATATTGGCGCCAGCCGATCACTTCATAAATGGTGTAGGTAGGCGCGCCAGTTGGTTTAACGGAAATCCAGGTGTGCACACCGAACGCGCCACGCCAGCTAAACGTGCGGGCTGCGTACACATGGACGATTGCTTCCCGTGTGGTGAAAGGGTCCGGTGCGATATTCGCCGGTTCCCGGCTCGCCGTTCGCCAATCGCTGCCCAAGACATCGCCTCCGACCATTACCAGCAGTGGTCCCGCCAGGAGACCGATGAGAATCAGGGTCGTGCGCTTGATCCACCGCATCCGCCATAGATAGTGCTTCTGGAGAGCCGCCGCAACGGACCTGTTTTCAACTCTTCGTGGGAGGCCGGGTCAGTGGTCGGCTCGTCCATAAAACTGGCGTTCAGCCTAGCAATGTGAGCCGTACGCGTACGTATCATGGTTTTGCGGCTTGTTGCCATTTATGGCCACATTTTCGGCATGTGCGGCTTCACCCAAGAAGAACCCAAGGATACCAAAGATCAATGACGCCGGACGGAATGGGCAACTCGCGCCGCACGCCGGGCAATCCTCCTCATCGCCATTCGGGCTTAGATTGTCTTCAACGTTTAACAATGCCCGTGCTTCTTCCGCATGAATAGCGGGCGCCATCACCCGGATACCGCCGATTGCGAACAGTCGTGATACGTACTGATGCGCAAATTGGCGGTCAAAGACAAAAGCCGGAATTCCAGCGTCGTTCAACACGCTGCAAGCAACCGCCGCCGACGGGTTGTCATAAAAATATCCAACTGGAACGAGTGCGGAAATGGGTTGACCCAAATATTAAAATTGCATTGTTATAAATTTATGCAAATTATTGGTGCGTTTCAATTGTTTCTTGGTGCGTTTCAATTGTTTCCTTCTTGTGGTTATTCATGAACGATGCCGCGTCGGCTGCTAAGTGGCTTTGCCGCCACAGTTTTCATCTTTTGTGGCCTTCGTATACAACTTCGGAAACATGCCTATATGCGGTCGAAGCCGGATCATAGTCGCTGAGAGTTACAACGATATCGAATAAAAACGGTCCAGATTTTCCGCGGCATCCAAATTCGTGCCTGTCCTTGTCGGGAATTCGCGAGCATGGATTGTACATGACGGAATCAAAAATCTTGCGGAACGCCGGATCGTTGTACAACAAAGAATCCACCGAAATGGCGACGCAAGAGCGAAAGAATTTACCTAAAGAACACGCTTCGGTTCGTTCGAGACTTTCAGTTCCGATGTAAACGCAGCTCCCAAACGGCAACGTCGGTTCGTGGAATTCGTCCGTCGTGCAGTACATACCTCGTGGTCCGACCGGTGTTCTGTAATGAGTGTTTAAGGGCCGGCGTGTCGTTTCGTTCCTACCATCACCATAGAGGTGATCCCAAACAGCCCAGCGCACGGCATAGGTTATCGCTTTGCTGCGGCCATGGTCGATCGTTTCATAGAAATAGTGTGAGTAGAGAAAGAAGCCTGCGCCGACGGGAAGTACGAGTAGAACACCCAAAACTATAATAAATCCGCGCAATTTAGTGCCTTATATTCGGTGTTAGACGCGGCTACGATTTAGTAGCCCTGGAAAGGAAAAATTATTAGGCATCTGAATTATTAGTGAAGCTTGAAGCTGGATCCGGCAGGCCCTTAGTTTGGCCGTTCTGCGCCAGAAAAGCGTTCAAATGCCCCTCGTCGAGGTCGACTTGTAGCGCGTTGTTGAAGCGATTGAAAAAGCCGGCGAGGCCGATCCGCATCGTCAGTTCGACAATTTGCGGCTCATCGAAATGGGTGCTTAGCCGTTCGAAAATTACATCGCGCATCATGGCGGAATTTTCACTGACCTGCCGGGCATAATCGCGCACGAGACGATCTTTTTCGTCCAATCCTGGGCAATCCGTATCGAGAATGCGCTCGATTGTATCATGGGGCAGACCCGTTTCGTACAGGCGCGTGGCGTGG
>JAJFJC010000245.1 GCA_021774385.1 Alphaproteobacteria bacterium
CGCCCTCGTAAAAGCGTTGGAAGAAGGCGAAATCTCGGGCGCGGCGGTAGATGTTTTCGATATAGAGGCACCGCCAACCGACCACCCGCTTTGGCAATACCCGAACGTCATACTCAGTCCGCATATCGCCGGTGTGACACATGAAAGCTTCGAGCGCATGGGCGTTATGGCGGTCGAGAATGCCTACAAAATTTTGAACGGTGAGCGGATCGATCCTCGCTGTGTTGTAAACCCCGAAGCGCTGCCCGACACCTGCAGGCGCTAACTTACGATCCTCATTGAATACGGAACCCTCAAGAATGGACTCAATACTCAACGCCGGCCTCACGCCCGCGGAAATCGAACGCCGCTTCGAAGACTCAGCGGAACGGACGACGACTCCCTGTTGCGACGGCGAGATGATCTGGCGCATATGGGGTGACGGCCCGCCGTTAGTGCTCCTGCATGGTGGCTACGGATCATGGCGGCATTGGGTCAAAAATATCGGACCGCTGTCCCAAAACAGGCGGTTATACGTCGCCGACAATCCTGGATTGGGGGACTCGGCGTCCGTTCCTTTGCCGCACAGTGGCGAGCAACTGGCTGCAATTATTTCCAACGGTCTTGATCAACTCATTCCCGCACCGCAAAAGTTTGACCTTGTCGGGTTTTCCTTCGGCGGCCTGCTCGGTGGGCATGTCGGCGCGCTGCAGGGCGAGCGGATCCGCAATCTGGTCGTTGTCGCGCCCGGCGGTCTCGGCATCGCGCGTACCGGCGAGCGCCCGCCACTGGCCAAAATTCGATCGCATATGAGCGAAGAAGAACTTATCGAAGCGCATCGTCACAATCTGTCGATTATCATGTTCCACGACGCATCGAAAATCGACGAGTTGGCGCTTTACCTGCAACGGGAAACGGTAAAGCGCGCCCGCGTAAAAAGCCCTCTGATTGCGCGCACCGACACATTGGCTCGCGTCCTGCCGGACATCAAGGCCAACCTCAAGGCGATCTATGGCGAAATGGACGACGCCACGGGGACCGGCCTGGAACGCCGTCAGGCGTTATACCGCCAAAGCCACCCCGATATCGACTTCCGCGTCATCAAGGGCGCCGGTCACTGGGTCATGTACGAAACGCCCGAAATCTTCAACGCCTTGGTGCAGGAGATGACCGGCGGCGACTGAGTTCCCGTTATTCCGCGGCAGCGGCGAAGTTAAAGCCGTACTTCTCGGCCAACCCAAGTTCCCGCAGAATATCGAGCCCGCGCTGCAACGCTTCACCTTGGAAGCCGGTCAAGGGACGGCGTAAATCGCCGGCGGGCAATCCAACGGCGCGCATCAGCGACTTCACCGGCACCGGATTGATCGCCGAATAGGTGAAGTGCAACATCGGCAACATATGCAGCCACATCTTGCGGAAATTCTCTGAATCCTCGAAGCTCTCCCACGGCTTGGAGATAACCGCCATCTCGGCCGGAATGATGTTGCCGGACATATTCGCGGTACCATGTCCGCCAAGCGACATCGTCGGCACGACAAGGCCCAAATTAGGCGAGTCACAGCACATCAGCGACATATCCGGGTTTCCGGCGGCAAGCCGCGCGGCCTGCCCGACACGGCCCGTCGATTCCTTATTCACGACGATGTTCGGATGCTGCGCAAGACGCAGAATTGCGTCCGAGGACAAGTCCGTCGTCACACGCGGCGGGTTGTTGTAGATGCCGATCGGCATATCGCTAGCATCCGCGACATCGAAGAAGAAGCGTTCGATATCGGCTTCCGGCGCGCAGATATAGGCTGGTGCGGCGATGATCGCCCCATCCGCGCCTGCCGCGGCGGCGTGCTGGACATAATCGATCGTCGTGTCGGTGTTATTGCCCGTGCAACCATAATAGAACTGCATGCCACCGGTTTTGAACTTGATGGTTTCCTCGACGATACGATGCCGTTCTTCCTGACTCAGCATCGAGACTTCGCCGGTCGAGCCCATGATCAAAACGGCGCTCGTGCCATTGGATTCCTGGAAATCGAGGAGAGTCCTGAACCCGCCATAATCGACCGAACCGTCCCTATTGAACGGTGTAATCATCGCCACGAATGAACCTGTCGGTTTTGTCATACCCATCTCCATACAAAATCAGTGATTATATCAGACCACATCCGTTACACGGGTTCCAGTGGCGCGTGCAGCCTGGCGCCATCGATATACATCCCGCCTCGATTTCCGACTTCAATATCGCCATTATATTTGTCCCCGTAGCTCGGCGGTAAGGGACGTCCATCGGGTGGGCAAAGCCAGAGCCGCAATAAATGCCGTTTCTTGTCGGGAAAGTCCTCGAATTCCGTTCGGTCGTGCAGAATTTGATGATTGTGAACGAATTGCATATCGCCCGGCTCGAAATCCATGAACATGCAAAGCTCATCGGCGAGCTTTTCGAAGAGATCCAGGGCCTCTAACTGTTTATCGGTGAAGGGCTT
Organism: Alphaproteobacteria bacterium; assembly: GCA_021774385.1. Classification (GTDB taxonomy): domain Bacteria; phylum Pseudomonadota; class Alphaproteobacteria; order UBA8366. The sequence continues at coordinate 2,457 of JAJFJC010000245.1, forward strand.
CACATCTGGGAACCGCCGGGCTGACTCCATATAGCGACGAACGAATTGGTTCGTTAGAAGCCCTTCGTGCCAACTGAACACAGGTGCTGAATAATAGGCATTGCGGCCTGGCGGGACTTCCCCACGACGGTCTGTCTCGAAATTTTCAAACAGCACCGGCGCCAGATCCGGGCGCCGCTTGCTCATTTCATTGAATATTGTTACGCCACTGACAAGGCTGCTCAGGCCACCGGCCTTCGCCTTTTGCAGACAGAGCAACGAAACGATGTCGCAGGTGTCGACATGGTAGGTCTGCCGCGCCGTCGTTTGATAGATTCGCGCGCTTGTATCTTCCGGATCGCGGCCAAGGTCGATAACGTGCCCAAGAAGGTGCCCCTTCCCGTTCTGCGGCACGGCATGTCCAAAATAGCTACCGATACCCCAATACAGCGTTGCCGATTCCGCCATCGTATAGCGCTCGATAGGAAGGCCCCGAATGAGGACAAAGCCTCTTCCGCGAAGAACTTCTTCGCGCAATGCGTTGAACGTCGCAGCCAATTTTGGGAGCGGAAAGTCCGCCTGCCGCAATTTAGCAATGTCACGGCCGGTGCTTTGCGCGGCCTTGAGCGCATCGTCCAATTCCACGATTTCGGCGTCGGAAAGCGTGTACATCCATGCCGTCGAACCTTCCAAATCCTTACCGTACCAAGCCGACGGTCCAGATATGGGGCCGCCCGGCATCGGGGTCACAGCTTGGCCGCTGGCCTCTTTCACACGCACTTGCATTCAATCGCACTCTCGATAGTGTTTCCGGATATAGGCGAATTATAACCGGCATTTACGAGAAGAATACCCAAAAGCCGTCTATATCTGCAGGGAACCCCTATTAACCAATTGAAATAGCGTATAAAGTTTTTGAAATAATACGTTCGACCGACACTCCCACAATTGATCCGAGCAGCCACCATGAGTAATAGAGCATCTATCGATCCCCTGCCCCACTTCCATGCGGTCGCCACCGCATCGGCAAACGCAAGTTCCGCGGACGATGTCCTGGCATCGCTCGATACGAATTTGGACGCCGTATTCGGCCGCAAGCTGTTCACCGCCCTGCGCTATCACGCCGATACGGGCGGCACCGAACGGTATTATTCAAGCAACCCGGAAGCCTATCCTGTCGGGGGTCGGAAACCGCCGAACCTGACACCGTGGACGCAACATCTGCTGGTCGAACGCAAACCCTATATCGGATACGACGCCGATGACATCCGGGCGACTTTCTTCGATCATGAAATTATCTTCTCGCTCGGATGCGAGTCGATCATCAACATTCCCGTTTCCCATAACGGGAAAATTCTCGGCACCCTGAATGTCTTGAACGAAGCGGGCTGGTTCGACGAAGACGATATTCCAACCGCGCTGGTATTCGCGGGCCTCGCCGCGCCGGCTTTCCTTGAGCTAACGGAACGGCTCGCAAAAGATGGTGCCTGACGACAACCGCCTTGGCGGTTAAATTCAAGCGGTAACGAGAATTACGCGGCGGCCGCGCGGTCACTGTCACCGATCGCCATTGGCCGTTCGCCAACAATCGTCACTCGATGCATCTCGCGCCGCTGGCCGTGGTAATCGTTTAATGCGTTATGCTGCGCGCACCGATTGTCCCAGAAAGCGATGGAGCCCTTTTGCCAGCGGAAACGGCAGGTAAATTCTGGCCGGATCGCATGCTTGCACAGGTAGTCGATCAGCGGGTCGCTTTCCGCTTCAGTCCACCCCGAGAAGCGAAGTGTGTAAGACCGGTTGATGAATAGCGCCTTGCGCCCAGTTTCCGGTATCAACCGTACGACGGGGTGCTCCATTGTTTCATCCGCATCATCACCGGTGCGTACCGTCATAGACTTCACACCCGCACCGAATTTTGTTACCGCGGTGTCCGTATTGCCATAAACGCGGGTAGCACTATGAACGGCTGTCATCCCGTCAAGCATCCGCTTCATGCCATCAGAAAGACTCTCATAGGCGAGATACTGGTTCGCAAACATCGTGTCGCCGCCATACGCGGGTACGTCGTGCGCATAGAGAACCGAACCTAGAGGCGGTCGCTCATAAAACGTGACATCGGAATGCCACAAACCGCCGAAGTTGCTGCCGCTATCGTCGGCTTCCTTGATAACCGGCAATACCTCCGGATGGTCCGGCAGTCCCGCGGCAAAGGGATGAATGTCGAACGCCCCAAACCGACCGGCAAAGGCCAAGTGTTGCTCCGGTGTAATTTTCTGATCGCGAAAGAAAATGACCAGGTTCTCGTCAAACGCCTTGCGAATTTCGGCAAAGGTCTCATTGCCAAGCGGTTTCGCCAGATCGACGCCGTGAATTTCCGCGCCCAAGGCACCAGCGATAGGAGAAACTTTGATATTCCGATTGGTCATACCCCACCCCTTCAAATCATTTGCGGAACAGAACGCTAGCCGAACGTAGTTTTCTTATGCAGCCACCGCCGAAGCGGGGATATAGACATAACCGTCGAATAGGCGCCGCTGGGTGCGTATCACCGCCGCCTTTTCCGCATGCCAGCCTTCATCCGTCGCCGTGACGCTAGCGGCACAGACGATGACACCGGATGGCTGGACAATACGCAGTTCGCTCTTCGGATCCGACGTTGGGCGTGCCACGCGGTGAACAACCGTCCCTTCAATACGCGCTGCCACCGTCATGCACAACGTGCCGGTGAGCGGCAAGGCGCGGTGAATATTTCCCATCGACACCATACGCCCCAGCAAATCGGCATCGGACGCCGCGACACTCTCTCCCGACAAAATCGTCGCCTCCATCGGCGGTGCGACAAACCCAATCATCGGTAGGGCCGGCGAGAACTTCAACCCCATCGCGGCGGCGCCAGCCTTCCGAATTGCCTGCAAATGAGCCATTAAGTCCGCGCGCGCATCAAGGTCCGCCGGCATTTCGCGGCCCTCAAGCATTAGATCGGATGCGGATACGAACACGCCCGGATTGGCCGCATCGACCAGCGATGCATCAATCGAACCGTACCCTTCGACGTCAAGTGTATCGACGGCATTGCCCGTGGGTAGCAATTTGCCGGTACCCGCCCCGCCCGGCTCGATGAATTCCATACGAACCGGCGATCCCGTCCCGGCAACCCCCGGCAATTCCAAAACACCGTCTACGGCCGCATAGCCATCGTCGATCGAGAAACGCGCATGAATGATCTTATTGGTATTGGTGTTATGCACCCGGATCAATGCCTCGTCCCCAGAGACGGAAACAATGCCTTCATCGACCGCAAAAGGCCCCATCGCGGAAGACATGTTACCGCAATTTCCGGCAAAATCGACGGCCGCGTCCCGGACCGCGACTTGCGCGAAGGTATAATCGATATCCGCATCCGGATGGGTCGACGGGCCGACCACGCAAATTTTGCTCAAAGACGATATGCCACCGCCCATGCCGTTCAACTGACGCCCATTCGGGTCGGGGCTACCGATCGCGGCGAGAAATATAGCGTCCCACTGCGCGCGGTCCGCCGGCAAATCCTTTTCGTGAAATACAATCGCGTTACTAGTTCCACCACGGATAAATGCCGCCGGAATCTTGACCTGCTTCATGGAGCACCTTTGCCATCCTGAAATGTCCGTGCCTTTAAGTCTCCAATGAATGAGGCGAGGAGGCAAGTGGCATCGTTCACGACCGTTCTCGGACTATTGATTCCGGTGATTCCGGTCGGCACGAACGTTCAAAATATTGCCTGCGAAAATGACCGCCGCACCCAAGATGACAAACAGACTCGTCGGCTCCTGATAGAGAACATAGCCAAGGAACGCCGCAAGCGGCAGGCGGATAAAATCAATCGGTGCGACCAAAGCGGCGTCGGCCAGGGCAAAGGCACGGGCGAAACAATAGTGACTGCTTAACCCGGCCAGCCCCGTAACGATGACCCACGGCCAAAGGTGTCCCGACGGCAAGACCCAATCGGGAGCCATCAACATAAAGCTGAGCGGTAACTGCACGAGGTTCATGTAAAACAATATGGTCAACGGCTTATCGCTGGACGCCATCGACCTGGTGATGACGAAGGTCGATGCAAAGCCGACCGCAGCACCCAACACGACAAACGCGGCCGGATCTATGATCTCAATCCCGGGTCGCAAGATAATCAGAATGCCAACGAACCCGAGCAATATGGCAAAGGTGCGATTCCGCGTCAGCGGTTCGGCTAGAAACAAGGCGGCCAAAATAGCTGTCCAAATCGGCGCCGTGAACTCAATTGCAAAAACCTCCGACAAGGGCAAGTTGATCAAGCCGAAATACCACCCTGCCTGGGCCGCGAAATGCACGACATTCCTGAAACCATGCAGCCGCAGCCGCCGTGTCCTAAAAAGATGGCCGCCATAGCGCATGACCAGCAGACAGATAATCCCCAGGCAGATCGCATTACGGAAAAACATGATCTCGAAGATTGAAATTTCCGTTGCCAATTCCCGACCGGCGACGGCCATTGCGATCAAGGATAGGACAGCGCCCATCATCCATAGAACTGCGCCCGGTAATGACTGCGGTACGCCAATTACGCTCACGCTACGGAAACCTGTGCAACTCCCGTTTCCGTGCGCAGGTAGCCATTCGCGAACGTAACCGAGTCCGCGCCACAGAAACGCCTCGTTCGATCCAGTGCCGCTTCAAGAGCAGTTTCGCGTGCCTTGCCGAAACGGACGCCGTCCTCCAACCACAATCCGGTGACATGAAGCACATTCCCTTCTTGGCGTTGATGCTTCATGTCGATACGGCCAATGAACCGGTTGCCTTCCAGCAGTGGGAATACATAGTAGCCGTAGCGGCGTTTGGGCGCCGGCACGAAAACCTCGATGCGATAATCGAAACCGAAAAGCCGCTTCGCGCGGGTGCGGTCACGAATCATCGGGTCAAAAGGCGACAGGACGCGCAAAGCCGGTATCGGGTCCGGCGCGTCCGCCGTTCGATCAAAAATATCCTCGACCGCGTAGACCTCACGAGGCTTCGTGCCGTCCCCGGATTCCACTTCGATGCGGCGCAAGCCCTTGCCTAGATTTTCGCGGCACCAATCCGCTGCTTCGGCGGCGCTAATCGACTCCCAGAACCCAGCGATCTCCCCCGGTGAAGCAAATCCCAGCCGGTCGAACGCCGAGCGGCAGGCCCATTCGACCGCCGTCGCCTCATCGGGTTCATGCGCGCGATGCTCATCAGGAATGACGCGTTCGGTTAGATCATAGACCTTCTGAAACCCCTCGCGCCGGGCAACGGCCAGCACACCCGTGCGCCATAAATATTCCAACGCCGTCTTGCTGGGGTGCCAGTTCCACCAACCCGTGGCCTGCTTTGGTTGATCGCCGCCCAATTCCCGTGCCATCACCGGGCCTGATACGGTGATCCGTTCGAGAATCGATTCGACTTCCCCCTCGAATCCCGGGCGTCGGTATTTTCGCCAACGATTCCGCAATTTCTCCGCTGTCTTTCGAAACCGCGGCTGCCAGTATGAAAAATAGCGGCTTGGAATAATCGAGGCGTCATGTGTCCAGTTCTCGAACATTGAGCGATCCTGTTCGAGCAGCTGCGCCATCTGTTTTGGCCGATAGGTCCGGTTCCGGGCATGCAGGATCATGTGATGCGCGCGCGCAACCGTGTTAATGCTATCGACCTGTACAAAACCTATCTGTTCGATGCGCGCTTCCAACTCCTTCGCCGAAATTTTTCGGTGCACGGATTCCGACAAACCATGCAGGTTGAGGAAAAGACGGCGTGCTTCGCGGTTGGACAATCGTTCGGTCATGAAATGCCAGTCGGGAGTTATGTGAGCCTAGCGAACTGAGCGCATTATCGTGGCGTGAGTCCGCTCATCGCGCAAGAACAAAACAAGAAAATATGAATGCTCTATGGTTGCGAGACAACATGCATCAGCTGTTTGATTTCGTCCGCATCAAGATCGTCGACGCGGCTTGCCAGTGCAATAACCTGCGCGGCAGCCGCACCATCAAGGCGAACGGCAAGACAGTCACGCACCTTGACCAAATGGTCCTCATCGCTAATTGGTGCCCCACCCCATTTTCCGCGCGGTCCGTCACAACGGGCCCGAAGGGTGGTACCGTCCTTCAATCGGACGGTTGTCTCGACATGCATTTGGTCGAAGCGTGCGGGAATATCGGCACGCATATCCACGCTGATCCGATCGAGCATGGCTTCCATATCCGGCGCAAAACGTCTCTCATCCTCAAAGCTGGCCATCGTTACACGACCGTCGAGCAACGCGGCAGCGGTCACATACTGCCAACTGAACTTACCCGCCAACCCCGTTACCGGCTGCGGCCTATCAATATAAAACATCTGCGGTGTCACAACCTCAATGGATTCGACGGCCGCTGGGTCGGCAATTTTTTCATGCAATTCAAGCGCGGCGGTGATCGCGAAATGCGTACCGTACTGGCTGGGAAACATTTTGATCGCATAGCTTGGTTCGACTATCCGAAAGGGCGGTCCATAGTTCAACAGGTCCTCAAGTACGAAACCGTCATCGAACAGGCCGTCGACATAACCTTGCGGCGCCTCGAAAATATCCGGATTACCGGTGAACCCACGTGCCGCCAGCATTGCCGCATCCAACCCCGCGGCGACGGCGACACCACAATTCGTCGACTTTGTCATGGTTCCTGCATTGGCGAGCAAGCCGCCCGTGCGCGAGGCCGCAATACCCAGCGCGTTTCTTAATTCATCCACGTCGAGATCAAGCATATGCGCCGCCGCCACGGCGGCACCCATGGACCCAACTTGGCTGGGTGGATGAAACCTTGCCTGCCGTGCCTCGAATTGGCGCGACGATTGCCGTATCCAACCTTGCATCTCGATCCCTTTTACCAACGCCGTTAACACGGCACGCCCCCCCATGCCGCGCGATTCGGCAAGCGCGAGAGCCGCCGGCAGGGTCGTCGAAAGCTGATGATTAGCGGGATTCCACATCGGCTCGAAATCGAGCACATGCATGCTGACACCATTTACGTAGGCCGCGTTTACCGGTGACGTCCGATACCCAAAACCGATTGCGGTGGCGGCCTCGCTCCCGCCCATCTCAAGCAAATGCGCGGCTATGATACCGGGGGACGCTTCCTGCTTGGAGCCAGCAACAGCCACCGCGAGTCCATCCAAAACGAGCCGCCGCGCGGCAATACGCGCGGCATCCGTGAGATCGTCATACCCCGTAGCGGCGATACGGTCGCAAAGCCTTTTTGTTATTCCCATCGGTCCCTCCCCCAATTTCGCAACGAGTAGAGATAGTATAGGACAGCATCCGCCCGTATCGCCACGCGGCGGAGGGTGCACTCAAGTTACATTTCTCGGATAAGATAGAACTTTCGATTTATTTCGACACGCCTTACCGGCCGGACCAATAACATTTAGGGTTCGACACGAAGATATTCCGTTAGGCCGAATCAATTCGCCGAACAAGTGTAAAATTTACAGCATTGCATTTTTTTGTTAAACTTCTGCTGTTAGATTTTTTTGAATTTTATTGCGACAGGCTTTTTAATCGAATTAGGAAAAAAATTGCATAACCCTATTGAAACAATGTCCGAATCCGTGGGGTTCGACGAACAGACACGATCTCTTTTTTCCATGGAGGCGTTCAACGATCGCGAAAACGGGACGTTCCTACAACAACTATATAACTACTGGATTACGCTCCCGGTCGGTATTTGTGGCCTGCCAAACAAATCGCAATTTCAGCCAAAAAATGAGCTTCCGCAAAACGTAGCGAAAGCCGTCTCTTGGATAGAAACAGGGTCGAACGATCCACTCAAATTCATCATTCGAGAACACACCGAAAACCCAATTCCAGGATTTGGTACCGAGATGTCCGACCGGCCGCTTTGCGACCGACCGGAAATAGACCT
>JAJFJC010000246.1 GCA_021774385.1 Alphaproteobacteria bacterium
TGTAATAGCGATGCCGTGGCGTGGCTTGACCGGTGGCCCGATTGGCCGGGGCCGCTGTTGGCCTTGCACGGCCCGGCGGGCTGCGGCAAAACCCATTTAGCGCATATCTGGATGGCGCGGAGTGGCGCGGAACGCCTTGTGCCGCAAGACGTTGCGGCAACGGCACCGGATACGCTGTTGCGGGGGACGAAGAATTTCATTGTGGACGATGCGGACGCCGGACAAGACGAACACGCGATGCTCCATTTTTACAACATGGTCGCGGAATCGCGCGGCCATATTTTAATGACAAGCCGGGTGGCGCCCGCACGATGGAAAATTGATTTAGCGGATTTGCGCTCCCGTTTGTCGGCGGCGCCCGCAACGGCCATCGGGCGCCCGGATGATGGATTGATTGGTGCCATTCTCATCAAGCTTTTTGCGGACCGGCAAATGGCGATAGAAGGCGAGGTTCTTTCATTCTTACTCGCGCGTATGGAACGTAGTTTCGCGGCGGCGCGGTCGCTTGTCGTGGCGCTGGACAAGGCCGCGCTCTCGAAACGACGGCGAATTACAATTCCATTGGCGCGCGATGTATTGGAAAAATTGGAACAACAGGACTTGGGAGATTAGGCATGGATTTAGGTATAGCGGGCAGGAAGGCAATCGTTTGCGCGGCTTCCAAGGGATTGGGGAAGGCTTGTGCGATGTCCTTGGGTCGGGAGGGCGTTGAACTGGTAATTAATGCCCGGACCGCGGAGACCTTGGAAGCGACGGCAGAGGATATTCGTAAGGAAACCGGCGCGAAAGTGACGGCAGTTGCCTGTGATATTACGACTGAAGCCGGCCGCGAAAACGTGCTGTCCGCGTGCCCCGAACCGGATATTTTGGTCAACAATGCTGGGGGGCCGCCGCCCGGTGACTTCCGTGATTGGGATCGCGAAAATTGGATCGCCGCTGTTGACGCGAACATGCTGACACCGATTTTTCTCATCAAGGCAACGGTCGATGGCATGATCGATCGTAAGTTTGGCCGGGTTGTGAACATAACCTCCGCGGCGGTGAAATCGCCGATCGAAATCCTTGGCCTCTCAAATGGTGCGCGTGCCGGACTCACGGGATTCATAGCGGGTTTGTCGCGCAAGACCGCGCGTCATAACGTTACGATCAATAATCTGCTGCCCGGTCCGTTCGATACCGATAGGTTCCGTAGCAATATTCAAGTGCAGGCCGACAAGGCTGGTGTCAGCTATGCGGAAATGTTGGCCAATCGTGAGGCTGAGAACCCGGCGGGACGGGTCGGTGACCCTTATGAATTCGGGGAATCCTGCGCATTTTTATGCGGTGCTCATGCCGGCTTCATGACCGGCCAAAACCTGTTGATGGATGGCGGGAATTTTAACAGCACTCTTTAGGGCTTCCGGCGCGGCAAAATGACCCTCTTGGTCGATAGAAATCGGTTTCGCGGAGAATCATCCTATATTAATGAATTAGAGTTATCGGATGTTGGTTGGTCCGTGGAGAAGCCAATACTGGGCCGGTTTGTAGATAGCCTTGATTTGGTGGCGAGACCGCTTATTGGAGCCGAGATATTTGGTGGGGTGATCATGTTCGATATTCGAGCGTACGGATCGTAACGATATGCCTGGTGTTATTACCCGGGGAAGGACGCCCTCCACTCAAGCGTCGGACCGCCCGGTCGCCGTAATTGATGTTGGTTCGAATTCGATCCGCCTTGTTGTTTACGAGGCGGCGCGCCGCATTTCGACACCAGTGTTCAACGAAAAAGTACTGTGCGGCTTGGGTCGAGGGCTGGACAGCACGAAGCGATTGCATCCCGGCGGTGTGGTAATGGCTTTGGACGCCTTGCAGCGGTTTGCGGTGTTGACGGATGCGATGGGGGTGGACAACGTGATCGTGATCGCCACTGCGGCCGTGCGCGAAGCGGAAGATGGCGCTGAATTCGTTACCGCCGTGGAACAAAAATGCGGTCTGAAGGTACGACCTATTCCCGGTGAGGAAGAAGCACGGCTTTCCGCGTTGGGCGTGTTATCGGCGGTGCCAGACGCGGATGGGCTGGTCGGCGATTTGGGCGGCGCAAGTTTTGAAGTTGTTCGGTTGGATAAAGGACGGTTTCAAGAGCAGGCAACCTTGCCAATTGGGCCTATTCGTCTTGCGAACCGCGAAAACTTGGATGAAGCCAGCGCCTTAGAAATTATCGATGCCAATCTTGCTAAGCTGGATTGGCTAAAAAAGGCGCGCGGCAAGACATTTTATGCAGTTGGCGGTGCCTGGCGGGCGATGGCGCGTATCCATATGAATCTTACGGATTACCCGCTTCTGGTCACGCATCATTACGAAATCTCGGGAAAACGGGCTTCACGATTTTCCGAGTCCGTCTCAAGGGGGGATCGAAAAAAGCTCGGTAAGTTCTATTCTGGTGTTTCCAAGAAACGAATCGGCACGCTGCCGTTTGCGGCTCTTTTGATGAATAGGCTCATCGAGAAATCCGGTGTTTCGAAAATCGTCATTTCCGCCTATGGCTTGCGCGAGGGATGTCTCTTCGATCGATTGCCTGAGACGACGAAAGCCGAGGATCCGCTGATCGATGCATGCCGAAACCTCGCTTGGATGACGGGGCGCGCCACGGCGGACGGAGAAGCGTTGTTTCATTGGATGGCACCCGCGTTTCCCGAGGAAACCAAACGTGAGAATCGACTGCGCCGCGCCGCCTGCCTGCTTGCCGATTTGGAATGGTCCGAACATCCGGACTATCGGGGGGAGCACGCGTTGCTACGGATTTTGCGTTATCCGATGGTTGGTGTCGACCATCCGGGTAGAGCCTATATGGGCTTGGCCGTGGCTTCTCGGCACGCACAAGTCAGGCCACGGCTTTATGAACGTGTTCTCAATCCGTTGCTCGACGACGCGGAAGCAAGACGAGCGCGCGCGACGGGGCTTGCGATGCGCCTTGGTTATACGTTGTCGGGAGGTGTGATTTCCTTACTGGAACAGACGCTTATTCGCCGTGATGGTAACGAATTGGTGTTTGAATTGCCAAAAAGCGCGAATGTTCTTGTCGGCGATGTCGTGCAGCGCCGTTTTCGATCGTTGGCAAGGATGCTGGAGTGCACGCCGCGATTTTTGTTTGTTGAAAAACAACAAGATGTTACCGCGGCAGCCGCGCTAGCGTAATGAAATCGCGCGCCTGATCTTCAATTCGAAACTGTTTGTATTGTTTCGCAAGCTTCGATCTCATCTAGGTTCCTGTTTCGATATCGATTACGCGTGTCCGGCGGCCATCGGCTGTCAAGGCAACACGACCGGCTTTCAACGCTAGAGCGTGCTCTCCGAAAATCTCGCGGCGCCACCCTTTAAGCGCGGCTACATCGGCATTGTCGTCGGCCGCGATTTGCTCGAGATCATCGCTGTTTGCAATGAGGCGCGGCGCGACATTGTGGGTCTCGGTGACATGTTTCAGAAGAACCTTGAGCAAATCTGTAACAGGAGCAAGGCCGGAGGGCCGTGGTGGCGTGCGCTCGAACGCTGGTAACTCGGACTCCGGAATGCGCTGGCCTCTCGTAACCGCTTCGAGGATTGCCGTGCCGGCATCACCGTTGATACTGCCTTTCGATACGGCACGCATGTTCCTGAGAGACTCGACCGATGTTGGAATTTGTGCCGCGATTTCGAGAATTGCGTCGTCACGGATAATTCGGTTTCGCGGTACGTTGCGGGTTTGCGCTTCCCGCTCTCGCCATGCCGCGACTTCCCGCAATATCGCATGGAAGCGTGAATTTTTGTTCCGACTCTTCATGCGCCGCCAGGCGTATTCAGGATCGAGACGGTATGTCTCGGGATTCATCAGCACACCCATTTCCTGGTCGAGCCAATGCGTCCGCCCGCTCTTGTCCAGCGAGGCCGCGAGCTTTTCGTAGGCTGGTCGCAGATGCGTTACGTCGGCAATCGCATATTTCAATTGTTTTTGCGACAATGGCCGCTTCGACCAGTCCGTAAAACGAGACGATTTGTCGATCCGCGCGCCGACAAGTTTTGACACCAGTGCTTCATAGCCTACCTGATCGCCAAATCCGCACACCATCGCCGCCACTTGGGTATCGAAGAGTGGCTCTGGAATAGATCCCATCCGGTGAAAGAATATTTCTACGTCTTGGCGTCCCGCATGGAAGACCTTCAATAGGTTTCTGTCAGTCATCAGACTATCCATCGGTGCCAGGTCGATGTCGGGCGCGAGGGTATCGATCGCCGCTGCTTCGTGAGGGCCGGCGATTTGCACGAGACATAGTTGCGGCCAGTAGGTTCGGTCCCGCAAAAACTCGGTATCGACCGTAATGTAATTGACGGCGCGTTGCCGTGCACAAAATGCTTCGAGCTCGCCGGTGTTTGTAATCGTTGAAATTTCCATGGGGAAAGAAATACACCGAGTCGCCGGTGTCAAAAAGGCCCCAATCGGCCGTCTTTGCGATAACATGTGGACTGTCTTGACAATTCGGCGCAATGCGTGCCCTTTGCGCGCCGAAATTCACGCCTCATGGTTCAAGAAAAAATGCATACATATCGCACTCATACTTGCGGCGAACTGCGCGCCGAGCAGAACGGTACCGAAGCACGATTGTCAGGATGGATCGATCGGATGCGGGATCACGGGAACCTGCTTTTCATCGATTTGCGCGACAATGCCGGAATTACGCAGGTTGTTGTTGATGTCAGTAGCCCGCTCTTTCCTGAGATTGAGGCATTACCGCTGGAATCCGTCATTACCGTTACCGGGCCCATCGTCCGACGTAGCGAGGAGACAATTAATTCGGGTATTCCGACGGGTGAAATCGAATTGCAGATTCAATCGTTTGAGGTGCAATCGACGGCTGACCCGTTGCCGATGCCGGTGAACCAAGATGCCGGTTATCCTGAAGAAATTCGATTGCGCTATCGCTTCCTTGATCTTCGCCGCGCTGAAATGCACCGAAATATTTTGCTGCGCTCCAACGTCATTGCCTCTATTCGCCGGCGTATGGTCGACGGTGGATTCGTTGAATTTCAAACACCGATTTTGACCGCGACCTCTCCGGAAGGCGCTCGGGATTTTCTGGTTCCAAGCCGCATGCACCCCGGGAAATTTTACGCCCTGCCGCAGGCGCCGCAACAATTCAAGCAGCTCTTCATGGTCGCGGGATTTGATCGGTATTTTCAGATAGCACCTTGCTTTCGCGACGAAGATGCGCGGGCGGACCGTTCACCGGGAGAGTTCTACCAGCTTGATATCGAAATGTCGTTCGTCACACAGGACGATGTGTTGGATGCGATCGAACCGGTTCTCGCGGGTGTATTTGAAGAATTCGCCGAAGGACGTTCGGTGACCGCAACCCCATTTCCCCGTATCCCTTTCGATGAGGCGATGTTGAAATATGGTTCGGATAAGCCCGATCTTCGTATCCCCATCGAGATCGTCGACGTAACCGAGTCGTTTCGAGGATCTGACTTTAAGATATTCGCACAAGCCATTGAAAAAGGGTCTGTTGTTCGTGCCATACCAGCGCCTGGCGGTGGCGCAAAACCGAGAAGCTGGTTCGATAATATGAACAGTTGGGCGCGCAAGGAAGGTGCGCCAGGGCTTGGTTACATTGTCTTCGAGAATGGTGGCGGCAAGGGGCCGATCGCACGCAATCTCGATCCAGATCGCGTTTTGGCGATTCGCGCCGCGACCGGACTGGCCGATGGCGACGCGGTTTTCTTCGCCGCTGGAACGCCGTCCGAGGCCGCGGAGCTCGCCGGCAAGGCCCGCAATAAATTTGGCGAGGATTTAGACCTTTGTGAAAAGGATACGTTCCGATTTTGCTGGGTTGTCGACTATCCGATGTACGAAATGGATACGGAAACCGGGCAACTAGAATTCAGCCATAATCCGTTTTCGATGCCCCAAGGCGGCCTCGAAGCGCTTGAAAACGACGATCCGCTTTCGATCAAGGCTTATCAGTACGATATCGTATGTAACGGGATCGAACTTTCATCGGGCGCCATTCGAAATCATCGTCCCGATATCATGTTCAAGGCTTTCGCCCTTGCCGGTTACGACCGAGAGGCTGTTGAGACGCAGTTTGGCGGGATGCTGAATGCGTTGAAATATGGCGCGCCGCCGCATGGCGGTTCGGCACCGGGCATCGACAGGATCGTAATGTTGTTGGCGGATGAACCTAACATTCGCGAGGTCGTTGCCTTTCCAATGAATCAGCAGGCGGAGGACTTAATGATGGGCGCGCCAGCACCCGCTTCCTCCGCGCATTTGAAAGAGCTGCACCTGCGTGTCGCCGAGCCTCCCAAGAAAAGCTAAACATCAATGCGTTAAACGATGTCCTTGCTAAGTAGCATGGGATCGTCTTAGCTAAGAAAAAAGCGGCAACTAAAAATAGTGCCGCGTCGATCACAGGGGAAGTAATGATGCCTTGGAAGGGGGGGCTGCTGGTTGCGTTCGGCCTAATGGTCGGCGGTTGTTTCCTGCCAGCCTATCAAGTCGCGTCCTGGACGGCGACCGGCGTTAGCTTTGTATTTTCGGGTAAGGGAATGGGGGATCACGCCCTTTCGCTCGCCATGAATAAGGATTGCGCGTCATTGCGCCTGCTCGAAGGGAAGGATGTGTGCGTCGAGTATGAGGACGAGCACGAGGATTCCTGGTCGGCCATGGCTTCGACATGGAAAATGCCGGAGCCGAATGAAGACAGTGTGGCTGAAAACTGGGCCGGTACGGCGGATGACCCCGCAATTCAGCCCGCGCTCGCACAAGTCTCAAATGATGAAAACTCTCCAACCATGGTTATCGCGGCTCACAATCAATCGGCCGAAGCTGAGACGCCGGAAAAGCCAACCGTTGGCTTGGATTTTAACGGATTGACTGTACCTAGCTGGGTGGTTTCGGTGCCATCCGAGTCGGTTTGGGCGCGGAATTCGTTTGCGCCGAGAGGCTTGGATTTTGACGGTCTCGTCAAATCCAGTTCATTTGATGGACGTGTCAAAGCCAGTTCAAGAGAGTCTGATACCAGCCTTGTGTTGACACAATTAAGAGAAACGACCGCAGAACCAGTAATTTATCTGGTGATAGGGAGTTTTCGGGACGAGGAAAACGCGAACCGTTTGGGAGCAAAATACGAAAATTTGGCGACGGCTGTTTCGAAATCTGAAACCGATGGACGAACGATTTATCGTTTGTTAACCGGCCCGATTAAAAGGAACCTGCTGACGCAAAATCGTGCCCGCCTCGTCAAGTTGGGTATTCGAAATAGTTGGGCTGTGCGGCTTTGCCGCGGCAATCTCGGTGTGCCGCCCTGTAAACCGGTGCTTCAAGAGGCCTTACTCCGTTAAGGGAGTTTGGGAGCGATCATCATTTAGTACGATGATGTTGTTCGATTTTTTGTAGCCACCAGGGTGACCCAGCTGTTTCTTTAGATACATATTCTTGTCCGCTTGTTCGTAAATTGTCTGCGCGGAAACTTTTGGGTCAGTACCGAAGCAGTGGCTACCGACACTGGCCCTGACTTCTATATTTGACGTTTTCCACGGTACTAAAATTCGGTTTAATCGAGACTCGATTGCGCGCGCGTGGCGTTCGGCGAACTCTTCGGATGCGTTGTTCAATATAACGGCAAATTCGTCTCCACCCAATCTTGCAACATCGTCTAGTTTTCTGACTGAGTTTTTCAGGTTCTCCGCAACAACGGAAAGAACCAGGTCGCCCGCTAAATGTCCGTGTGTGTCGTTTACCGCCTTAAACCCATCTAAATCGATCAGCAGGAGTACCGCGGGCTCTCCATAACGATGTGTTCTTGCCATCGTGCGCTCCAGGGCTTCGGAAAAGCCGCGCTTGTTCAACAGGGTCGTATGCTCGTCCGTAATCGACAGCCTTTTCAAGCGCTTAATTTCAACTTGTTGCTTGGCGATTTGCCGTTCGGCGGACTTCGCGGCGGCAATCGCTTGTTCAAGCATTTGCCGTAACGCCTTGCTGTAATCTTGCTTAAGGTCGTGGGTGTAGGACGTTTGCTTTCGCATCAATGCTATGGGAGCACGGCTGGTTTCAGCCAGCAGCACATCTTGCGTGGTCATGGGCCCGTTCATCATATCGCTCCCGTGATTGATATTTATTCGAACATTGTCAATCACGTGAATCGCAATACGCGTGCCAAGCTATATCGCCCCGACTCCAAGGGTAATTATGGTTAACCAATTGTTAAGGCAGTCCAACGCGGAATCTTCTGCCGTAAGAGCCCGGAATCTTCTGCCTCACTCTAAGTGAGCGTGTCCTGTGCTTCCTTACCGGCGAATATTGCGTCTAGATTGTCAAGCGCTCGAAATCCCATCGCGTCGCGTGTGTCGACGGTCGCGCTTCCAATATGTGGCAATAAAAATGCGTTTGGCAGGGAAAGATACCCCTCGTGGAATTTTGGCTCACCCTCGTAAACATCCATTCCAACGCCGGATATTTTGCCCGACATTGCCGCTGTGATAAGTGCTTCGTCGTCGACAATATCGCCGCGCGCCGTATTGACCACGACGGCACCGTCCGGCAGTAAGTCGATCCGGCGTGCATCAAGAAAATGATAGGTTTCCGGCGTGGAGGGGCAGTTGATCGATAAAAAATCCGCCTGAGATAGCATGTCCTCAGGATTGTCGTGGAAAATCGCGCCATCCTCCAATCCCGGTGTAAGCCTTGAACGGTTGCTATAATGAATTTCCATGTCGAAGGCGCGCGCTCGTTTGGCGACGGCACGGCCAATACGGCCCATGCCGAGAATTCCCAGGCGTTTCCCCGTCATATGTACACCGAGTAGACTCGTTGCATCCCATCGGCCCCAACGGCTTTCGCGCAGCATTGCCGTGGATTCATACTGTCGCCGCGCCGCGCCGAGCAGGCAAAGCAACGCAATATCGGCGGTCGCGTTGGTCAAAACGTCCGGCGTATTGGTAACGATCAGGCCGCGCGCCTTGGCGGCGGTAACGTCTATATGTTCGTATCCTACGGAAAATGTTGCGATCGCACGAAGACGAGGGGACAATTTCTCAATTACATCGGCCGTAAACTTCTCTGTCGAACATGTTAGGATCGCATCAACGTCCCTGCTGTTGGAAATCAGAGCATCCGCATCATATTGTGAATCGTCGGCATTGAGCCTGACGTCATAGTCACGTGCCGCCCGAGCTTCGACAGCCACGGGTAGTCTGCGGGTCACAAGAAGAACGGGAAGATCTGACATGAGTTTGTCCTCGATAGGCAAAATTACGGAATTGTCGTGCGCAACGTTTCATGATCTACAATGCGAGAGTCTAAGCCAAGTCCTCGATGTCGATTCGAAGTCTTCGCTGATGCTCGCCGCGATCACGTTTATTTGTAGCTGCTTGGCCTTCTTGGCACCTGCCGGAGCCGTCACGCCGGTGGAGATTACGCCGCATCGCGCCGCCTATACGTTCGAAATGTTGTCCAGCGAACCTAGTGGCGGTGTTTCCGGTGTGACTGGTGGCATGACCTTCGAGTGGGCGGATGCGTGCGATGGGTGGGCATTGGACCAGCATTACTTGATCCGCATCACCAATAACGACGGGACGAATACGGAAATCCGGACCAGTAACGCGACTTGGGAATCGAAGGACGGCCTGCGCTATCGATTTAGCGTCAAGCGCGGTCGAGACGGAAAGCTTGTCGAGGATTTGCGTGGAGATGCGCGTCTCGAAGCTGCCGGTTCCTCTGGCGTGGTTGCTTTCTCGAGACCGAAGCAAGAAAAGATCCCGCTTCCAGAGGGCACTAAATTTCCAACGGATTTCATGCTCGAACAAATGCGCGCCGCAAGGGACGGTTCGTCTATGCCACCCAAGCTCGTATTCGAAGGGGGGGCGATGGAGGGGCCGCAATCGGTGACGACTATGATTTTGCCACGCCGCGCGCCATCCAAGTCCGGGGTCCTCAAGGAGCCGCTGGGACCAAACGACGTTTGGCCGATATACGTCGCTTATTTTCCGGCCGGTAATCCAGGCGGGACAGCGGAAACGGAGTTAACCATTGAAATACAAGCGAACGGAATCGTACCTAGCTTTGTTCTCGACTATGGAATTTTCAAGTTGCGCGCCGTACTCGCGAGAGTTTCCGCGCTTCCTGATGCCGGTTGTTAAGAGTCAGGAAGTGACCGCCCCTTTTTGATCGCCTGCGGACCGAGCTTCGCTCGTACGCTATCGAGTGCCTGTTCGACACGGTTCGCCTTGGGGTCGTTTTGCTGTAGCAGGTCGGGCGGCCCCGACTCTTCCGAGTCGAGGATGTCCGCAACGCCAATACCGATTAATCGGAATGCGGGACCGTTGGCCTCTTTTTCAAGTACCGTCACGGCGGTTTGATAAATTACCTCGGCAAGTTGCGTCGGGTTTGAAAGCGTACGACTTCGTGTCAGTTGGCGAAAATCCGACTGTTTCAATTTTAGTGTCACGGTTCGGCCGGCAAGCGCTCGGTGTTTCAATCTGGCCGAAACCTTTTCGCAAAGGGGCCAAACTCTACGACAAAGTTCATCCAAATTGTAGATGTCGTCGGAGAACGTGGTTTCGGCGGAAATGCTTTTCGGCGTGGAATCCGGGGATACGGTTCGATCATCTTGTCCGCGCGAAAAATGGTAGAGCCGGTGCCCGATCGTGCCATAGCGTGAGACCAGTTTGTCTTCTTCCATCTTTTGGAGGTGTCCGACAGTCGTAATTCCGTCGCGCCGCAGACGTCCCTCGAGAGCCCGTCCGACTCCCCAAATAATTTTTACGGGGCGAGGGGCAAGAAAATCCGTTGCCTCGTCGGCGCCAATGACAGCAAAGCCGCGGGGTTTGTCGAGGTCGGAACCAACCTTGGCAAGAAATTTGTTGTAGCTGAGCCCAATACTACCCGTTACACCAATTTCGGTTTCGATCCGCTTTGTAATGCGTGCGAGGGTTCTTGCCGGAGACCCTTTATGGAGGGATTCCGTACCGGACAAGTCGAGGAATGCCTCGTCGATGGACAATGGCTGCACTAGGGGTGTGTAGTCCCGCATTATCGCCCGGACCTCACCGCCCACGCTGCTGTATTTGCTCATGTTCGGTCGGACGACAACGGCATCGGGACATGCCTTCAACGCCTTAAACATAGGCATGGCGGATCGAACGCCGTATAGGCGCGCGACGTAACACGCGGCGGAGACAACGCCACGATGTCCGCCGCCAACGATAACGGGCCGGTCTTTCAAATCTGGATTATCGCGTTTTTCGACCGATGCGTAGAAGGCATCACAATCGATGTGCGCGATCGTGAGGGCCCTCAATTCTGGATGCGCAACAATCCGAGGGGAACCGCAATCGGGACAGCGTCGGGCGTTGGGCGCGGCGGTGAATTCTTCAAGACAGTCACGGCATAAAGTTGCAATTGTCATTTTTTTTCATCGGCCGGCCAAAGCCATGCCGCACCACGCACACCGCTCGAATCACCATATTTCGGTGGGACAATCTTTGTATTGGTACGATCCGAGAAGATCCATTCCGACCACAGCCGGGGAACATTGTCGTATAACCGGTCAATATTCGACATGCCGCCACCCAGAACGATGACATCAGGATCGATCAAGTTGATCACGCTGGCAAGCGACCGTGCAAGCCTGTTTTCATAACGAGCGAGGGCTGCTGAACAGATGTCGTCGCCATTCTTCGCGCGCGCGGCTATTTCGCGAGGATCCAATGTCCGCCCGGTTTCCGAAAGGAAGTGGGCGGCGAATCCCGTTCCCGAAAGAAAGGTTTCGATGCAGCCTGTCAAACCGCAACCGCATGGCCGCCCTGGCCGTTCCGAATCATTCATCCAGGGGAGGGGATTGTGACCCCATTCGCCACCGATGGCATTTGCGCCAACGTGAACCTTGCCGTCGAATACGATTCCGCCGCCACATCCCGTGCCAAGAATCACTCCAAATACCGTTGCCGCGCCCGCGGCAGCGCCATCCTTGGCTTCGGACAGGGCAAAACAGTTCGCATCGTTAGTCATGCGGATTGATCGGTCTAGACGGTCTTCGAGATCACGATCTAGCGGATGTCCATTAAAGGGTGAGTTGGGAGCGTTTTTTACCAATTTCGATGCTGGCGACAGCGCGCCCGGAATGCCGAATCCCAACGAACAGCGATGCCCTATATCTGTCTCGAGGCTCTCAATTAACGTGGCGACTGCTTCTATCGCCGCGGCATAATTATCCGCGGGCGTGGCCGTACGGCGACGAAGCAGGATCTCTCCTTTGGAGCTCATCGCCGCCGCTTCAATCTTGGTGCCGCCGACATCCACGCCAATACGCATGCTATGTCCTTAAATCTTCCAATTGTGTATTCATAATTTAACGAAAAGCCTGACAACGTGACTAATTTTTGCAACCAATGCGGTCATCCATGACATTTGGTTTGGAAAGGCCTATTATTAACCTTGTTTCCTCATGGTAAAGCCAACGTTTAGACATTGTTAATCGCAAGTTTGCTATTATTCTCTTGCTTCCTTAGGAATTGAGTCGGATTCACTTATGGCGAAAACCGTTCTTATCGTCGAAGATAACGAGTTGAACATGAAGCTGTTTCATGATCTCCTCGAATCGCAGGGTTATGATATTCTTCAAACGCGTTACGGTATGGAAGCGCTGAAGATGGCAAGGTCGGAAAAGCCAGACCTCATTTTGATGGATATTCAGCTTCCCGAGGTTTCCGGCCTGGAAGTAACTAAGTGGCTCAAGGAAGATGATAATCTAAAGGGTATTCCTGTCATTGCTGTTACGGCATTTGCGATGAAGGGGGATGAAGAAAAGTTTCGTGAAGGTGGGTGTGAAGCGTATATCGCTAAACCAATTTCAGTCGCCAACTTTTTGGCGACAGTAGATCGCTTCTTGAGTTAATTCAGAATGTCCGCCCGTATCCTTGTTGTCGACGATTTGCTGCCGAACCTTAAGCTCTTGGAAGCAAAGCTGACGAGCGAATATTTCGATGTCATGACCGCGAATGACGGTCCCAGCGCGCTAGAAATGATCGACGCGCAGCCGCCTGATATTGTTTTGCTGGACGTAATGATGCCGGGTATGGATGGGTTCGAGGTCTGCCAGCGTATCAAGCAGGCTCCCGAAACGATGCATATTCCCGTGGTAATGATTACGGCGCTTTCCGATGCCGCGGACCGGGTACGGGGTATCGAGTGCGGGGCTGATGATTTTTTGACCAAACCCGTTAACGACACGGCTTTGTTTGCACGCGTGCGATCGCTTGTTCGCCTCAAGATGATGATGGACGAATGGCGCATGCGCGAACAAACGACGGGCCAACTTGGCGTGTTGCGCGATGACACCTCGCTTTTGGATGTTGATGCGTCCCAGGCGGCCGTTCTGGTTTTGGACGATAACCATGTTGACGCGGAAAAGGTTGTCGAAACCTTACGTCAGGATGACGATTCTGTTATTTCGACGGACACCGTGGAAGCGATGTTCGAATACGCGATGAAGCGGGATTTCGATCTCATCATCGTAAACTTGAACTTACGCGAACAAGATTCGCTCCGGCTTTGCTCCAGGCTTCGTTCGGCGGAAAAAACACGCCAGATACCGATTTTGCTGGTGGTCGAAGAGGACCAAGTCGATCGCCTAGCCAAGGGGTTCGATTTAGGTATCAACGATTACTTGATCAAACCAATCGATAATAACGAATTGCTTGCCCGGGCGCGAACACAAATTCGTCGTTGGCGTTATCACGGCCGTCTTCGCGAGACCTATGAGCGCAGTATCGAAATGGCGCTTACCGACAGTTTGACCGGCTTGTATAACCGACGCTATCTGAATGCCCATGTCGATGGTCAGATTGAACGGATGGGTGTCAGTGGCAAGGCTATGTCATTGATGATGTTTGATATCGACTTCTTTAAGGCAATAAACGATGCGCATGGCCATGCGGCGGGCGATGAAGTCTTACAAGAATTGGCGAGCCGCGTTACCCGTAATTTGAGAAGCTTCGATACCGTCGCCCGTTACGGGGGCGAGGAATTCGTCATCGTTATGCCGGATACGAGTGTCGCCATCGCTTGTGCGGTGGCCGAGCGGCTGCGGGCGGATATTGCAAGCCATCCCTTTTCGATTTCCGGGCCGGCTGGAACGGTCGATATCACGGTAAGCATCGGTGTCGTGACCGCGACAAGTTATACGAAAACCACCAAGGAACTAATCGTGCACGCGGATGAAGCGCTCTATGAGGCGAAAGGCCTTGGGCGCAATCGTGCCGTGCTTCGGACCAAAAACGGGTTTGAAGACGTCACAATAACGGAAACGGAAGCATCTGCGGCAGGGGTTGCGTAGAAAGCATCAGTTTGCGGTGTTTCAAAAAGCATAAAGCCACCTTTGCGGGTGGCTTTTTTGCATTTCGCGTCCTTGTTACCGGATCGCTTAGCTAACCCTAGATCGCTTATTTGATGCGACCTTCCTTAAAGGTGACATGCTTTCGCACGACAGGGTCATACTTCCGCATTTCCAACTTTTCAGTCTGAGTACGCGGATTCTTTTTGGTCACGTAGTAGTAGCCCGTATCCGCGGAGCTCACCATTTTGATCAATATTGTGCTTGGTTTCGCCATGGCCGGCCATTCCGTTCCTGTGTTCGAATCTTAGTTTAGCGACGCCGGCACAGTACTAACCGCTCGGCGCAAGTCAAGTCTATTCGAGCGTAATCAACCTGGTGTTCAAGCGCGTCGTTAGGCGTGCGACCTTGCGTTCCGGGTTTTGCGGTAGACCTTCGCGCCATAAATTTATCGCCTCGGTCAAGGCGAAATGTGTGACGTTCATGAGGTCAAGATCGTTGATCGCCTCTGATACACTTCGCCAGCCGATATCTTCCAGTTCGCTGGTGTGGTGCAATATGCCCGGTGCTATGGCCCCGTCTGCTAGAAAAAATCGTGTATTGTAGCGAATTGGACTTCTGGCTGGTGTTATGGCGCGGGCGATGTAGTCGAGTTGCCCGGTGAGCGGCGTAAGGCCCGCCTGTGCATAAGCCTCATGCAGTGGTGATAGGGTTGCGTTCTGAATTCTACCTGGTTGGCCGACTAGCAGGCCGGACTCCTCCCAAGTTTCGCGAATAGCCGCCCAAATCAGGGCACGAGCCCTTCGTGGCGCGCAATGGCGCTCAAGTTTTGTCAAAACATCGTCGCGGATTGAAAAGGGGGCGGCGTGCGCGTAGTCGCCGCGGTCGACCCGGCCACCTGGGAAGACGTAAATTCCCGGCATGAACCGAGCGTCTAGACGGCGGCGGCCAAGCAAAACCTCGGGATTGCGGCGGGAACCGCGGAGCAAAATTAAACTCGCGGCATCTCTGGCATGCACCGGACGTCTTGGTGTCGAATTTTGGCGATTTGACATGGGGCTAACTCCCGGCGGCTGGCATGGAGAGCCGCAGAGCGGCCTGGTACAGCTCAGGTTTTTCAAGGATCCGTTTCGCAACCGCATAGTCGATATCGTCGCCTTTGTGCGGCTGCCAGGGACAGCGCTTAGTCATGGCCTCGCGCGAATCGAGGTTTGCGGTCGCTATTTGGTGGTGTGTTGCGCTTGCCGCGAGACTGCGATCGAGAACGCTCTTCGCGCTTTCGGCGTTGCTTGTGCATAACGTCGGAATGATACCAATTTTATGGAGTGCATTTCCGGACGGTGACAGTAGGCGTGCCCAGGTTAGGATCAATTCACCATCGTTTGGCAGCCGAATTACCGTCTGAACCGTACCTTTTCCGAAACTACTGCTGCCGACGACAATCGCTCTGCGCTGGTCTTGCAGTGCCGCGGCGAGTACTTCCGATGCGGAAGCCGAAGCGCCGTTGACCAGAACAACAATCGGCAAGCCTTGAGCGATTTTCGCTTGTGATGCGTCGAAGAGTTGTAAGCTGTCCGGATGGCGTCCGTTTGTCGTACTGATCCGCCCTTCATGGAGAAACAAATCTGCGACGCTTACGGCCTGATCCAATAAGCCACCGGGGTTGCCGCGCAAGTCTAGAATTAGACTCGTGAGGGGACCGTCTTGGATTTGCAGGGCCTTTTCTACCTCGGTCCGCAATTCCGATGTCGTGTCTTGGTTGAAACCGGTGATCCGGAAATAAGCGACATGCTCTCTGGCTTCGTAAAATACGGTTGTTGCGATTATCCGTGCTCGGGAGAGTGTGAGAACCAACGGGACTGTCCGCTTTGGGCGCTGAACGGTGACCTGAACTGGTTTGCCCAACGGTCCGCGCAACAATCGAACGTTTTCCTGGAGCGACCGGCCACGCAATGAGGTCCCGTCGACCACGGTAACAATATCTCCGGGAAGGATACCCGCTCGATCGGCGGGTAGATTCGGTGTAACCCGTTCGATTCGAACGCCATCGCTATGCAACAGAACACCGACTCCAATGCCGCCAAAACCTTCTCGAGTTTCGCGGTTCCTGCGGCCCGCCACTTTACCGGCGTAGCGCGTGTAGCCGTCGAGCTTGGAGAGGATCGAGTCGATGGTGACCTTGTAGATTTTCTCGATATCGAAGGTGGCAAACTTCGTCGAACTATTTCTGATGGCACCGATGAGGGTGTCCATCGCCTTTGCCCAATCGTCGGCATTGTTATGGTCCGGTTCGGCGACATTCCCAATGACCGTGTCGTTGACCAAAAGGCTAATGCGGCCTAGATCGCGCTTAATACTGGTCGCGGGTTCGAGCTTTTTCAGGCCGGACAAACTCGAAATAGCGAGGCGATCGACCGGAAATTCATCGAGATACATTTTGTGAACATTGTCCAAGACCTTCGCGTACATTCGCTCTATTTCGGATTTTACCGGCGGCTTAGCCGTAAGGGCCGGTTCCATCGGTGTAGCGCACGCGGAGAGCAAGACGAACAATGAAAGGATGGTGAGGTTGAGGTATGCACGACACTCGCCCATCAAGAGGCGCCGAAGTTTGATGGAAAATTTCATGCTTTGTCGCATGGCACTCGCAAATCCGTCTCGTCGCTGAAAGTTAGACATACGAGGATGGAAATTCCATAGACGATCATTTTCGTTTGGTATGAGGGTTTCTTTGGCGCTTTCTTCGAGTCCGAGCCGCTGGCCGTTTGGTGCGTTTTTCCGGACGCGATTGTGAGCCACCTTCGAGCATCTCAAAAACCAGTCCGCCGGTATCAACATTCGCTTCACGTAGCTTAATAAGTACCGATTCTCCCAATTTAAAGGTAAGACCCGAATTACGGCCGACGAGTTGATGCGTGGTTTCGTCATGATCGTAAAAATCATGCGATAGCGTGCTGATCGGTATCAGTCCGTCGGCACCGATTTCGTCCAACGTCACGAACAGTCCAAACCGGGTTACACCGCTGATCCGGCCTCGGAACTTGGCGTCGACTCGATCCGACAAAAATGCCGTGACATACCGATCGCGCGCTTCTCGTTCAGCTGCCTCTGCGCGCCGTTCGGTCATGGAGACGTTTTCGCCAATTTCGTCGAACCGGTCACCAATATCATCCGGCAACCCGTCGCCGCCTAGGCCGTGGGCCGCGATTAAGGCGCGGTGGATAAGTATATCGGGATAGCGGCGAATCGGTGATGTGAAATGGCAATACCGGTTCAAGGCTAATCCGAAGTGGCCCTGATTTTCAGGCGCGTAAACGGCCTTCGATTGACTTCGCAAAATTAGGCTGCTCACCAGTTCGGGCTGTCCGCTTTCGAAGGCTTGGTGCAATATGCCACTGAGGTGGGTTGAGCGGATGGCGCTACCACGTTGAAGTTTGTAGCCCAACGATGCGAGAGACTGGCGCAAGGCCTCCAATTTATCGAGCGAGGGCGGTTCGTGAACGCGGTACATTACGGGTGCATTCTTGGTTTCGAGACTCTCGGCGGCGGCAACGTTCGCCGTAATCATGAATTCCTCGATGAGCTTGTGGCTGTCCAGACGCGACCGCGGTTCGATGGCGGCGACATGGCCGTCTTCCCCAAGTGAAATGGCGAGTTCCTTAAGCTCCAAGTCGAGCGTACCGCGTTTGTCCCGTCCCCGCGCGAGTGCTTCGTAAGCGCCATAGAGCGGCGAAATCACCTCTTCGACCAGGGAGGCCGTCGTGTTGTCGGGTTCGCCGTCGCGGGCTCTTTGTACTTGTTCATAGGTCAGTCGGGCGGCGGAGCGCATAAGCGCGCGGAAGAATCGATGTTTTAGAATCCCGCCTTGCGCGTCGATGTGAATTTCGGCGGCAAGGCACGGCCTGTCTTCTTCGGGTACCAGAGAGCACCATCCATTTGATAGAGCCTCTGGAAGCATTGGTACGACGCGATCCGGAAAGTATGCGGAAGTACCCCGATTATATGCCGTCTTGTCCAGGGCATCGCCGGGTTTCACATAGCAGGCAACATCGGCGATAGCGACAATGATACGCCAACCACCCGAAACCTTTTCATCCGGCGCCGCCCAAACCGCATCGTCGAAGTCGCGCGCGTCAGCGCCATCGATTGTCACCAGCGGTAATTCACGTAAATCGGTGCGCCGTCCAAGTTCCATGGGACCGGCAGATTCGGCCTGCGCGAGGGCTTCCCCGCTAAATTCGACCGGAATTTCGCGACCATGGATGGCGATTAGGCTGAATGTTCTTGGATCGGATATAGGGCCAATCCTTTCGACGACCTTTGCTTGTCGGGTATTCCCGCGTCCGCCCGGCAAATATTCGATCGCAACAACATCGCCATTTTGGGCGCCGTTGCAATGTTCCGCTGAAACTCTAATTTCCCGGTGCCTGCCGCGTGTTGTTGGGCGGATCGTTGCGTGGGAACCATGTTTTTCGAAGACGCCGAAGAGTGTGTTTGGGCCCTTGCCAAGTAACCGGATCGTGTCGGCTTCGTAGGTTTCGTCGCCGGTTTTTTTTACGCGTACGAGAAGGCGATCCTTCGGTCCCGGTGCCGCAACACGTGTCCTGCCTGGATTAAGATATATTGTGGGCGGTGTCCGATTTTCGTCCCATTTCGCCGGGTGACAAAGCACTTCGCCGTCACTATCCGTTCCGACAACCTCAACGATGACGACCGGTGGTAGGTCGCCGGCGGGGCGCACCCGCTTCTTGGGGCTGCGATCAAGATGCCCGTCGTTTTGAAGCTCTTTTAAAATTGCCTTCAGCGCGATGCGCGCGCCGCCGCGAATATTGAAGGCGCGGGCGATTTCGCGTTTTCCGACTGGCGTCGGACTTTCGGTAATAAATTCGAGTATTTGTTGTTTGGTGAAGTGCGGTGTACGGGCCAAAGTGATCAATCGGCCGCGGGGGCGTCCGCTGCCGTCGTGGCGGATTTCTTTGCTGTCTTCTTTTTTGTCGCGGATTTCTTTTTCGCGGTTTTCTTCTTCGTGGCCTTTTTCGCTGTCTTTTTCGGAGCGGCCTTTTTTGCCGGAGCTTTGGCTGCTTTCGCGACGATCAGCGCCACGGCTTCTTCGAGCGTAATCGTGTCCATTTCGGAGTCTTTTGGCAGTGTCGCGTTGATCTTGCCCCATTTGGCATAGGGGCCGAACCTGCCTTTGCGAACCGTAACCGGTTTTCCTTCATGTTCTCCGAGTTCGCGGCCGCTCGTGCGCGTCTTCGATTCAGCGAGGAGCGTGACCGCGCGGTTCAAACCGACTGAGAGAACGTCATCGCCCTCCTTCAATGAGGCATAGCGGGTGCCCTGTTTCAGGTAGGGGCCGAAACGGCCAAGGCCCGCAGAAATCATTTCGCCGGTTTCCGGATGGGCACCAACGTCGCGTGGCAGCGATAATAGCTTGAGCGCGAGTTCCAGTGTAACCGAATCCGGCGCGACATCCTTGGGTAAGGAAGACCGTTTCGGTTTGGGGGGGGCTTTCTTGCCTTTTTCTTTTGGTGCTTGCTCGCCGATTTGCAGGTAGATGCCGTATGGCCCTTTGCGTAGGGCGACATCAAGGCCGGTATCCGGGTCTTGACCCAATACGAGCGGGCCGCTGGCAAGCATGTCGTCGTCGTCCGCGCCAACGCCAAAGCGTCTGGTGTAGCGGCATTCGGGATAATTGGCGCAGCCGATAAAGGCGCCGAACTTGCCCAATTTCAAACTCAGTCGACCGGCCTCGCAAGCAGGGCATTTTCGCGCACCCGAATCGCTGCCGGATTCGTCGGCGGGGAAAAAGTGCGGCCCAAGATCCTCGTCAAGCGCGTCGAGGACTTGCGTAATCGAGAGATCCTTCGTGCCGTCGATAGCACCGGAAAACGCGCTCCAGAAGTCGCGGAGAACTATTTTCCAATCCAAACGACCGTCGGAAACATCGTCCAACTGGTCTTCCATATCGGCCGTAAAGCCATATTCGACGTAACGCCGAAAAAAGTTGGTCAAGAATGCGGTGACCAACCGTCCGCGGTCTTCTGGCTCGAAACGCCTTTTTTCAAGCCGAACATAGTCGCGGTCCTGCAGTACCTTGAGGGTCGACGCGTAAGTCGAGGGTCGGCCGATACCCAACTCTTCCATTTTCTTGACCAGGCTCGCCTCGGTATAGCGAGGGGGTGGTTGGGTAAAATGCTGGTCCGCCTCGGCATCCTTGAGCGTTGCTTTTTCGCCTTCCTTTAGAAGGGGGAGTCGGCGATCCTTCTCATCCGTCGCATCGGAATCATCCCTGCCTTCACGGTATAATGTGTAAAACCCATCGAATTTTACGGTACTGCCGTTGGCGCGGAGTTTCGCCGCGCCATTCGAGGCGGCAATGTCGACGGCCATCTGGTCAAGGACCGCGCTTTCCATGCTGCTCGCTACAGCGCGTTTCCAAATAAGTTCGTAGAGGCGCAACTGCTCAGCGTCCAGAACCGATGTAAGTTCTGCAGGGCGTCTGAAAAAGTCTGTCGGCCGAATTGCTTCATGCGCCTCTTGCGCATTCTTCGCTTTCGTTTTGAATACACGCGGTGTCGCGGGCAGGTAGGCATCGCCAAAATCTTTTCCGATCAACGCGCGTGACCCGGCAATCGCCTCGCCACTCAATGTCACGCTATCGGTCCGCATATAGGTGATCAGCCCTACCGTCTCGCCACCAATATCGAAGCCTTCGTACAGTCGCTGCGCAAGTTGCATCGTGCGGCTGGTGCCAAACCCGAGTTTCCGGCTTGCTTCCTGCTGCAGCGTCGATGTCGTGAACGGCGGCGACGGGTTACGCCGGACCATTTTCTTTTCGACGTTTGCAATGGAATACGCGCCCGACTTAACGGCGGCGACGGCGTTTTGCGCCGCCGCTTCATTTCCAAGTCCAAGCTTGTCGAGTCTTTCACCATTTAGGTGCGTTAAGCGCGCGGTGAATGGTTTCCCTTCACTCGATAAGAACTTTCCTTCGAGGGTCCAGTACTCATCCGCCTTGAAGGCTTCAATTTCCGCTTCGCGCTCGCAAATCAAGCGAAGTGCAACGGATTGCACACGGCCCGCGGACCGGGACCCGGGCAGTTTTCGCCACAATACGGGCGAAAGTGTGAATCCGACGAGATAGTCCAGCGCACGGCGAGCAAGATAGGCGTCGATCAGTTCCTTGTTGAGCTCACGCGGGTTCGCCATCGCAGCAAGTACGGCATCCTTGGTGATCTCGTGAAATACGACCCGTTTCACGTCGACACCACTTAAAACTTTTCGATCGGCCAGAAGTTGTTGGACATGCCACGAAATGGCTTCGCCCTCTCGGTCCGGATCAGTAGCGAGATAGAGACTACCAGCGCCATCCAAAGCGTTAGCGATTTCGTCGAGATGCTTTCGTGACTTTGGGTCTGTCTGCCAAATTAGGGAAAAGTCGTCCTCCGGACGCACTGAACCGTCCTTGGGCGGCAGGTCTCGCACATGGCCATAACTGGCAAGGACCCGGAAGTCGGATCCAAGATATTTATTTATTGTTTTCGCCTTGGCCGGCGATTCGACGACGACGACGTTCATAGAGCTATCAAATTAACCATTACGCTTTGTGGGGTAGGAAATCGGTGAATGAAACTAAAATATCTTACGTCACACTTGGCACCATGTGTTCCATTCGTCAACAACATGTGTCAAAAAGTGCAAGAATTTTTTCTTAAAATAGTAAATAATATTTAATATTCAATAAAAAGTAGCTGATATTTTTATCAGTCATTTTCCGTTTTGTGAAATGCTAGATGGAGAAATGCGCCATTTTTTCAATAATTTACAGGCGGAACTTGGGTCTATGCGTTCGTAAAATGCGAGAGCTCGGGCAGATTCATTCGCTTGCTTTTGGTCGGTGCCAGATTTTCGGCGACGCGTTTGCGTCAATATCATGTCGAAGAGAGCAACGGACATGCCGGAAGCTTTACAGGCAATCGCAAGCGCCTGAATATTGCGCCCGTATAGAATTTTTGTCGCCGGTACCGCGTCCAGCTCGACACAAGCGGTAAATTGGATTTCTATTTCGTGCCGGTCGTTACGCCGCAAGGCAGCGCGCAGTGCGTCTTTTGTGTTTGGCGCATCGTTGGCGTCGTCATTTTCGCCTTGCATCGCATCGTCTATCGCAACGTCCGTTGCAGATTCGATTGTTTTAGGGTCGATATCGAAATTGGCTAGGATATAGGCGCGCAAGGTGTCACCAACCCAAGTGTAAAGCCGCCACGCCTGATCAGCGGAAAGATCGCGCCGATGAAGCAGCGGTAAATGGAGTGATTCTACGACGCGTGCCGTGTTGACGACCGAGTCGAAGGTTTCTTGCCGAATTTCAGCGCCTTTGTTGTAGAGCAGCGTTTCGATGATGTCTGGGTCTCCGGTCTGAAGCAGAGCGTCGGATACTGCCTCGCTCACATGCGGCCGGATGGAAACGGCTAACCGGTGTTTTTTGGTTTGGTTGGCAACGATATTGATTAACTCGTCATCGTGCAGCATTCGATTGTGGACGAGTACGGGATAGGCCACCGAAATTTCATCATTTGCCAGAAAAGTAACAAGATCTGGTGGTACATCGTCGCGTTCGGCAAGATATTCCGACAAATGCCGGCGTATTTTCACTTCGACGGATTCAACAATAATCCGGACAATGTCGAATGTTAGCGAAAGTTCGGATTGGCTTAATCCGGCATTGGGCGCCAAGCAAGTTTCTGCGATGGATGCGGCTAAATCGCCTTTGCCATCGGTGGCGCGGCACATCGCCAGTTCGAGTAATTGCTCATAGTGAGCTGGCACGTCTATCGTCCGCGAATTTGGGGGTACTTCATTCTACCAATGTCGCAATTTTCCGTTAATCATTCGTTAAAACGAGTGCCCAGACAACTACATTAAGAGCGCAACCGTGCCACCTGGTTGCCGTTCAAGGCGGCCCGCTAATTCGAGTTCCAAAATAACCGTCAAGACGATGCCGGGGGGCAGGTTGGTATCACGAACAATGTCGTCTATCGCAACGGGTGTCGGGCTGAGACAATCTAGTATTTTCGTGCGGCTTAGCGCGATTAATGGTTCGTCGGCGCCCTGACTGAATTCATTTTCGAAGTGACTTTGATCCGGTTCTTCAAGTTGCCAGTTACGCATATTCTGGATGTCGCCGAGTATTTCTTCCGCGGATTGCGCCAGCGTTGCGCCATTTCGGATCAGTTCGTTGGTGCCGCGCGCTCTGGGATCGAGTGGTGATCCTGGTATCGCAAATACTTCGCGGCCCTGTTCACCAGCCAAGCGGGCGGTGATCAATGACCCCGATCGTAGTGCCGCCTCTACCACGACGATTCCAAGCGAAAGGCCTGATATGATGCGATTTCGGCTGGGAAAATGTCGGGCGAGGGGCTCTGTTCCCGGGGGCATTTCCGAAACAATTAACCCTTGCGTGCGGATCGCATCGTATAGGCCCGAATTTTCCTTTGGATAAACAACGTCGACGCCGCCGGCAATGACCGCAACCGTGCCGTTCTTCAGCGCGCCCTGATGCGCGGCCGTATCGATTCCGCGCGCAAGTCCGGACGCAATTAATACGCCGGCCGCAGATAGATCGCGGGCGATTGCTTCGGCGAAACGGCGTCCATTGGTCGAAGCGTTTCTGGCCCCGACGATTCCGAGCGTAGTACGATTTAGCAATTCTGTATTGCCCAAGGCCGAGAGCACAGGTGGCGCGTCGGGGATTGCCTTAAGCGCCGTGGGATAGTCCGGATCGCCGATGATCAAATGCCGACCGCCAAGGGCATCGACGGCTTTGATTTCCCGTTCTACCGTTTCCCGTGTGCCGATACGAAGCTTTTTCCGGAAGCCGCCGCGTTGTGCAAGTTCTGGCAGAGCCTCCAAGGCTGAGCTTGCGGACTGATAGCGTTCCAGCAGTTTTCGAAACGTGACCGGGCCAACGTTCTGGCTGCGGATGAGGCGAATACGATCGAGCCGCTCGCGAGGTAAAAGGATTTCAGACATGCCACCACGATGTGCCGGGCATCTGTTCAGGTCAACCTAGAGTCGCAAATATCTTATGATTTCTTGCCAATTTTTGGTTCTTCGCCGGAAATCAGTCGCTGAATATTGGACTTGTGCCGTATCCAGACGTAAAACGCCAAAATTGCGGCGGCTATGGTGATCGGCGTATCCGCCCAGTACCAGGCATAAGCAGGCGCAAGGGCCACGCTGGCGAGTCCCGATAGAGATGAAAACCGAAAAATAAACGCGACGGCCAACCACGTTAACCCTGCGCCGAGCCCCACTGGCCAGGACAAGGCAGCCAAGGCGCCGAGCGTTGTCGCGACGCCTTTTCCACCTTGAAACTTAAGCCATATAGGAAACAGGTGTCCTAAAACGGCGGCGACGGCGGCGATCGGCGCCAGTTCAGGAGCGACATAGCGGGCGGCTAGGGCCGCCGCGGCACCTTTACCGCTATCAAGGATTACGGTTAGGGCTGCAAGTGCCTTGTTACCGGTTCTTAGAACGTTTGTTGCCCCGATGCTGCCGGATCCGATCTTTCGGATGTCGCCATATCCGGCGAGGCGGGTCAGCACGAGCCCGAATGGGATCGAGCCGAGCATGTAGCCAAGCGCGATCGAAAGGATGAGGCTGGTCGCGTCGCCGCTAAACATGTCAGACATGGACTATGCCTCCACTGAATAGACTGTGCGTCCTTCGACGACGGTGCGGATAACGCAGCCTTGCACGGGTCGTTTGTCGAAAGGCGAGTTTTTCGATTTGCTGCGAAACGTGTTTTCATCGATTTGTCGAGGCTTGTTGGGATCGAAAAGCAGTAAATCGGCGGGAGCACCCTTTTGCAGGCGTCCAAAGGGGCGACGTAACAGATCCGCTGGCGCACTCGTAATCTTGGCGAGCGCGTCAAGCAACGACAAGTCGCCGTTGTGGTATAGTTCAAGTGTTAGCGGCAGCAAGGTTTCCAACCCAATTATGCCGAACTCCGCCTGCGCAAAGGGAAGCCGTTTGGAATCTTCGTCATGGGGGGCGTGGTCGCTTGCGATGACGTCTATCGTGCCATCCGCCAATCCTTCAACGACGGCGCGGCGGTCCGCTTCACTGCGTAAGGGCGGCGATACTTTTGCGAAGGTTCGGTAGTCGCCGACCGCGGTTTCATTCAGGGCAAAATAATGCGGTGCGGTATCGCAGGTAACGTTAAGGCCGTCGTGTTTCGCCTTGCGAACGGCGTCGATCGCGGCGGCTGTGGAGAGATGCGCGGCGTGGTAGCGGCCACCGGTCAGCGATAAGATCCGCAGATCACGTTCGACGATCAGCACTTCGGCGATGGAAGGGATTCCCGCGAGACCGAGGCGGGTCGCGACTTCGCCTTCGTTCATGACGCCATCGTCAACGAGGCTTTCCTCTTCGGGATGCTGCACGATCAGGATATCGAATGTCCGCGCATAGCTTAACGCCCGCCGTAAAACCAGCGGGTCGCGGAGCGTCTTTATCCCGTCGGTGAACGCTAGCGCGCCTGTCTCCGACAGTAGCGCCATTTCCGTCAGTTCCCGTCCTTCGAGTCGCCGCGTGAGAGTGCCATAACAAAAAAGCTTCACCGATTTCATTTCGCGCGCGCGGCGCGCTATGAACTCGATAACGGATACGTCGTCGATGACCGGTTCGGTATTCGGTAGGCAGCACATCGCGGTAACACCACCTGCTGCCGCGGCTTGGCTAGCCGACGCAATCGATTCCTTGTGCTCCTCCCCCGGTTCCCGAACCTGCACCCGAATATCGAATAGGCCGGGTGACAGGCAGTGCCCTGCGCAGTCGATTATTTGTTCGGCGGTGGGGGGACTTCCGATAAATATTTCGGGGCCTAGATCCACGATCTTACCGTCCTCGACCAGCAAATTGCCGATCTGGTCGAGTCCGTTTGCCGGATCGAGGAGCCGGGCGTTCATGTAGGCGGTTCGCTTCGTCATGGCGCTGTCAGTTGGGAATATCCGAACGGGTTAAAATATCGAGACAAGCCATTCGGATGGCGACCCCCATTTCGACTTGATCGCGAATAACGGAGCGGTCGATATCGTCGGCTAATTCGGAGTCGATCTCGACACCGCGATTCATCGGGCCGGGGTGCATCACGAAGGCATCGTCTTTCGCATAAGAGAGTTTTTCGCGGTCGAGGCCGAAGAAATGAAAATACTCGCGAATGGAGGGGACAAAGGTACCGCGCATACGTTCCGTTTGCAGGCGAAGCATCATGACAATGTCGCAGTCGGTCAGCCCTTCACGCATATCATGGTAAACTTCGACACCGAACCGGTCGATTTCTGCCGGTAACAATGTTCGGGGTGCGACGACCCGGACGCGCGCGCCCATCGTTGATAGAAGGTGCATGTTCGATCGCGCGACACGGCTGTGCATTATATCGCCGCAAATAGCAACGGTGAGGTTTTCCAAACGACCTCGGCGGCGCAGAATGGTCAACGCATCCAAAAGGGCTTGGGTCGGGTGCTCGTGGCGTCCGTCTCCAGCATTGATGACGGCGCTGGTAACCTTCTCCGATAGCAATTGAACCGCACCCGCGTCGGGATGGCGGACGACAAGGACATCGGGATGCATTGCATTCAACGTCATGGCCGTGTCGATCATCGTCTCGCCCTTCTTGATCGAACTTGTCGAGACGGCCATGTTGAGGACATCGCCGCCAAGGCGTTTTCCCGCCAGTTCGAAGGAAGTTTGCGTTCGGGTCGAATTCTCGAAGAACAAGTTGATGATTGTGCGTCCCCGCAGCACGTCGCTTTTCTTGTCGGGCCGCCTGTTTTGCGCAACATACGCATCGGCGAGATCGAGAATCGCCGTGATCTCCGTGGGAGAAAGGCCTTCTATGCCGAGGAGGTGTCGGTGCGGAAAGCGATAGGGCGCAATATCTGGCGCAGATTGGACGCTGGTCATTAAAGCGGCAGTATACGGAGCAATTCGTTACCGCCGCAAGGCATCAGGTCGTGAATCTTGGATTCATTTTTCTCGCCGCCAATTCTTGCCTTCAACGTGGGGCTAAATCGACCAGGCTGGGACTCATTATGAGGCCATTCTTGACTTCATAAGAGCGGTTTTGTTCATAGGCTTCCCGCTCCGCCACATAGGGGTCGATGGCACCTTGGCCGATGCCTTGAACTGTGTTCTGTCGACCTGAATATTCAACGGTACCTTGTGCGACGGAGCCCGCCAAGGGCATGGGACTAAACACCATGACCGGCAGGTCCCCCGCTAAATCACGTAAATTACTCGGACCTAGTATAGGTAGAACGATATGCGGTCCCGGCGCGACACCGTGTGCGCCAAGCGCTTGTCCAAGATCCTCGCGTCGCGATTCGATTCCCATTTCCGTGGCGGGATCGCCCAAGCCGGCGATGCCGACGGTCGAATTGATAAGGAACCGCTCCGCCGCGTTGCCGGCGTTTTCCGTGTCCCCTTGTAGCAAACTGCTACCGAATGTGATGGGCTCGCTCAAATTGGAGACGGCGTTCGAGATCGCTCCCTCCAGCGGGTCGGGCGTAACAAACTGGTAGAGATCCACGACAGGGTCGATGAGCCCTTTTCGCAGGATGGTATTGAAGCCGGACGTAAACCGATTGAGTGACTCAAGCGGATCGTCGCCATTATCAGGTTTTTCGTCTCCAGCCGTTGCAATGGTTGCCGTGAACATTAGGGCAAGCGTTAACGTCGCAAGAGCAAACTTCAGCCCGTGGATTTGTCGCATATCAAAATCCTCTTCACGGATATGATTCCCAATTTGAGGTATAATCGCAATGCTGAATTTTTCAGTGAGAAGCAGGACAAAGGCATCGCACGAAAATGTTATGCCAAACAGGGAGAAAAAATTGGCTGGATTTAAGGTTCTTGCGACAAATCATACGAGTTTCACCGTATCGAATTTAGATCGGAGCGTGGAATATTTCGTCGGCGCACTCGGTTTTGAATTGGTTTCCAGGGCGCCGCGCGACCCTGCGGTCATCTCTCGTATCACCGGGGTGGACGGTGCGGATATTGAGGTCGCTTATGTGCAAGGTCCGGGGCATCGCCTTGAGTTGATACAGTATCGCGCACCGGATGATCGGGGGCGGGTGCGGTCGCTACCGTGTGACGTCGGGTTCGCGCATATTGCTTTCGATGTCGATCAAATCGATGCGGCGGTCAAGGCGTCGGTGCGCCTCGGCGTGATGCCCATCGGAGACCCGGTTGCGATCGATAAGGGGCCCAATGCGGGAGGGCGCGTGGTTTACTTGCGTGATCCAGATGGCGTTACGATCGAGTTCATCGAAAAACCACGACCTTAAATTCAGGCGAACAATACCTGGGATGTTCCTAATCCATCGATTGAAACTTCGACATGGTCGCCGGCCGAGAGCCAATGGGTTTCAACAATACTGCCGGTCAATATTATGTCGTTGGCCGCAAGGCCGCGGCCGCGGCGTGCGAGCAGGTTTGCAAGCCAGGTAAGCGCCTCGAAGGGGTGCTCCATGACGTGCGCCCCGATCCCGTGCCCGACCTCGGCACCGTTTATCCGCATCCTGCCGGTCGTACCGGCCAAATCCAGATTTCGCCAATCGGAACGTGGTTTGCCCAGTACGCAGCCGGCACCAAAAAAATCGTCGGCGATAAGCGTCGGCGCGTCGAGCTTCGTATAATCGACATAGCGATCGTCAACGATTTCGATTGCCGCCATGCAGGAACCTACCGCCCCGGAAGCGGTTTCGCGATCGTAGGGCGCGCCGGTGGAGGGGAGGCCGGTGTCTAATCGGACGGCGATTTCGCACTCGACACCAACCCGCCGATAGGCGCAATGGGCCAGTTCGACGGAAGAATGATGGCATCCGGACTCAAGGATGCGACCTGCGCAGGGTTGGTCGATTCCGAGAAAGTTTTGCATGACCTTCGTCGTGCAGCCAATTTTGTATCCAGCGACCGGCTCGGCGAGGAATTCGTGTAATTTGTCTTGTATCGCGTAGCCGGCGTTTTCATCCCTGGGGCGCAATTCTTCTGGGAAGGCTTCGAATCGTTGGTCATTTCGTCGCGCATGGGCGATTCGCCTCGCGGCGTCTGATATATAGTCATGCGTCATCGCGAATACTCCGTAGGCGATCCAACGCGCCTTGCAAAATATATGCGGCAGCCATTTTATCGATGACTTGGGCGCGGCGGCGGCGTGACATATCGGCCTCGTCGACGAGAATCCTCTCAACGGCCGCCGTCGAAAGCCGTTCGTCCCAAAACGCGACTGGGAGGGTCAAGCCGCGCTGTTTCAGATTGGCGGCGAATTGTCTGGTTGATTGGCAGCGTGGGCCTTCCGTACCATCCATGTTGATCGGTAGCCCGAGAATGAGTCCGCCAACGCGACGTTCTTCGATGACGCGTTCTAATATCGCGGCATCCTTTCCGAATTTTGTCCGGCGTATCGTGTCGATGGGACTCGCCACCATCAAACCCGGGTCGGTTATTGCAAGGCCAATCGTCTTCGTTCCAAGATCGAGCCCCAGCAACCGAGTGTTGGTTGCGAGTGATTTCGGCAGATCTTCCAAACAGCAAATGCTCATCGGCAGTTATGTCCGCTCCGTTAATTTCTGACGCCGCCCGTTGTGTCGCCAGTCCGTGACATAATGCACCGTTCCACCACCCTTGTCGCCAGTAGGGGCCAGTGATAGGTTCCGCGCCGCCGCAGCCTGGAGAACCGCGACATGTCACTCGATAAGGAAACCGTGCGCAAAATCGCGACCTTGGCCCGCATCAAGGTCGATGAAGATGCACTTGAGCCTTTGGCGGGCGAGCTCAACAATATTTTGGGATGGGTGGAACAGCTTTCGGAAGTCGATACCGAAGGCGTGCCGCCGATGACGTCCGTGGTCGCAACGGAGGCGTATCAACGCCCCGACAGGGTAACCGATGGCGATAAGGTAGAGGAAATCCTCGCCAACGCGCCGGAGGAAGCGCAAGGTTTCTTTGTTGTACCGAAAGTGATCGAGTGATGGTGCGTCTGACGGATTTGACGCTGGCACAGGCGCGCGACGGGATTGTCGGCGGTGAGTTTAGCGCCCAGGAATTGACCGAAGCCTATTTGACGGCGATGGGTGCCGTGCGTTCGCTCAACTGTTTTATCCGCGAAACGCCGGATGTGGCAATGGCGATGGCGACCGCGGCCGACGACCGGCGCGCGCGCGGCGAAGGCGGCGCGATGAATGGCATTCCGATTGCGATCAAGGATTTGTTCTGTACGAAAGGCGTTCCCGCCACCGCTGGTAGTCATATCCTCGATGGTTTCACGCCGCCATATGAATCGACGGTTACCCACAATCTTTGGGAAGCCGGCGCCGTCATGCTTGGAAAGACCAATCTGGACGAATTCGCGATGGGCTCGTCGAACATGACAAGTTATTTCGGGCCGGTCACGAATCCGTGGCAGCGAACAGGAGACGATGCAAAGCTTGTCCCTGGCGGCTCGTCGGGCGGGTCGGCGGCTATTGTCGCGGCGCATGGTGCTGTCGCGGCGACAGGAACGGATACCGGCGGTTCCATTCGCCAGCCCGGATCATTTTGTGGGATCGTTGGTATGAAACCGACCTATGGGCGCTGTTCGCGCTGGGGTACGATCGCATTCGCATCCTCGTTGGATCAGGCGGGTCCGCTGACACGAACCGTTCGCGACGCAGCGATCATGCTGGGCGCCATGGCGTGATTTGATCCGAAGGATTCCACCAGTGTGGATATTGCCGTAGCTGATTATGAGGAAAGCTTAGGCGGCGACCTGAAGGGTATGAAGATCGGTATACCGAAAGAGTATCGGATCGAAGGCATGCCGGTGGAAATCGAAACGCTGTGGGATGAAGGAGCGTCTTGGCTGATGGCGGCGGGCGCCGAAATCGTCGAAATTAGTCTGCCCCATACGAAATATGCACTTCCGGCTTACTACATCGTCGCGCCGGCCGAGGCATCTTCCAACCTCGCACGGTATGACGGCGTTCGCTATGGCCTTCGTGTCGAAGGCGACACGCCGCAGGCGCTCTATGAAAATACCCGAGGAGAAGGATTCGGTGCCGAGGTTAAACGCCGTGTCCTGATCGGAACATATGTCCTTTCTGCGGGTTATTATGATGCATACTATTTGCAGGCACAGAAAGTGCGGACGCGGATCGCGCAAGATTTTCACGATGCATGGCAGACCGTCGACGCGATCCTGACCCCGACGACTCCAAGCGCCGCCTTTGCGCAAGGCGAAAAAATGGATGATCCGATCGCCATGTATTTGAATGACGTTCTCACCGTTCCCGCCTCTATGGCGGGGCTGCCGGCGATATCCGTTCCGTCCGGCCTGTCGGGAGAAGGTTTGCCGCTCGGCCTTCATGTCATCGGCCGTCCTTTTGACGAAGCGACCGTTTTCAAGGTTGGGCAGACGCTAGAGGATGCGGCCGAATTTTCGACAAGGCCGCGGATCATGGCGGGAGGTAGCTGATGTCGGATTTGCTGCGGGGCCGTACGGGTGAATGGGAGCTCGTAATCGGCCTTGAAGTGCATGCGCAGGTCATCGCCGATGCGAAGCTTTTTTCCGGCGCGGCAACTTCGTTTGGCGCGGAACCGAACGAACAAGTCAGCTTTGTCGATGCCG
Organism: Alphaproteobacteria bacterium; assembly: GCA_021774385.1. Taxonomy (GTDB): domain Bacteria; phylum Pseudomonadota; class Alphaproteobacteria; order UBA8366. The sequence goes on from JAJFJC010000246.1 coordinate 32,017, forward strand.
GCATGCCGGGCATGCTGCCGGTTTTGAATGAAACTTGCGTGCGTCAGGCCGTTCTTACGGGGTTGGCGTTGAATGCAGAGGTCAATCTTCAATCGGTTTTCGCCCGCAAGAACTATTTCTACCCCGATATGCCGCAAGGCTATCAGATATCGCAATATGAAGAACCGATCATCGGCGAGGGTGAAATCATCATTGACCTGCCCGGTGACGAAACACGGACTGTTGGTATCGAGAGACTGCATCTAGAACAGGATGCGGGAAAGTCGGTCCATGATAGGCATCCGAAAAAGTCCTACATCGATTTAAACCGGTCCGGCGTAACGTTGATGGAGATCGTGTCGAAGCCGGACATGCGTTCCGCGGAACAGGCGGCCGCTTATGTGACGAAACTACGGGCGATCCTCCGCTATATCGGTTCCTGCGATGGCAATATGCAAGAGGGGTCGCTGCGCTGTGACGCCAATGTTTCGGTGCGCCGGCTGGGCGAAGCGCTTGGATTACGCTGCGAGATCAAGAACCTGAATTCGATCCGCTTCATGAGGCAGGCAATAGAGTATGAGGCGGCGCGGCAAATCGAAATTATCGAGGATGGTGGCACGGTTGATCAGGAAACGCGCCTCTTCGATTCAGCGAAGGGCGAAACGCGATCGATGCGCAGCAAGGAAGATGCGCATGACTATCGTTATTTCCCCGACCCGGATCTGTTGCCGCTTCGGCTAAGTCAAGATTATGTCGATGCGCTGAAGCAATCGCTGCCGGAACTGCCGGAGGCAAAAAAGCAGCGCTTCATGCAAGCGTTCGGCCTATCTGCATACGATGCCAGCGTACTTGTGGCGGAACGTGAAACGGCCGACTACTTTGAGAATGTCGCGGAAGGCCGCGACCCAAAGCTCGCGGCGAACTGGGTCATCTCGGAACTTTTTGGCCGATTGAACCGCGGCGAAATCCCGCTCGCCGAGTCGCCGGTTTCCGCGGCCTCACTAGGTGGCCTTATCGATTTGATATCGGATGACACCATTTCGGGCCGTATCGCGAAGGATGTATTCACCGAAATGTTCGATACTGGGCGGGCAGCCGCGGACATCGTGGAAGAAAAGGGGTTGCGGCAAGTCACCGACACCGGCGCCCTGGAAGCTACGGTCGAAAAGATAATGGCGGACAACCCAGACCGGGTCGCGGATTACCGTGGCGGCAATCAAAAGCTCGTCGGCTGGTTCATGGGACAGATCATGAAGGCCAGTCAGGGCAAGGCCAATCCTCAGATGGTCAACGAACTCCTCCGGAAGAAGTTAGCCGAATAGGTTTCGTCACTCCGCGTTAAAACGCCTTAAAGGTCACGATGGTGAATGTATCGACGATGCCGTCGATTCGTTGCACGACCTCGTTGACGAAATGACCGATATCGTCATCCGAGCCGATATGGAATTTCGCTAATAGGTCATACTGTCCGGAAATGGAATGGACCTCGGCGACTTGTTCCACCTGGTCCATGATCTCGCCCGCAACAGTATACGCTTGGCCGAGTTGACATTTGATAAGGACGAAGACGGGTTTCATGGCTATGGCTCCGGCGGTTGAGCATTTGAACAATGCCCTTGCCGATCAGTTTTATCAGCGTGGTACTTGCTTGCAAACGTGGAATGCATTGAACTGCCTGTTTGCGTGCATTGACACGAGGAGAACGCGATGAATTCGGACTATCCCCGCGATATGGTTGGCTATGGCGCGAACCCACCCAATCCGAAATGGCCTGGCGGCGCCCGTTTGGCGGTTAACTTCGTGATCAATTATGAAGAGGGTTCGGAAGGCTCGATCTTCGACGGCGAGGATCAGACCGAAATAGGCCTGACCGAAAGTTCGAGTGTCCTGTTCGCGCCAGGAGCGCGTAACCTGGGTGCCGAATCGATGTTTGAGTATGGCAGCAGGGTCGGGTTCTGGCGCTTAATGCGACAGTTCGCGGCGCACGACATGCCGCTTACGGTTTTCGGCTGTGCGTTGGCGTTAGAGCGCAACCCGGAAGCCGCTGCCGCGATCCGCGAGGCGGGTCACGATGTGTGCTGTCACGGATGGCGCTGGGTCGAACACTACAAACTGGACGAGGCAACGGAGCGCGAACATATTCGGCTTGCCGTCGAATCCCTCAAACGCACGCTCGGCGAGCGGCCCCTGGGCTGGTATTGCCGCTATGCGCCGAGCGAGAACACGCGGCGACTTTTGGTTGAGGAAGGGGGATTTCTATACGATTCGGATGCCTACAACGATGAATTGCCTTATTGGAGCAGCGTGGACGGAAAGCCGCACCTTGTCGTACCGTATTCACTCACCAATAACGACGTAAAGTTCATGCGCGGCTATCTGGCGACGGCTGACGATTACTTTAATTTCATAAAAGACGGCTTCGACTTGCTCTACCAGGAAGGCGAAACGGCGCCGAAGATGATGTCGATTGGGCTGCATATGCGAATCATGGGGCACCCCGCGCGCGCGGCCGGTCTCGCACGGTTACTCGACTATATCGCGAAATTCGATGACGTATGGGTTTGTAGGCGGGAAGACGTCGCTAAGCATTGGATAAGCCAGCATGAAATTCCTCAGTAATTAAATTTTTGAAATGTATCCGCGGACGAATGTGTCTGAAAATACCGCTTTAAATGGCACTGAATCTTGGAAATTTACAACCTGGACAATAATTGTAGACTAATTTTTTAATACATCTAGCGCATAATCCACCGGATCATGACTGTCGCCGTGAAACCCAAGTCCGGACCCGAAAATTTGAAAAGTACTGCTGCTGACCAAGGCCGCTATAAACTGGCGCGCCTTCTTGCCTTCGCATTTTGTGCTGCAGACGCGCTGGTTGAAACGAAGCCAAATGGGGAAGTCGTATATTCGAGCGGCGCAATGCACCATATTTTCGGTCGATCGCAGGAATCTTTGAAAGGAGAATTGTTCGATTCTTTGCCGGCGAAAGAAGACCGGGCCGTACTGGGCGCTTTACTTGGGCAAGTCGCGAAGGGTGATCGCTTCCAAGATGTACCCATCAAGGTATCGCGGCCTAATTTGGGTGATATCGTTGTATCTTTAAGTGGCTATCAGGTTCCAGACCTTTCAAACCACTGTTTTTTTACCGCCCGAGCCGTTGTGGCAGGCCGTGATGTTGCAAATGGGGGCGAGCGGGATTCCGCGACCGGATTGTTAACCGCCGACGGATTTGGAGACAGTGTAACGACGCATGTCAATGATGCGGCGGCCGGCGGCGATAAGGGCGAACTCACATTTCTTGGTCTCACCGGAATGTCGGAACTCGCGGGTCGGCTGGATGGCGACGAACACCAAAGTCTTCTGCGAAGGCTTGGAATATTGTTGAAAGCCGCGTCGTTGGGCGGCGATATGGCGGCGCAGCTTGGCGATGATCGATTTGGGTTTCTGCACAATCCAGACCTCGATATTGCAGGGCTAGAAGGCCAAATAACCGAATTTGCGCGTGATGCGGACCCGAAAGGCGTCGGAGTTTCGGTAACGGCCAACTCGGTTGGCATCGAGGCGATGGACTTTGACAGTCAGGATGTCGCACAGGCCCTTGTTTATACAATCCAACAAGTTTCTTGCGCAGGTGGGAATATATCGAATGTTCTTTCCGAAAATATCGGTGAGAAAATCGGCGAGACCGTGGGTAAGATCGCGCGGATAAAGTCAGTTATCGATGGCGCTGATTTCGATATAGCATTCCAGGCAATTGTTTCTTTGAAGAACCGAAAGCCGCATCACTTCGAGGCCTTACTGCGTTTTGACAACAGTCCCGTAAAGATGAATCCGTTTCAATTTGTCTGTTTTGCCGAAGACACCGGCCTGATCTCGGATCTCGATATTGCGGTTTGCCGAAAAGTAATTAGCCGCATAATTTCCGCGAGTAAGCGCGGCAATGTTATCCCGGTTGCGGTCAATATTTCAGGTCACTCGATCGGCTCTACTGAATTCGTGAAAGAGCTCCAAGAACTGCTCGCGGAGAATCCCAAAGTGCATGGGTCTATTCTGTTTGAAATTACCGAGACAGCTCGAATTTACGATCTCGAAAAAGCAAACAACGCCATCCGCGCGCTACGGGCGGACGGATTTCATGTTTGCCTGGACGATTTTGGGTCTGGGGAGGCCGCGTTTGAGTATTTGCGTGAACTTGAGGTCGATTTCGTCAAGATCGATGGGAAATACGTCAAGGATGCGGCAACGTCCGACAAGGACAAAGCATTTCTGGTCGCAATGTCCGGCCTATGCCGCGACCTTGGTATCGCAACAATTGCGGAATTTATCGAGGACGAGACAACGCTGGAGTTTCTTAAGGAATGCGGTGTCGCGTATGGGCAAGGTTACCTGTTCCATAAACCCGATGTTGCTGCTGATCTAACAGGCAGCATCGATGCGGCGAAAAACATGAAGCGTAAGGGTGCGAAAGAAAGTTGGGGTTAGTGTAGCCTCATTAGCGGGCGACCCAACCGCCGTCCACCGGCAATGTATGCCCCGTGATCATGCTTGCGGCATCACTGGCCAAGAATAGAATTGCCGCCGCGATTTCATCGGCTTCTGCAAGGCGATACATTGGCGTGTTGTCCAGAATGTATTGATGTGTCTTTTCATCTTGAAGCATTTTTTCTGTTAGATTGGTCCGCACATAAGTCGGCGCGACCGCATTGACGCGAACCCCTTTGGGCCCCCATTCGACACCCAATGACCGCGTCAAATTGACAATGGCACCCTTGGTCGCGTGGTAGGAGGCATTTGGATACAGGCCGCCGCCCGTCAAGCCCATGATCGAGGCAACCATCACGATCGCGCCGCTTTCCGCTGCGACCATGTGACGTCCGGCGGCACGCGCGCAATAGAAATGTCCGGTCAAGTTGACATCCAACACCCTGTTCCAACTATTGGAATCTAAATCGACCGCGGGAATGCGGAGGCCGATGCCGGCATTGTTGACGAGGATATCGATGCGACCGTAGCGGTCGAAAATATCTTCGATCACGGAATCCACTTCCTCGTCATTGGTGATATCCAAAATATGCGCCGCCGCACTGTTGCCGCCAATTTCATCGGCCACGGTGCCCGCCGCCTCGCCATCGATATCGGTCACAGCGACGATGGCACCGGCTTGGGCGAGTGCGTGCGCGGTGGCGCGTCCGAGACCGCTGCCGGCCCCCGTCACGATGGCTACGCGGTCGTCAAGGCGGCATTGCGCCAGAAAGTCGGTCATTTCGAAATTTCCTATCGAATATTCTACAAACTAAACGTGCCAATTTCTTGCTTTATGCTCTACATGGATGGCGGGTCGGCTTCGATTGCTTTTTTGGCGGCCTCCGTATCTACACAATTTTCGTAGGCCGCGCCGCGCTGTATCAAGCCGCCGGATAGGCAGGCGTCTGTTAATCTTTCGAAACCGTCGCGGGGAAGGATGGGATTCGAGCCGTAAGCGCCGAGCGCTATGTAGCGCGCAATACAGGCCGTCAACACATCGGGGTCGAGGTCGGGGAAATAATCCGCGACACAAGCGGCCACCGTGGCGGGCGGGTTTGAATGTAACCATTTTTGCGTTCGGTAGATTGCCCGCGCCATCGTGTCGAGGGTGTCGCGCTTGCTCTGAAGGGCGTCAGTCGTTGTGTAAAGGGTTGTGTAGGAACAGGGTCCCCGGCTTGCGGCGGCGTACCATATATGCCCGACACCGTCGCGAATGAGGTGCTCCGCGAAGGGTTGGAACACCTGGATAGCGTCAATCGATCCTTCTCGGAGAGCGGCTTCGTTTTCCGCCATCGTTCGGTTGGAAATGCGTTCCACACTGTCCGGGTTCAATCCCGCCCGGCGGAGGTCGTCCTGCAGGCAAAGCCAGGGCGTTGGCACTTCGCTGACCGAGGCGATACGGCAGTTCGTGAGGTCCTGCATCGTAAAGTCCGGGCGGGGATCACGGCCAATTAGGAAGAATGGATCGCGGGTAACGACTTCCGCAAATCCGACGAGGCCACAATTTGGGTCTTTGTCGTGATAATGCAGGATCCGCATCGGTCCGCCCCACGACACGTCTGCCTCGCCGTTGAGCAGGGCCTGTGCGGTCGTCTCGGGATCCGACGATGTTTCCAATCGGACGTCCGCGCCTTCCGCGCCATACGCATCCAAGGCAACGGAGGCATAGAAGGGCGTATAGAAGACGGCGCGAAAATTCTCGAACAAGGTAATTGTCATGACAGCCATTTCCCTTTAGCGAGCACTGCCGGAGTAGGGTGACACGTCGCGGAGATCGAGGACCAGATGTATGAGGGCGGGGCCATCATGCGCCATGGCGGCCTTCAGGGTGTCACCGAACTCCTCGGTTTTCCGCACGGTGTAGCCGGCCATGCCATAGCCCACGGCGAGGGCCGCGAAGTCCGGACTTTTCAGGCGGGTCCCGAAATCCCAGTCGCCGAAACGTTTGTTCTGAGTGACAAGGATCGATCCCCAGGCGCTGTTGTCGCACACGATTATTTTGACCGGCAGGTTCTCCTGCACGATCGCGGCCGATTCCTGGCCCGTCATCAAGAAGCCGCCGTCGCCGCACCAGGCGAAGACCATTCGGTTCGGATCCGCAACCTGTGCACCGATCGCGCCCGGGACGCCATACCCCATGGCCCCGGATACTGGGCCAAGATTGCAATAGGGATGACGAAAGCGGTAATAGCGGTGCATCCAACGCCCGAATGTGCCGGCATCGGCGGCGTGAATGGAATCGTCGGGTGCGAGCTCCATCAGCGTCGTGATCACCTGCGCCATATCGACATCGCCGGCGATTTCGATTTCACCCGGTTCGGCATAGGCGGTTTCCGTGGCGTGCACCTTGTCGCGCCAGGCGAGCCGTTCCGTGGGCGGCTCGGTTTCCTCCAGCGACTCGGCGAGAGATTCCATTGCGGGCGCGGCTTGCGCGCAAATTGCGACATCGACCCGCCATGGCGAGAACACCGAGGCGTCGGGATGGATCATGATTATTTTCTGATTGTCGCGGAACATCGTGTAGTTTGCCGTTGTCGCGCTGTCCAACCGGCTTCCGATGCTAACGATGAGATCGCATTCCTCTAGCGCATCGTTTTGATAGGGCAGCCTGTTCAGCGTCAATTGACCGAAATGCGCCGGATGCAGATTGTCGATGACATCTTGCTGGCGATAGGCGGTGAATACGCCCGCGCCGGAGATTTCGGCCAATTGCTGCAATTCAGCGGTGGCGTTTTCGTAGGCGATCAACTCGCCGGCCAGTATTATGGGATTCTTGGCGGCCTGGATCAGTTTGGCGGCTTCGGCGACCGCGCTCTTCTCAGCACCGATTTTGACCGGCGCGGCGGGACGGGGGATGTCGATTTCACCGGTTTCACCGTCGAGTATTTCCGTTGAAACAACACAGACGACCGGTCCCGGCCGGCCGCTCACTGCAAGATCCAAGGCGCGGGCGGTTGTGTCGGCGACATCGGCGAAGCCGTTCACGTCCAGCACCGCTTTTGCGACCGGCTCATACATGCGGCGGTAATCGATTTCCTGAAACGACTCCCGGCCGCGCAATGGCTTGGGAATATCGGCAATGAACAAGACGAAAGGCCGCGATCCCTGCATCGCATTATGGACGCCAATCGCCGCATTCGAGGCGCCCGGCGCGCGGGACACGAACATGCAAGTCGGTTTACGGCGGATGCCCGCATAGGCGTCGCAGGCGAAGGCTGCCGAGGACTCTAGACGCGTTGGGACGGAACGAATTTTGTTTTGTACCCGGCTCAACGCTTCCAGGACCGTAGTGTAGGTGCCGCCTGGCACAAAAAATACCGTATCGATGTCGCGCGACAACAATGTTGCGACAAGCGCTTCACCACCGTTCATCGTTCCGTCTGTCATTAGGATCCTTATCATCGAAATAATTGGAAAGGGAGACGTTTTTAGTACCGTCTCAGACTATACTATCGGACGGTGCCGATGCGAGCCTGTGCGGTAAATTTCCTCTTTGACCACGCCAATGGGTTTCCGCATTGTCTATCCAAATTATGTGATCAATGAACGTGCGCGTTCAATCGTGAGGGCAAATGAAAAAGAATAAAACGCACCCCGCCACGCGCGTGGCGCAAGGATTGGGGTGGGAATGCCCGGTGACGGGTGCCGTCGTGCCGCCAATCCACCTCTCGACAACCTTCGCGCGGGGCGCGGATTACGAATTGCGGGCTGAGCACGATTACGGCCGCGATAAGAATCCATCCTTCAAACAGCCGGAGGCGATGATCGCGGATTTGGAAGGCGGTGCCGACGCCTTGCTTTTTTCGTCCGGTATGGCGTCCTGTACGGCACCGTTTCAGGCGTTGCGCCAAGGCGACCACATCGTCGCGCCAGATATTATGTATTACGGCCTGCCGAAATGGTTGCGGGGGTTCGGCGTGGATCGTGGTTTGTCGGTCGATTTCGTACCGACTAGCGATATGGCGGCTTTGGCCGGTGCGGTGAAGCCCGGGAAAACCAAGCTGGTTTGGGTTGAAACGCCTTGTAATCCGGTTTGGAGGGTGACGGATTTGGCCCAAGCGGCGGAAATAGCACATGGCGCGGGCGCGCAGCTCGCTGTCGATAGCACAGTGGCGACGCCAGTGCTGACGCGCCCGTTTGAACATGGCGCTGATTTCGTCATTCATGCGGCGACCAAATACCTCAACGGTCATTCCGACGTGATGGCGGGCGCGGTTGTCGCCAAAGCCGAGGACGAATTATGGGAGCGGATTTCACAACATCGCGCCCTGACAGGCCCGATCCTGGGTTCCTTCGAGGCTTTCTTGCTGACGCGTGGTATGCGGACACTGTTTCTGCGGGTCAAAGCGGCATCGCAATCGGCACTCGCCATCGCGAAACATTTCGAGGGGCACCCCGCGCTGACCCATGTTTTGTATCCGGGGTTGGTGGAGCACCCGGATCATGAGATCGCCAAACGCCAGATGGAAGGCGGATTTGGCGGCATGCTATCGTTCCGCGTCAAGGGCGATGCCGAAACCGCGCGCCGCGTGGCGTCGTCCTGTACGCTGTTCAAACCGGCAACATCGCTGGGCGGCGTCGAGAGTTTGATTGAGCATCGCGGCACGGTCGAAGGCCCGGAATCCCTGACCCCAAAGGACTTACTCCGCCTTTCCGTCGGTATCGAGGATACGGATGACCTGATCGCCGATCTGGAGGCGGCCCTTAAGACCGTCTTGAGCCGTTGACAGGATATCCCGCCATCGCTAGGTACTAGCGGCTCCAAGGAGGGATGGCAGAGTGGTAATGCAGCGGGTTGCTAACCCGTGTACCGGAAACGGTACCGGGGGTTCGAATCCCCCTCCCTCCGCCATCCTAAAGTTTGAGCCGCGAAGGCCCTCTAACGCCCTGAATATCATGGAGGTTTTAGGGGTTCGAAACCCTTCTTTTCGGTCGTAGATCGGAGGCTCCGAAAACGCCAGTTTGAGCACTGTCCGCTTGTGCTCCAACCTACCGTTTTCCCAAATATTACAAGGGTTTGAGAAGAATTTCATGGCGAGTTCGAACATTTCGTCGAAGGGGCGGTAATTCTGGCCGTCCTGGCGCAGCTTTTCCGCCATCGCCAGCTTTTTCTTTTCAAGGGTGGCGATCCGGTCTTCAAACCGCGCCAGCACCGTTTCATTCGTAACCTTCAGGATACTGTCCAGAAGCGCCGCAATCTGGTTTTCAAGGCCGTCCATGCCGCGTTGCGCCGCCGCCTGCATTTCCGCCGCGCGGTCACCGTGCATGTCCCACGCTTTCTTGAGAATGGCCTTGCTGAATCGGTACATCTTGGGCGATGGCTGTACGCCCTTGAGAAGGTCCGCGAAGTCGCCTTCAAGCGATGCACGGGGTATGGACTTCCTATTGGCGTCGCAGCGCTTGTTGTAGCACATGTAATAGGGATGCTTTTTCCCGGTCTTGCTGGTGGACCAGCACGCGGTAAGCGGCTTCCCGCAGGTGCAGCGGATAAACCCGCGCAAGGGAAAGTCGGCGTTGAGATCGGCGCGCGCCGGAACCTTGGCGTTGCCATTCAGGCGGTCCTGAATTCGGTTGAAGGTTTCGAGTGTAATAAGCCCTTCATGCTTGCCTTCCCGCAGCGAGAAGCCCCAACGCGGCAATTCGATGTAGCCCGAATAGAGGAGCCGCGTGAGAATTCGGTTGGCGGCTTCATTGGTCACCGTGCCGAAGCGGTTCTTCGGATAC
>JAJFJC010000247.1 GCA_021774385.1 Alphaproteobacteria bacterium
TGATAATGCCCGACGGCAGCATCTTTGGCATCACGAAAGGTGCCAATGCCAGCCGTGTGGAATTTTGTATTAGCTGCCATTTGGCTCGCGAAAAATACGATCACCTTTTTTACGTACCGGAAAAATATCGCCTAAAATAACAAGCTCGGACGATACCAATCCCGCAGACTATTCAAATTAAACCAACGAGCGATGATAAAGTCTCCTGGAGACGACTTACCATGTTTTTCGGCAAGAACCGTGTGCCGTTGCGATGCGAAGCATCGCGACGCCGCCCGAAAGCCATGGATCTTTTTTATCACCGCTCCTTGGTATTAGTCCTTGAGCTTGGATTTCGAACCCGCTGCGATCCGTTTCTTCAGTGCCTGAAGGTAACGCCGGTCCGCCGTCGTAAATTCACCCTCCTTGATATCGGTCTTATACCCCTCAAGCTCATCGCTTAGCGTACTCGATACACCCTTACGCGCCAGGAGTTGTTCGATCAATTTGAGGTCTTCCGCCGCCGCGTCACTCTCGACAACCTCCTCAAGCGAATCCGCCGCTGTGTCTACCTCTCCTCCCTCCTCCGAATCGGTCGAGTCATATGTCTCTTCCTCCTCCGAATCGGTCGTGTCATATGCCTCTTCCTCATCCGAATCGATCGTGTCATATGCCTCTTCCTCTTCCGAATCGGTCGTGTCATACGCCTCTTCTTCAGGCACGTCTTCTTCTTCAGGGACTAATAGATCGTTCCAACTCAAACCGGAGCCAGAAATTTGCGCGTGTAAATCGCGCGCGGCTGAAAGAACCTCGGCATCGTCGGAGTGCCCAAGTTTTTCAAGCAATTCGATCACGCCACCCCGGTTAGGGTTTCCCTCCATCACCTACTCTCCTCAAACACGACTGAACTCGGCGCAGACTAGCAGCTTTGCAAGCCCATTGCCGAGTGGCTATTTGTGCTGACGCAAAATGCGTTCAAGGGGTCCCAAAATGCCATACGCCACGAATTTCCAAAGCCTGCTCGGCCTGGTTGTCCTGACCGGCCTCGCAATCATCCTCGCGCCCCGAGAAAGGGTTCAATCGCGCCGCGTTCAAATGAAAACCGCGATTACCGGAATAGCGGTACAGTTGGCGATTGCCGTCGTAATCCTCAAAATACCCCTCTCGCGCCAGGTTTTCCTTTGGCTGAACGAATTCGTCATCGCACTTCAGGCGGCAACGAATGCCGGGACATCATTCGTATTTGGTTATCTGGGCGGCGCCCCCCTGCCTTTCGAGGAAACCCACCCGGGCGCTAGTTTCATCTTTGCGTTTCGAGCTTTGCCTCTGATCTTAATCATGAGCGCGCTATCCGCGTTGCTGTTCCACTGGCGGATACTCCCTCTAATCGTCAATTGTTTTTCGTGGATACTTCAAAAAATGCTCGGGATTGGCGGTGCCCTCGGCGTCGGTGTCGCGGCAAATGTTTTCGTCGGCATGGTCGAGGCACCGTTATTAGTTCGGCCCTATATAACGCGCCTTAGCCGAAGCGAACTATTCACGCTCATGACGTGCGGTATGGCGACAATCGCCGGAACCGTCATGGTGCTCTACGCATCAGTGTTGGCGCCGGTTATACCGGGTGCCCTGGGACATCTTCTCGCCGCCTCGATCATCAGCGCTCCCGCCGCCGTTATGATCGCGCGGTTAATGATGCCGGAGACGGAGCCGTCGACAAAAGGAACTATTTCCGACGAACGCCGCCCAAGAAGTGCAATGGAAGCCGTGACGGGCGGGACATTGGACGGGATTTCCCTGCTTATCAATGTCACGGCGATGCTCGTCGTTTTGGTTGCGCTCGTCCACCTGGCCAACATGCTCCTTGGTGCAATCCTTCCCGACCTATTCGATACGCCGATAACGTTGCAAAGGCTTCTTGGTTACATAATGGCGCCGGTTGCCTGGTTGATGGGCTTGCCCTGGGAGGAAGCGGTGACCGGAGGCAGTTTGCTTGGTGTCAAAATAATTTTGAATGAGTTCCTGGCATTTCTCGACCTCGCCGCATTGCCGCAATCCACGCTTTCGCCGCGCAGCAAGCTCATCATGACGTACGCGTTAACGGGATTTGCGAATCTGGCCAGCCTGGGCATCATGATCGGCGGTCTGGTGACAATCGCACCGAGCCGCCGTACCGAGATCGTTCAGTTGGGAATGCGTTCGATCGTCGCTGGCACGATGGCCACCTGCATGACGGGCGCAATCGTCGGGCTATTGACCATTTAAGTGAATAGCGCAGCCGTAACGCTCGAAAATTACATCCCTCTTTTCGAGGGGAAAAGCGCTATCAGGGTTTCTTAGCCATCAAGAGCGTCGCCACGCGAGGTGAAACGAATTGGTTGATTTCACCATCGAGAAAGCAAATTTCCTTTACCAAGCGCGAGGAAATAAACTGGTTTCGATCCGAAGCCATTAAAAATGCGGTTTCAATATTCGGTTTTAAGTAGCTGTTCATGGAGGCCATCTGAAATTCATATTCAAAATCAGAAACAGCCCTCAACCCGCGAATTAGCATGCTGGCACCGCGACTTTCGGCGAAGTCCGTCAGCAAACTTTCAAAGGGTTCGACATCGACGTCGATTACCTTGACGATTTCGTTGGTAGCCAGTTCCGTTTCAACCATTGCGACCCGCTCTTCGACACTAAAGACGGGCCCTTTCCCCGGATTCCGCGCGACCGCTACGATAAGCTTGTCGACCATGTGCGCTGCGGCCCGGGTAATGATATCCATATGGCCGTTGGTAATCGGGTCAAAAGTTCCCGCATAAACACCGACACGCCGATCAGTCATTCGCCTTATTCTCCTCGTCGTCGCTAGCCACCACTGTTTCCTCTGCATCGACAGCGGCGGTGGCGTCCCCCTCTTCCGACTCTTCCTCATCGTCTTCGCCGCCCATATCGCGTAGACGGGCGACGGAGACAACCTCTGTTCCCCCTTCGACTTCGAAGAGATTAACGCCTTGCGTACGGCGACTCGCAATCCGAACATCATTAACGGGACACCGAATAACCTGGCCGCCATCCGTCACCAACATGATCTGATCCGACGGTTCGACTGGGAATGTGGCAACGACGGTATCGTGCCGCTTTGTCACATCAACGCTCATAATGCCCTTCCCGCCGCGTTTGGTCGTTCGATAATCATATGCCGACGTGCGCTTTCCGAACCCTTTCGCGGTCGCGGCGAGAACAAACTGTTCGCTTTCGCTAAGCAACTCGAATTGTTCCATGGATAACGCCGGCACCTCTACTTCGCTGGCGGGCTCTTCCCCTTCGGCCCGGCGAAGCGCATTCGCTTGGCGTAGATATGAATCACGAGTTTCAGTTTCGATTTCGACATGCCGCAGCATCGACATCCAGATCACGTCATCGTCGTTTTCAAGACGAATACCGCGCACGCCGGTCGATGTTCGTCCGCTGAACACACGGACATCGGAGACCGGGAAGCGGATACACATGCCATGACGTGTCGCTAGCAACACGTCATCTTCCTCTGTGCAGGTGCGAACGCGGATAAGTCGGTCTCCCTCACTTAGTTTCATGGCGATCTTGCCATTCGCCATGATATTCGTGAAATCCTTCAACGAATTGCGCCGGACGTTGCCGCTAAGCGTGGAAAACATGACGTGCAAGTGCTCCCAGCTATCTTCGTCTTCCGGTAACATCATGACGGTCGATATCGTCTCATCATCGTCAAGTGGCAGGAGATTGATCATTGCCTTGCCACGCGCCTGCGGGCTGCCTAACGGCAGGCGATAAACCTTGAGTTGGTAGACCATGCCGCGCGACGAGAAGAAAAGCATGATGGCATGCGTCGAAGCGACGAACACGTCCTGAACAAAATCCTCGTCGCGAGTCGCCATGCCCGTGCGGCCCTTGCCTCCACGGCGTTGAGCACGGTAGGTCGAAAGCGGTACGCGTTTGATATAGCCGCCATGCGTCACGGTGACGACCATATCTTCACGTTGAATTAAATCTTCAATATCGTGTTCAAATTCCGCTGGCTCGATCTGCGTACGACGCTCGTCGGCGAATTTTTCCGAGATTTCCCGCAACTCTTCCCGAAGGACATCAAGCAGGCGCGACCGGTCCGTCAAAATTTCCAGAAAACCTTCGATTCTCTCCGATAATTCCTCGGTTTCCGCGCCAAGCTTGTTCTGTTCCAAGCCGGTCAGGCGCTGCAGCCTCAATTCGAGAATAGCGCGCGCTTGTATTTCCGAAAGCCGGTACCGACCGTCCACGACCTCATGCCCAGGGTCGTCGATCAATGCGATAAACGCCGCCACGTCTCCCGCGAGCCAGTTCTCCTCCATCAGCCGCTCACGTGCGACAACTGGATCCGGCGCAGCGCGAATTAGTTCAATAATGGGATCAAGATTGGCAAGCGCGACCAAAAGACCCGCCAAGACGTGCGCCCTCTCCCGCGCTCGGCGCAACAAATAGGCGGTCCTTCGTGTAACGACCTCTTCACGAAACTGAACGAATGCGACGATGACCTGCCGCAAATTCATCAATATCGGCTGGCCGCCATTGAGTGCCAACATGTTAACGCCAAAACTGGTTTGTAACGGCGTGTAGCGATACAGCTGCGCCAAAACCACTTCCGCGATGGCATCGCGTTTCAATTCGACTACGACGCGGACGCCCTGCCGGTCCGATTCGTCGCGCAGTGCCGAAATGCCCTCTATCGTCTTTTCCTGAACGACTTCGGCAATTCGCTCTATCATGCGCGATTTGTTGACCTGATAGGGTATTTCAGTCGCCACGATCGCTTCACGGTCTCGCCCCAAAGGCTCAATGTGAGTGCGCGCGCGCATAACAACCGATCCACGCCCGGTATGGTACGCCGCCCGAATTCCCGCTTCGCCTAAAATAAGGCCACCTGTTGGGAAATCGGGCCCGGGGATCGACTCCATCAATCCTTCGATGGAAATCTCGGGATCGTCGATATAGGCAAGACAGGCGGCCACGACCTCGCCAAGATTGTGCGGTGGAATATTCGTCGCCATGCCAACGGCGATACCCCCGGCACCATTGACCAGCAGGTTGGGAAACCGTGCGGGAATGACTTTGGGTTCACTTGTGGTTTCATCGTAGTTGTCGGCAAAATCGACGGTTTCTTTATCGATGTCGTCGAGAAGATTTTCCGCAGATACCGCAAGACGCGCCTCGGTGTATCGCATCGCCGCGGGACGATCGCCATCCATCGAGCCGAAGTTTCCTTGGCCGTCGATAAGCGGCAGGCGCATCGAGAACGTTTGCGCCATGCGTACCATCGCGTCGTAAATAGCCTGATCGCCATGTGGGTGATATTTACCCATGACGTCACCGACGATACGAGCCGATTTTCGGTACGGCTTGTTCGAGTCGTAACCGTTTTCCTTCATCGAATAGAGAATTCGGCGATGGACTGGTTTCAGCCCATCACGAACATCCGGAAGCGCCCGGCTCACGATCACGCTCATTGCGTAATCGAGATACGACCGCTTCATCTCTTCTTCGATTGTTATTTGGGCGATTTCGGAAGTCGCCATGCAGGCAGTACTCGAATATTAACCAGCACTAAATTCAATGCTGAAATTTGTCAGGAGCCATGTGGCCAGGAATAGGGATCGCAGAGATCCCAGCACGTTCGGATTTTAACGAAACAATGCGTTAAAAGCAAAATTTCAAACGATGTTTTCGTAAATTTTGAAGATAAAAAAACCCGCCCGCTACATTCCTCGGAACGCAGCGAACGGGTTTGTGTCACTTATTGACCAGTGACGTTTAGCACTTAGTGGACAATGATAACCACACGCCGGTTTGCATCCTTACGAACGTCATCACCGGTTTCAACTTCAAGCTCGGTTTCACCCGTAGACGAACGCTCAATCGTCAGCCCGTTGATGCCCAAGGCAATCAATGCCTCGTCGACGACGATTGCGCGGCGTTCCGCCAGCTTGGCGTTATAATCCGCGTTCCCCGAGGTATCGGTATGACCGGTGACCTGAATTCGCGTCGACTTGCCCTTCTTGGCTGCCTTCGCCGCATCGGTCAACGTCCGAACCGAATCCATGTCCGAGATGGTCGTGCTGTCGAAATCGAAGTAGACCACGAACGGCATCTTGAAAGACGCAGCCTTACGTTTTGCTTTTGCCTTCATTTTCGGTTTCGCCAGCGCCTTTGCCATCGGTTTTGGCGCGGGCTTCATCGCATCGGCCATTTCGCGCATTGCTTCCATGTAGCCAATCCGGCAACGCTGGATGTCACGTGGCTGATTGTTTTCTTCCAGTTCCTGTGCCCAGCAATCGAACTGCGCTTGGGCGCGAGCCGCAAAGCCTGGCTGCTGGGAGCGGCCACCGCCATCCAGGGCCTTCATGAGGCGTTCGCGTTCTTTAAAAAGCGATGCCTTGTTTTTCTTTGTTAGGTCGCGATCCCAAAGGATATCCGGATCGACATCTTTACCCATCGCTGCTGCTTCGGCCCGGCGCGCAAAAATGCCCGTGTCGAAAATATCGCCCTCATCAAGCTCGGCCTTTGCCAGCGTGATGTATTCTGTCTGCAAATTGGCTTTAAACCCGCTTTCTTTGGGTTTGATCTTCGAAACATCGTCGATCAGTCGTGCATCCGTACAGGCGCCCGCTAAAAGTATAACACCGGCCAAAGTCGCGAGAGTCCGGATTCTCATATCACCTACTCCTAAAATTAGAAATTTGTTTGCCCCTCACAAAACCGCTTCGGACGCACGCGACAATGCACGGCTGCCCCCCAGCGCGATACCTTATACTAAGGTTTTTACCATACAACCGCCAGACACGAATTGCGCGAGGAGATTCTCGGCAAACGCAGCTAATGGATTAGTTGCGGTGTGGCTAGAAAGGGATTTCGTCATCCAGATCATCACCGGTTGATGAACCGCCACCGAATCCATCGTCATTGCCCCCCC
>JAJFJC010000248.1 GCA_021774385.1 Alphaproteobacteria bacterium
TTTGCGTCGGCGCCATTGAGGTTGGCCTTCGAGGTTTTCGCCATGACAGGCCGCACAATGATCGACATACACCTTTTCGCCACGTGCAACCAACGTCACATCTCCAGCATCGGCGAAGGTCGGGTCACCCTGTCCCGAATACCACCAGAACAGGCCAACTAGCGCGGCCGCGAATCCCAGGATTGACAAATGCAGTGTGAATCTACGCATGGCCCATTAGTTCGGTTTACGCATTCTTGCGCCTTCAAGGAGCGGGAAGGTCAAGAGAAAATTGTCACATGCCCTACCCGAAACATGTCGAAAGGGGTATTTTCCCGCCAATCAACAATTGGACCGCCGAATGGAGACCCTCGCATGAATGACGCCGCCGTCCGCCCCCTGCCCCTCGAGGGTATTCGGGTCGTGGAATTTTGCCAGACGATCATGGGCCCGTGCGCGGGATTGATCCTAGCCGACCTCGGCGCGGATGTGATCAAGGTGGAACCAGCACCCGATGGCGACAAGACGCGTCGTCTGCACGGCTTCGCCGCCGGTTTCTTTGGCGCGTTCAACCGCAATAAGCGCGGTCTCGCCGTAAACTTGAAAAGCGACGAAGGACGCGCCGTCGTCCATCGTTTGCTCGAAACAGCGGACGTCGTGATCGAAAACTATGCGCCGGGCACAACCGAGAAACTGGGCTGCGGCTATGAGGATTGCGCGAAGATAAATCCCCGCCTCATCTACTGCTCGCTCAAGGGCTTTCTTAGCGGTCCCTATGAAAAACGTCCGGCGCTAGACGAAGTCGTACAGTACATGGCCGGGCTTGCCTATATGACAGGCCCACCGGGACGGCCTTTGCGTGCCGGCTCCTCCGTCGTCGATATCATGGGCGGCACGTTCGCCGTCGTCGGCATTCAAGCCGCCTTGCGCGAACGCGAGACAACCGGCAAGGGTCAATTCGTCAAGAGTGCGTTGTTCGAATCCACGGCATTCCTGATGATGCAACATTTGGTCGGACGCGCGGTGACGGATCTCGACCAGCCACCGATGCCGGGACGCGTCGGCGCCTGGGCCGTCTATGAAACTTTCGAAACATCCGACGAACAGCGAATCTTCATCGGCATCACGAGCGACAATCATTGGCGCCGCTACTGCGAAAAATTCGACCGTCAGGATCTGCTGGATGACCCGACCCTACTGACCAATGAGGATCGGGTGCGATCGCGTGACCGGACCTTGCCAATCGTCGCCGAGATTACCAAACGTCACACCATCGCCGAGATGTCGGCGATCTGTGAGGAGATTGGAATTCCCTTCTCGCCCGTCGCGCGCCCCGAGGACCTCACGGATGATCCACAGCTCAACGCCGACAATCGTATGCTGCACGTGGAATTGGAGAACGCACCGGTAACGAAGGTGCCGCGCCTGCCCGTCGAAATTGGCGAACATGACCTGAACTTGCGCCTACAGCCACCGAAAATCGGCGAGCATACGCGCGATATCCTGACCGAACTCGGCTATGAAGAGGACGGTATCGCACGGATGAATGACGTCGGCACGATCGTCGCGCGCTAAGTTCGGGATATCGGCACAGGACGATGCAGGAACCTGAAAGCCGAACCGTTCCAGACCTTCTGGACGAAATGGCGGCGAGATATGGGGATCGCGAATTCCTCGTCGATGACGATCAACGCCTTACCTACACCGCTTTCCAAACCGAGGTTCGCGCGCATGCCAAGGGTTTGATCGCACTCGGTCTCGTTCACGGAGACCGACTCGCCATTCTGATGAACAATAGAGCCGAGTGGCTAATTGCCTATTTCGCCGCGATGTCTATTGGTGTCGAGGTCGTGGCGCTCAATTGCTGGGCCAGCGCATCGGAACTAGCCTACCAAATCGGACACGCCAAGGTCCGTGCCTTGATTTCAACGACAACCGTCCGGGCGCGTGATTTTAACGATCTACTTGCCGAGATTGGTAAGCAAAGCAACGCCGTTGATATCGAACACATCATCATCGCGTCCTCCGAACCAATTGTGGACGCTGTTGCCTTCTCCGCACTGCCTGAACTCGGCAACGCCATCGATGAACACCACTTGATCGAAATACGGCGTACGGTAAATCCGACGGACACCGCGTGTATTCTTTACACCTCGGGATCCACGGCGACGCCGAAAGGCGTGCCACTGCTTCATCACGGCCTCATCGAAAATATGTGGCGTATTGGGGAACGACAACATCTTACGCCCGATGACCGGCTATGGCTCGCGGTTTCATTATTCTGGTCATTCGGGTGCGTGAATGCGTTGTTCACCTTGATGACACATGGTGGCGTTGTCGTGCTCCAGCGCGACTTCGACGCGGGTGATGCGCTTGCATTGATCGAACGAGAACGTTGTACGGTTTTTTATGGCACGCCGAACATGTCGTTGGCGCTATGGGAGCATCCGGACAGGGTCCGAAGAGATTTGTCCTCCCTTCGTACAGGCGCGACCATCGGAACGCCCGATCAGGTTGCCCGTATCGCGGCCCTTGGCGCCACAGAGATTTGCAATGTTTACGGATTGACCGAAGCCTACGGTAACTCCGCCGTCGGCGATGCACACGATCCCACGGACACGCGCTTCGGCAATTGCGGACGACCGTTGCAAGATGTCGAAATCCGAATCGTTAACCCCGAAACACGCGTAGAGATGCCGACCGGCGAGCCGGGCGAGATCATCGTACGCGGGTTTCTCACGCCAGGATATCTCAACGAACCGGACCGCACCGCCGAGGCTTTCGACGCGAATGGTTTCCTTCTAACCGGAGACCTTGGCGTGTTGGACAGGGACGGTTACCTCTTTTTCCGAGGCCGTTTGAAGGAGATGGTCAAGACAGGAGGAATAAACGTCGCACCCGCCGAGGTCGAAGTAATCCTCAGCGAGCATGAGGCGATCGAAGAAGTTTACGTAACCGGCATTCCCGATACACGCCTGGACGAAGCGCTGGCCGCTATTGTTGTCCTGAATGGCAATCTTGAAATTAGCGAGATCGAACTTATCGCGTATTGCCGCCAGCGATTGGCCGCATACAAGGTGCCAAGGCGCTATTGCTTTGTTAAGCGAACCGACCTGCCGCTCACGACGACCGGAAAATTACAGAAAAATCAATTACCGGAATTCTTCGTAAAGAAAGAAGAAACGAACTAGCGATAGTCGGGTTTTCGTTTTTCAAGAAAAGCAGACACACCTTCATTGAAATGAGGACTGGCGCGCACCTTGTCGCCCAACATTTGTTCCAGCGATTCCCGGGCGCGAACATGTTCCGCCAAGGTCTCGCTGATTTGCTGTTTGACCGCTTGCACAGCCGACGGACTATTCGCCGCGATTAGTTTCGCCTTGGCGAGCGCCTCATCCATCAGCCTTTCACTCGAGACAATGCCATTAACAAGGTTGATGTTCACCGCCGCTTCCGCGTTGATCAGCGCTCCCGTCAACAACATGTCCGCCGCATGAACATAACCAATTTGCGCGGCAAGCTTGGTTGTCGATCCACCGAACGGATAGATCGACCAGCGTACCTCGGGCAGCCCATAGCGGGCGTGTGGCGCGGACAGGCGGATGTCCGCCGCGAGCATAAGTTCAAGCCCACCGGCCACGCAATCGCCGTTAATTGCGGCAATGATCGGTTTCGGGAAAGCGCTGGTTTTGAGCAGGCCGCGATTGATCACGGCGGCCAATTCTGGAGACGCGCTAAGATCACCACCAAGATCGGCGCCCGAGGTGAAGGCCTTCGCCCCGGCACCCGTCAGTACGATGCAGCGATGGTCCGAACGCTCGAGACGATCCCAAAGACCGGCAAGGTCCGCGATCATATCGCGGGTCATTGCATTTCGACGCGGCTGATTGTCTATCGTCACGACCGCGATATGGGGCCCATGTTCGGAAAGTCTAATTTCCATGGCGTTCTCTATACACCTGACTGCGCGCATCTCGTGCCGTCGCACCGCGCCTTTACTAAGGATATACGAGAGCGCCGAAATGCCATCGCCCAGGAATGTGTCATCGCTTAATCATCTTCAATACGCTGGTCATCGCCGAAAAAGTCCTTTACCGAACGGCGGCGGTCGGGCCCAAAATACTCGCCATCCTGCACGAACTCTCGCGGCTGCTCGATGATAGAGACAAGACGGCTATAGAGCGCCGCGACCGAAAATGGCATCGCCATGAATTCCGTTACACCGGCATCACGTGCAGCGACGACGTCCTTTTTTCGAGGTGCCGCAACCAGCATCAAAATCGGCACGGCAGGGTTTGGACTGTCCGGGTTGGTTCGAATCATTCGGGTCAAGTCGAGGCCATCCAATGGCATCATGATTTGTTCCGAGATCACCAGATCAAAATTCGTGGAACGGAACACCGAGTAGGCGCCGCTTCCCTCGCTCATCGACTCGACTTGATTGACGTCGAGGGCGCCAAGGACGTCGATGATAAGCATACGCCGGAAAGGACTTGGGTCAACGACCAGAATTCGGAGATTGCTCAAATCATAAGCCATTACCAACCTTACTGTTTTTTTGACGGTTAGGTGCGCCTTGGTGGATTGCGATTCTCGACGTTTGCTTCGCGAATGGCGCCGAAACGGGCATAAACCTTAGCCGCAACCGCGGTCGCATCCGTCGTGACCGTTGCAGTGCTTAAGCCCTGATCGCGCAACCACGACAAGGAAGCTCCCAACAAAACGCCGCCGAGACCGCGCCCTTGATGCGCCGGGTCAACGCAGATACCGGTAATCAAGTGCATGTTGGTCGGACTGTGCACCGCGACGCCGTTGAGGCCGAAAATTCGGTCACCGAGCGTGGCAAGAACGAAATTGGCGTCCGGGTCGGAAATTCTCTCGCGCATGCGGTGTCCCACGCGTTTCTTAATATCTGCCATTTGACCATCCCAACTTGGGTCGGACGCATAGGCTATGTCGACAAGTCCGTGCATTGCATCCAGGTCTTCGAATCGTCCCGTACGTAAACTATACCCTTCTGGCACAGATACATCGAATTTTTGACCTGAAAGAGGCCACTCAAACCGGTCCCATCGGGTCGTTTGCAAATTCATAACAGCGTACTCGTCAAATTCTCTCTAATCTTCGGCGAGTATAGCAAGTATTCGGTCCAATTTTTTAGCTACCGCGCGTTTATAGCCGTCCACATCCCGGCCTCGCCAATCGTAAAACCCTTGGCCGCTGGAGACACCCAGGTTTCCTGCCTTCACCATATCCTGGAGTAACGCCACAGGCGTGTTCGTATGATGAAAGTCGGGAACCAAATTACGGTGCGTCGCCGCGGTAACCTGGAGACCGCTGAGATCTTTTTGTTCTATCAACCCCGTGAGGCACATTCGCGGGGCCAGCGCGTTCTTTAGGCAATTATCGACGTCTTCTGCCGTACAGACGCCCTCCTCGATCATCGCCAACGCCTCATGCATCATGGCGTGCTGCAGCCGATTGAGAAGGAAGCCCGGAACTGGCCTATTTAATACGAGCGCGTTCTGGCCATTGCGCTGCAGTGCCGCTTTAACGGCCGCTACGACATCGTCGCTTGTCTCAGCAACGCGGATAACCTCAACGATTGGCAGGGCGTCCGCCGGCTGCAAATAGTGCGCGCCAATGAAGCGCTCCGGGTAAGACATGCCGGCAACCATGTCCTCCATGGACAAGCCGGATGTATTCGTTGCGAGAATTGGTTTGCCGCCATATTTAGTTTCGATTTGTGCGATCAGCGCCCGCTTTACATCCATATCCTCGACGATGGATTCAATTAGAAAATCCGGCGCGACGTCAGGCAGCGTATCGGTAATCCGAACCGTACCTTCAAAAGGCGCAACCTTATCGGGGTTACGGCTCAGGACCGTTACGTCGTGCCCACCGCGAATAAAGGTATTCGCGATACCCCGCCCCATTGTGCCCGGCCCGATCACCAAGACACTCTGAATTTCCTTTTGCATGCCATCCACCTTGCCGTTGCGATACCAAACAGTATCATTGAGCGCCCGTCCGGCGTCGAGAGCGCCACCCCATCAACAGGACGAAATTGATGAAAATCACCGATGTCGAAGCGATCGCGCTTGCCGTCCCCATGGAAAAACAGATTGCGGCACCGATTAGTATTCCGCGCGCGGATGAAGTCGCCAGTGTCGTTTTCAAGGAGTACAGGTCTGTTCTGGTCCGTATTCATACCGACGACGGTTTTTCTGGTGTTGGCGAGTGCATGACCCGTCTGTCCGGGACGGCGCTGCGCGATATCGTCCATTATGTGAAGCCGCTTCTGATCGGGAAGGATCCGCGCGACGTTGAGTATCTTTGGGATCTTCTGTGGTCGGTCATGATTAACCGCGGCCACCATAAGGGCTTTTATCTGGAAGCCATGGCGGGCATCGACACGGCACTATGGGACATATGGGGCAAGTCGGCCGGCGTTCCCGTATGGCGTCTGCTCGGCGGCAAAACCAATCCGAAACTCTGGTGCTATGCGTCGTCTTTAAGGTTGCGAGACATTGGAATCCTGCGCGACGAAATCGATATGCATAAGGAAAACGGTTTCAACGCCATGAAGATCAAGATCGGCAAGGATCCAATGAACTGGCGGCAGGAACTCAAAACCGTCGAGCAGATCAAGGCGCATGCCGGTGATGACATCACCCTCATGGCGGACGTGAATTGCGGCTACGGGCATGATCTGAAGACGGCGCTGCAGGTCGGTCAGGCCCTCGAAGCGCTTGATCTCTATTGGTATGAGGAACCCCTCGCCCCGGATGATATCGATGGTTACGCCTATCTAAAGGCCAATCTCGGTATCCGCATCGCCACCGGCGAAGCCGACTTCAACCGCTTCAGTTTCGCCCGCTTCTTCAAACGCGACGCCATCGATATCGTACAGCACGATGCGGCGCGGTCAGGCGGCATTACCGAGTCACGTAAGATCGCCGATATG
>JAJFJC010000249.1 GCA_021774385.1 Alphaproteobacteria bacterium
AAAGCCGCTCAAAGCGCAAACGCTGATCCTGAAAAAGGATGACTTATGAGAAGGGCCCCGATCGGGGCCCTTCTCATATCAACCGCTATTGGCTGGTTTTTGCGCCAACATACTGGCCGGCTTTTAAACCGACATTGACACTGCGAAGTCTGCTTCTGGCTATTCGCGACCGAGCGGCCTATCGCGAACTTCGTCCGCCCTTCCCCCAGCAAGCGACATCGGGCGGTGTTTTCCATAATACGCGTTCTGCGGCTACGGCATGTGGGACCGTTCTGCGTGATCTACATCACTGCACTGCCCTGTCGCCGGGGGTAGTGTCGCGACTACGAACTTCCTCCCTCCCTGTTCCCACTGGGCCGGCACATTGCCGGCCCTTCCCTTTTCAGCGCGGGTTTCCCAGAAATACAGGGCCTTGCTCGTCGAGCTCGTCGCCAATGGCCTGACCTAGCCGGGACCTCGCGCGCGCAATTTCTGTGAATTCAAACAAGTTTATGCGACGTCGCATAATAGTCGGGGAAAATTACGATTTTTATTGCATGTTCGCTAATTGTTCTGGTTGCTCAAGCGAAAGGAATCGACTCTTAATTCCAGTATCGCTTACGCAAAACCCCCGGTCTCCAAAACCAGGGGCTGCGTCTTCGATTGGGATAGGGCCTCACCCAACCCCCGTCTTTTCCACAAGGCGGGGGTTTCTCAATCCCGCTCCAATTTTTCCCGAGTCTCTGTACAAGTCAAATAATAATTATTAACTGCCTATCGAACGATCCATCTATCAGCCCCCCTGCCCTGCTATATTGATCGTCATGATTGATAGGACTGTTCTTCAGCTCGGAGCAAAAGCGCATCAAGAATTGCTCGACGATTTCAGCCAGCGCTATTCCATGGTTTGCAAAGCGCAAGTCGGCAGACCTGCTGGCGATCGGCGCGCCCCCAATAAAGCGGCTGAGCATATCATCAACGAAATGCAAAACGAGTTCGGCCATACGTTTGAAGCGCCGCCCTGCCGGGTAGTATGGGAATTATTCTTGGAAAGCGTCGAAGCCCATATCAAGGCTATCGAAAAGCTATGAATTCTTTTTGGTATTTTTAATACTATTAATATTTTTGATACTATTAATATTATTTAAATGCCCCCGCTTTCTCGAGTAAAGCGTATAAATACGCCGCTTCTGGTGCCAATCCGGCCTTTGCCGCGATCTTGGCCCCCTCCCCTTGCGTCAGAGATAGCGTGATTTTGTAATCGCGCTTTTCTGCAACCGCCTTCTTCGGACGGCCTACCCGGCCGTTGCCCTTAGCCTGCTGGCCTGTGCGCCGCTTTGCACCGGATTCAGGTAAAATTTGTTTGTCGGCCGTTGGCGACTTAAGCGCGCTTAGATCGTTTTTGCTGGGCATGAGCGATACCGTCTATGTGAGTGTAAATAACATCGAACTGATTGATAACTTCGCGGAACGAATGGGCCGCTAAGGGGTCGGCGGCGCAAAGTTGCGCAATCGACATTTCCCTTTCGAAAATTGCATCGAACGCCGTCGAGAATTTCAGGGGCACGACTGGATAATCAAACCCAGCATTGTGAACCGCATCCGCCACGTTCCGACAATCCGCGCTCCTATCCCATTCGTCCCTACCAAAATGCTCTTTTTTGTTCTTCTTAAGCTTGGTTGCCACGACGAGAACCTGGCCGGCGAATCCTTCAACCTTGTTGATCTCCCGCAATGTCCCTATTCCGCTGTGAAGCGCTTTCACTTCGTTGAATATCGGGACAATGACGAGATCGGATTGTCGGATTGCAGATGTAATACTGTGGGACTGCGATGAAATCGTGCCCGCAAGGTCAAAAACGATGTCGGTATCGTCGGGGATCTCCGGGAAGGGTTCCGTTAGATCAATCGCTAGAAGCCTGTTGTCGGGTATAAAGCTGTCGAATACGTGAAACGCTTCGTTCGTTCCAATCCCGTATTCCCGGTCAAGCACTATATTGGTTGCGATCGGCGTTTTCCCTGCGGAGCCCTTCGCGTTATAGACAGTGATTTTCATACGTGTCCCGATTTTAAGGAAATCGATAATATAGATACTATTGATATTATCAATACTTTTAATATTTTCGATAATATCATTATTTTCGATATTATTAATAATATCGATAGTATCGAAAACACCTAAATATAATCAGTAGGGTAGGCGGTCTTCCCACGCTGCCACGGGGTAGTACTGGCTATGAGATTGAACCTCATCAAGCGCCTTAATCCAGCGCGCAGAAAACTTCCGTGGATTAGATTTCAGTTCGCGCTTGATATGCCGCTCTAGCCGGCGCAAGCGAAGGCCGGCTTCATTCACAATTTGAAGTGAATGATCGTTAGCGACAATTGGCAAATCGCTAAAATTTAAAGTTCTCCATAACTTCATAATCAATAATTATACTATAATATATACATATTTTCAATAAGTTATGGACCTATCGTTCAGGCTCATCAATCTCTTTCTGTTGTTCCTCTTGTTGCTTTTCGCCAGGCCCAAACTTTTCCCAAATCGCTTTCGCGCCGGCCGCGATGTCCGCACCCATATCACGATCGGCACCAAGGCCCGTGGCTAAACGATCGGTAAGTTCGCCTATAAGGGAACCGTCATTCATGAAACCGGATGTCGCGAGTTCCTCGTTTGCAAATTGCTCGAGCTGGGAAGGTTCCTCCGGCGCCATTTCGAATGTGCTTGGATCGATGCCGTCTTGCTCGATGCTGATTTCCGGCGATTCCTGACCAAGTGTTTCTTGCTGCGTCCCGTAGCGCTCAAAGATCGAAGCGGCCTCGGCCGTGGTTTGATCATCGATCGTGAAGGCCTCATTGAGGTTTTCAGGGCCATCAAGCTGAGGAATTGGGGTCTCAAGTTGTGGGTTAGCACCGATATACTGGTCGCCGTACAGCTGCTCTAAGTCGCTAACCGTAAGGTCTTTCTCGGGCTCGGAGGGCCCGTATTTAGCAAAAAGATTATTATCAGCCATTGTCTGATCCTGCGATGCGGTCAACGAACCGGGGCATCTTATGCCTGTGTAAATTACACCATTGAAAGATCGCATGAGATCAGAAGGCATCACAATCGAATTTTCAGGCCCGTACAGCCCCTTTAGGCGCTCTCGGGATAGGAAATCACCTCAGAACCGAGAAAGGAGCTTAGCAGGGCTAAAATTTCGACAGATACGGGGTGTAAAATCTCTTCCTCCCATTTCTTTGGAGAGACAAAGTTCGACATTTCTTCGGAGCCGACACCTATAGAATTCCGCCGCGCGCAGTGGAGGTCAATTGACCGGAATGTTAGCGGAGCAGGGCCATAGGCCCGTTGTGCAGCTTATGTTTCGAAGCAATTTATCGTAGCGAGCACGGCGGTATAGGTGGCCGTAGGCTCCGAGAAACTAACTTATCCGGGCCAGAGGCCCGGATTCCATATTAGCGAGCAAAGCGAGCCTAAGATTTAATAATTATTCGCCCTTTAGGGGCGAATTCCATATACGCCGTGAGCGTAGCGAGCGGCGCTTTTTTAAATTTGCTTTTTTTAGGAATAACCGAATCGAAGTTTCAGGAACGCTTTTTTCAACGTTTTAGGAACGCCTAGATTGGTAGTAGGCGGTTCGAATCGAAGTTTCAGGAACGGTAGAAAAATGGCAGTTTTCTGCGGTTTTTAGGTTTAGGTGTGCTCGGTTATTTACAGCATCCCTCTGTGTTATAACTTCGTTATCTCTGTGTTAAGTGTTGTGTTACGGAAAAAAAATGCCGCTGTATCCCGTACTGTGCGCGGGTTTTAGGAAAGTAAGTGTTCCCGAACATCCGAAGAGGCGTTCCTGAACATCCGAAGATGTGTTCCTGAACCTGCGAAGAGGTGTTCCTGAACATCCGAAGATTTTAGTTGCGTTCCCGAACATCCGAAGTATGGTGTTCCTGAACATCCGAAAAAATACCACATGGAGAACTGTAAAATCATTTAACCCTGCATGCCCGTCAACCACAAGAAAGACAGCCCATTGCTCCCCGTTAGGCATCCTGAAAAAGATTTTTTCATTGCCGATATCTTCGACAACCTGGCGTTCAAAGACGACATGGCGAGCATGGAGCATCCCATGTTCAGCCTTTCAAAGAACAAAGACCTACGGGCCATCAAATACGAGCGAAATGGGATATCCGTTGAAATAAGCCCCAACGCTCAGCACGGACTGCCAACCATCTTTGATAAAGATGTATTGCTCTACTGCGGCTCCCTGCTCATGGAGCAGGTCAACAAGGGCATCATACCACTCAAAACCCTTCGTTTTTCTACGCATGATTTGCTGGTAACAACCAATCGCCCGACGAACGGCGAAGCATATAAGAACCTTGAGAAAGCGCTAAAACGCCTTACTGGCGTAATGATTACAACGAACATAAAAACCAACGAGATCGAACAATCAGAAGGCTTTCACCTTGTTGATAGCTATCATTTTATAAAAAGCGATTTTTCTAAAGAACGACGTGTAGGGCTGGAAATAACCCTATCGGACTGGTTCTACAATTCGATAATCGGCAAAGAGGTTTTGACGATTAGTCGTGATTATTTCCGCCTTGGGAAGGCCACGGAACGCCGGCTATACGAAATTGCGCGCAAGCAATGCGGAAAACAAAAGCAGTGCGCCATAGGCCTTAAAATCCTGAAGGACAAAGCAGGCTCGACCGGAAGCCTCAGAAAATTTCGTTTCTTTATCCGTCAGATCGCCGAAGATAATTTCCTTCCCGATTACGAAATCAGCCTGTCATCGCATGATGTCGTAACGTTCAAGAATCGCCGGTTTGTGAAAACCCTACCCGGCGAACCACGCGGCTACGAGGATTTACCTCACATAAGCGATCAAGCCTTGAGAAAGGCGGAACAGATCGTCATGGACTCCGGAACAGGGTGGTCTTTCCACGCCATACGCGAACAGTATACGGAGGAGCTGATCAACGGTTTCGATCCCAAAAACGTCAATGGCGCTTTCATCAATTTCGTTAAATCAAAAGTTCGAACTAGGCCATAAGCCGCGCTTGCGGCAGGGCAGGGGCCACCCACCGCGCAACGGTTACTGTCTGCGCCCGCTTGAGAGTCCAGCAGGGCGCGCCTCGGGGCTCGTGGTGTCGCGTGCCTCCATTCGCGCGAGCAACATTTTTTCCTCCTCGTCCTCGGTCATACCGCTCGTACGACCCGCCACTTCTTTCATCCGCTGGCGGTGTTTTCGGCCGCCCCAGTAGTGCGTAAGCATCAGAATAAGGGTACGCAGAAACTGCGCGATCGCGGCAAAAACAAGAAAATAGGGAAGAAACGTCACATAGGTCACGCCAGCCATTGCGATATAGCCAAGCCAGACCGCACCAACAACGATCGCCGTCCCGAGGACCACAAGCGGATTTATAAAAAGCCGAATCCACTTCCAGTCCATGGATAGATATTCGGCGAGCCACGGGTCGCCATGATACATCCGCAGCACTTGTAGCCCGTCCTTATCGCGCGCCCGGGCCCTGTAATGTTCCCGGTAGGCAAAGTAGGTGGAAGTCGCAAAAAACACGACGGAGATCGGATCGATCAGGAGCACGGCACCGAGCGTCAAAATCGGCAGCAGAAACAAATGCACCCGAAATATGTGCTTGCCGACATTGCGGTACAGAAGCGGATCGACGATCGCCGCTACATAGAGGCCGATCGATGCGATCGTCCCAAAGACAAGGCGAAGTACGGTCGTCAGGCCTTCTAAGTCCTCCGCAAACTCACGATCATACACATCGCGCAACTGTTTCGATTTGCTCATCTTTGCCACGGCCGATCCTCCTTACTCACCTATTTCAGTAGTTTTGCGGAATATCCATGAGGACAAAATTTGACCCGTTGGACCATTGTCGGCCGCCCTGGTAGATCACGCCGTCGACGAGAAAATCACCGTCCGGGCCGCCCTTCGGCAGGGTGGTGAATTCCGACGGCTGCACGACGTATTCCAGCGTCTCCTGCGACGAAGTCGTGTAATTGTCGGTCGAGCCTGGATCTTGATCGAAAAAATTCGATTCCGGCGTACTCGTGCCATGCGAGGTGTTCCAGTGCGTTTGCCACTGCTTGCCAATAAGCTCGGAGGCAAACTGGTTTGTCTCCAGATGGGAATTCTGGTGAAAGATTTTTGTTTGCAGATTGCCAAGAATCGCGCCGACCTCCGATCGGGCATCGGCGCCACCACCCAAGGCTCTGTAGTACATATCCAAGCTTTGGGTGAGGTAGACCGTGCACGCCTTCATGCTGCGCGCCGTCGCTTGAAACTCGCTATCCTGCTTCGTTAAAAAAAACTGGCTCTCATCGGCCCATAGGAACGTCGGCCGCGTGTAATGCTGGACCGTGCGCCGCTCGACCGCGCGTTGCCAGACGTACTTGAAGATCACCTGAGCGGTAATACCCACATCGTGGTAAAGCTTCGTGGGCAGATTGAGGACGATGATTTTGCCGTCGAAACAATCTTCGGGCGTGATGTTGGTTTCCGTCTGAAACAACTCTCCGATGATGCCGCGCATGAGCCCGTCGGCCATGCTCGAGAACGTTATCAAGATCGATTGCCGAGTCTTCTCTGGAATAGCCTCGAGATACTCAGACAGCCAGTAGCGCGCCGCCATCTCAAAATCCCGTTGATCGGCCGGCGATTTATCAAGCGCCTCGCCCTTGGCGATACACTCGAAACAGAATGAGCTCCGCGACCATTCTTGCTGCCCGGCCGAATCCATGCGCCGGGTCGGAGCCGAATTTATGACCTTCTGGATATTCGCCAGCGATATCGGCACCTCGGCGAAGCGCATCAAGTCAATCGCATTTCTGAGCAGCTGCTTTACAGCACGCTCCCAAAAGGGGTCTTGAGCGCCGCCGCTCGCGCGCGAGGAATACGCCATCGCGGTCATAAACAAATTGACCAGGTTCTCGGTAACCCCGCCGCCGCCTTTCTGCTGCTCGTAATCCAGAAAATTAAACCGCCAGGGTTCATCCTCGCCGAACACGACAAGGTCGTCTTCGCGCCCCATCACTTCCGCATAGCGTCGCCACAGGTCCGGTTCATCTGCCTTGGCGCAAAGCACCAGGCCGCCCATTTCGG
>JAJFJC010000250.1 GCA_021774385.1 Alphaproteobacteria bacterium
CAACGTTCCCTTGCGACCAGTAACCGAAGTGCTGGCGGACGGTAAAATCGAGGCTGTCGTGGTCGCGGCGCCGGCTGAATTACACACCATGCTTGTCACCGAAGCGCTGCTCGCGGGTAAACATGTTTTCGTTGAAAAACCGCTCGCGCTCACCGCGCAGGAAGGCACCGAGTTGTGCGCCTTGGCCACCAAATGTGAGCGCACTTTGATGGTCGGGCACTTATTGCAATATCATCCTGCCTTCCTGAAGCTCATGGCGCTATGCCGTGACGGGGCGCTGGGACGGATCAATTACATCGCGTCGAACAGGCTTAATTTCGGCAAGATCAGAACGAATGAGAATGCGCTTTGGAGTTTTGCACCGCACGACATTTCGATGATTTTAGCGCTCTTCAATGACGAACCGGACACCGTCAACGCGGTTGGACATTGCTATCTCAACAAGGCCGTTGCCGATGTCACGACGACTCATTTGACCTTCGCCTCGGGCCAGGCCGCGCACATTCATGTCTCGTGGCTGCATCCGGTGAAGGAACAGCGTTTATTCGTTATTGGCGAAAAGGGAATGGCCTATTTCGATGACGGAGAAGACTGGCCATCGAAAATTTCCCTGTTCGATCATCAAATCGATTGGCGTGACGGCGTCCCCATCCCGACCAAGGCGGACGGCATACCGGTTCCGGTGGAGCCCGCGGAACCGTTGCGTTTGGAGTGTCAGCACTTTCTGGATTGTGTCGCAAGCGGCGACACACCGCGTACCGACGGCGCCGAAGCGTTGCGTGTCCTGCGTGTTCTCGATGCGGCGCAACGTTCCATCAACGAACAAAGGCCGATCTCTCTTCTCGCTGACTTACCAATTCAACAAACGTCGGAAGCGTCGAAGCAGAGCGATAACATTCATCCTACCGCATGCATCGACGATCCGGTTCATATCGGCGACGACACGAAGATCTGGCACTTCTCCCATGTCCTCAAAAATTCAAGCATCGGCGACAATTGTAATATCGGCCAAAATGTCGTTATCGGACCAAACGTAACGATCGGCGATGGGTGCAAGATACAAAACAACGTCAGTGTCTATGATGGCGTCACGCTTGAAGACAATGTCTTCTGTGGACCCAGCATGGTCTTCACCAATGTCTTAAACCCTAGAGCGGAAATTTCGCGCAAGGATGCTTTCAACAAGACGCTCGTGCGGACCGGCGTAACCATTGGCGCCAATGCAACGATTGTTTGCGGTGCTGAAATTGGCCGTTACGCCTTTATCGGTGCGGGCGCGGTCGTGACGAAAGACGTCCCCGAGCATGCCCTGATGGTGGGCAACCCGGCACGCCGCATTGGCGACATGTGCATCTGTGGTGAGCGATTGCCGGATGGCAATTGGGATACGGCATCCTGCAATAGTTGCGACCGAAAATACGTGCGCAGCGGCGGTCAGGTAAAAGCCAGCAACGGCACCTAACTCGACCTAATCCTCACGGA
The DNA here is from genome assembly GCA_021774385.1 of Alphaproteobacteria bacterium. GTDB lineage: Bacteria > Pseudomonadota > Alphaproteobacteria > UBA8366. The sequence continues at coordinate 1,483 of JAJFJC010000250.1, forward strand.
ATGCCCGCCCCAGACTCTGCGACAGCGGCCTGAAAATATAGTCCAGCATCGTCCGCTCGCCGGTAACGATCATGACCTCGGCCTGCATGCCGGGATACAACGCGACGGCAAGGTCCTTGGACAGGTCTTCGACAAGCACAACACGGGCTAGAAAGTACGGTACCCCGGTTCGCTCGTCGGTGAGCCGATCGGCGGAAACGGTCAGCACCTTACCTTCTATCGGGCTGAGGTTGCGCTGATTAAAGGCGGTCAACCGTACCTGGGCGGGCAACCCCGCATGCACGACATCGATATCATTTGGGTCGACTTGCGATTCGATAACCATGCCGCCACCGCTAGGTACCAGGTCCATGAGCGCCTCTCCCGGACCGATCACGCCGCCCGGCGTGTGAATCTGCAGGCTGACGATCGTGCCATCGAGCGGCGCGATAATCTTCGTGCGCGACAACACATCCTTGGCGGACCGAATTCTTTCGTCCAGATCGAACAATTCGGTCTGCACCGCCCGCAATTCCTCGACCACCTGATTCATCATTTGCGTGCCGAGTTCGGAGGCTCGAAGCTTTGTTTCCGCGATTTGCTGTTTCGCGCGCGCCACGGCGGCGACATTTCGACTCCGCGTCCCTTTGATTTCCGCACGGCGGCGCTGCAAGGCAAGCAGTCGGGACCGTTTCGCCAATCCCTTGTCGACCAAGACTTGAACGTCCTTGATTTCGGTTTGGATCAACTCGATCTGTGTATTTTCGGCGGCGATTTGACCTCGAAGACCGGAAATCTCCTCGCTAAGTTGCGCTGTCTGCTGTTGGATAATACGTTTTTGACCCGCGAGACCGTTTCTTCGAGATTTGAAAATACTTAGCTGGCCGCTCAAAACTTCGGCGTTCATCGCCGCCGCGTCGACAGCGGTTAAGTTTTTTGGAAAAGCAATGTCGTTTTTACCGTCACGCTCGGCGAGAAGCCTTGCCTCCAGCGCCCGATTGGCGACCATGCGGCCGTTGAGCCGTTCAAGCGTCACGCGTGCTTGTGTGTCATCGAGCCGCAACAGTGTCTGGCCCGTTGTGACCGCATCGCCTTCTCGGACATGAATCTCGGCTACGATGCCACCTTCCAGGTGCTTGATCGTCTTTCGGTTTGATTCAACGGCAACGACGCCGGGCGCGATCGCGGCGCTCTTCAGCGGCGCGAATGCCGCCCACCCGCCAAAGGCAGCGAAGAATAATAAAATGATAACGGTGCCCGCCAACAGAACCGGTGCGACACCCGTCGCGGATTCGTTTTTGCCCTGCCCCGGTTGAATGTTACCAATGTTCACCATTTTCTATTCGCTCGCCGCCGCGGCACGCGTCACCGACGGAATGACTTCGCTCGGTTCGCCAAACGACCGCACCGCGCCTTCCTGCAGGATCAGCACCTTATCGACATCGCGCAGCATGCTTGGACGATGTGCGATCAACACCACGGTCGTTCCCTTGCTCTTTAGCGCGGCGATCGCTTGGAGCAAGGCCTTCTCGCCCTCATTGTCCAAACTGGCGTTCGGCTCATCGAGCACGATAATACTGGGATCGCCATAGACGGCGCGGGCGAGTGCGATGCGCTGCCGCTGACCACCCGACAGTGCGGCGCCGCCTTCCCCAATCTGAGTTTCGTAAGCGGCGGGAAGGTGCAAAATCATTTCGTGCACACCGGCCAAGGTTGCGGCCGCGATCACGGCTTCGGTATCCCCTTCCGCCATTCGCGCGATATTTTCGCGGACCGTGCCGCCGAAAAGCTCAACATCCTGTGGAAGATATCCAACATAGGGGCCACGGTCATTCGAATCCCATTGCGCCATATCCATGCCGTCGAGACGAACATGCCCACCACGCGGCGCTAGATTTCCAACTAACAGGCTCGCCAGTGTGCTCTTTCCCGAGGCCGTGGGGCCGATCAAACCCAGAAGCTCACCAGGCTGCACGACAAACGAAATATTACGAATAACGGGATTTTCCGCCCCGGGATAGGCAAACACAACATTCTCGGCTGTAATCTGACCCTTGGGGCGGGGCAATTCCGTTCCTGACTCCCGTGCCGGTGTTTCCGTCATCAAACGTTGCACGCGGGCAAAGGCCTCGCGGGCGCTAACCGCGGTTCGCCAACTGCCGATCGCCATTTCAACCGGGGCCAAGGCCCGCGCCATGAGAATCGACGCGGCAATCATCGCTCCCGGTCCCAATTCGTTCTGAATGACAAGGTAGGCACCGAGGCCCAGCACACTTATTTGCAATATTAAGCGAAGAAACTTCGACGCCGCCGTAATGGCGCCACTGCGCCCGCTCGCCTTCGTTTGAAGTTGCAGTGCCGCGCTGCTCTCCTCGCGCCAGCGCCGCACGATATTTGGCAACATCCCCATCGCTTCGATGACATCGGCATTTCGAACCGCGGATTCCGCGCGCCGGATCGCCTGCATTGAGACGCCTTCGGAATCCCGCAGCAGTGTGCGGCTGGCGAACTCATTGCTAAGCGCCAGGATAAACAAGACGATTGCGCCAATAAGCGCCAGCGTACCCAGCCAGGGATGCAGTAAAAACGTCACGGCGAGGAAGATCGGTGTCCAGGGCGCGTCCAGGATTGGGAAGATGGCCGACCCTGTGAGGAAACCGCGCAAGGTGGAGATGTCCCGCAACCCCTGCACGGAAGGCTCCTTGCCGTGCCGCAGAGACGCGCTAACGCTTCGTGAAAGGACCTCCGCGCCCAGCTGCCGCTCTATCCATCCCGCAATCCGGATAAAAGCAAGGGTTCGGATGAATTCGAGCAACCCATGCGTGAGCAGCGCAATGACCGCGATGAGGGAAATGAAGAGCAGGGTTTCGGTGCTGCGACTCGACAGGACGCGGTCGAAAACCTGCATCATATAGAGCGGTGCCGTGAGCATCAGAACATTGATAAACAGACTGATTACCGCCACGCCCACGGTCGCGCGCCGGCACGCGGACACCGTGTTTTTCAAAATGTCATTCGGCGGCATGCATCCAGCTCAATCTCGTCGGCGTTTCGGCGAGTTCCAAGGCATTGCGACAGGCGTCGAAATGTAACGTGATCCAGATACCAGTTGTTGGAAATCTTGGCAATGAAACGACTGTTTGGCGAATAGGTCGCCTTTAGCCGATTTGCAGTTCTATAATCGCTCGAACCAACCGGACAGAGAGACGGACACCGCCATGCTGAAACCCGTCAGAAGAATCGTCACCGGCCACGACGCCGAAGGCCGTTCAATCTTTATTAGCGATGAAACCTCCACGCACACGCGGCCGAGTCCGGTCTACCCGAACCGGGGCCTGACCGATTTGTGGCGAACGAACAGCACTCCGGCCGGCAATCAAGGCGACGCGGATAATGCGGCGGTCGAAGTCGTCCTGACACCGCCGAAGAATGGGTCGGTGTTCCGTTATTTCCAGATTCCACCGGACGATGCCGATCCGAACAAGAGCGCGGAACAGCTTCAAGCGGATGCGGACAAGACCTTCGCCGCGATGGGGGCCGCGCATAACCGCGATCCGAATGCGCGTCACCCCAATATGCACAAGACGGACTCGGTGGACTACATCATCCTATTGGAGGGCGAAGTAACGCTGATCCTCGACGAAGGCGAAGTGGATATGAAACCGCTCGATGTCGTCGTGCAACGAGGCACCAATCATGCCTGGTCGAACCGGGGCGACAAGATCGCGGTGCTGGCGGGAATCCTGATCGACGCGGAGCCGGTATAAAAAACTACCAACTCTCCATCCAGGGCCGCAGGTCGAGCTCGTGCGTCCAGGCGCTACGGGGCTGGATGTGCAATTGCCAGTAATTCTCGGCGATCGCGTCGGGATCCAGGATTCCATCCTGTTCCTTCATTGCATAACGGTCGGGGAAGTTGTCACGAATCCATGGGGTATCTATCGCGCCATCGATGATGGTGTGGGCGACATGGATGCCTTCTGGACCTAATTCACGGGCCATGCTTTGCGCCAGGGCGCGCAACGCCGCTTTCGCACTGGCGAAGGCGGCGTAACCATTCCCGCCACGGACACTCGCGGTGGCACCGGTAAACAGGATCGTACCATGACCACGCGGCCGCATGACTTTTGCCGCCTCGCGCCCCAGAAGGAAGCCGCCGAAGCAGGACATCTGCCATACTTTGAAATAGACCCGGGACGTCGTTTCGGTGATACCGAAACGTACATTGCCGCCAATATTGTAAACGGCAACTTCTATCGGGCCGATATCGCGCTCGATCATTTCGACGAATTCGACCATCTGGTCTTCCTCGCGCGCATCGACGCCGAAAGCGCGCGCCCTGCCGCCCTCGGACTCGATTTGCGCGACCAGCGGCGCGAGCTTGTCCTTCGTGCGGCGAGTAACGCAGGTGATGAACCCCTCGCGGGCAAAACGCCGCGCAATTGCGCCGCCGGTGGCCTCTCCGGCGCCGATAATGAGCGCAACCTTATTGTCAGCCATGGCTGCTCCTTCCGTGAAACTAGCGAACTATCTCGGCGTCCCGCAGTTTGGCGATGTCATCGGCGTCCATATCCAATATTTCACTCAATACCGCGTCGGTATGCTCGCCCAGCAATGGCGGTGCCACGGGATCCACGACAGGTGTTTCGGAAAAGCGCAAAGGCGATCCGATCATCCGCAAATCACCGATTGTCGGGTGTTGCACTGTTGATATCATGCCGCGCGCCTTGGTTTCCGGTGCATTAAGCGCTTCCGCCAGGGTGCGCACCGCGCCACCCGGTACGCCGCCCTTGATGATTTTCTCCAGCCAGTAGTCGCGCGGTTCCTGCAGGAGTATCTCGGCGATGAACGCACTCAGCGCTTCGCGGTTCTTGATCCGCCCTTCGCGCGTATTGTAGGGCGGTTCGGTCACCATGTCGGGTTGGTCGATCACATTTTCGCAGAACAGCTTCCATAACCGTGGATTGCCGACCGCGATATAGATCGGGCCCGTTGCGGTATGAAACATCCCGTTTGGCACCGAAGAGCCGCGGGAATTGCCGCGTTGGATCGGCTCTTCCCCGGCGACGAGATATGCCGAGCCGATATCCGACAGCACCGCCAACGCGCAGTCATATAGTGCGATATCGATGAATTGGCCCCGTCCGGTGCGCTGACGGGTCAGGATCGCGCCCATAATCGCCTGTGTCGCGAACAGCGAGGTGTAGGTATCGATGATTGACAGCGGATGGCGCAACGGGTCCTGCCCTGGCTGGCCGCTGAATGACATCATACCGGACTCCGCTTGCAAGATCGGATCGTAGCCCGGCAAATCGGCCAGTGGGCTGGATCGGCCGTAGGCGGAAATGGAACAGTAGATTAGATGCGGGTGACGTTCCTTGAGGGATTCGTAGTCGAGATCACGTCGTGACATCACGCCTTTGCGGTAATTTTCCACCAGCACATCGCATTTTATTGCGAGATCATGAAAAATTTCAGCACCGGCCGGTTTCGTGAAATCGAGACCGAGGCTGCGCTTGTTGCGGTTCGCGGCTAGATAAAAGGTCGCCTCACCACCCGCTTCCGGTGGCCGCATGGAACGGGTATCGTCACCCGTCTTCGGGTGCTCGACTTTAATGATTTCCGCCCCCATGTCGGACATTTGCATGGTACAAAGCGGGCCCGCATACACGCGCGAGAGATCGACCACACGGATACCCGCCAGCGGTCTGTTGTCTGCCATCGCCATCCTAAAAACCTTATCTGACAAAGCGACGCGCCGGACGAAGGAACAACCGGCGCGCGAATTGTCGTTGCCAAGTAATCATCCACCATACAATGATGCCCTACCCTCTGTCAGCGGGACGGCCCGAATGACCGTAAAGAAAGAAAAACCGCACTATCTCGGCCACCGTCAACGCCTGCGAGACCGCTTCATGGCGACCGGCGGCGACGGCATGCCGGATTACGAGATATTGGAACTGTTGCTGTCACAAGCCATTCCGCGTGCCGACGTTAAACCCATCGCGAAGTCGCTTCTTATCCGTTTCGGCAGTCTCGGCGAAGTACTAAGCGCCGCACCGGAAAAGCTTGGCGAGGTCAAAGGCATCGGTGAAGCCGCCGCCGTCGCCTTGAAGGTCGTACAAGCGGCCGGGCTACGTTTATCGCGCCAGCAGATCATGAACACGGACGCGATTGGGTCTTGGGACCAGTTGCTGGACTACTGCAAGGCCGCGATGGGATACGAGAAAGTCGAGCAGCTCCGCGTGTTATTCCTCGACCGCAAAAATATTCTGATCGCGGATGAAGTACAGCAGCAAGGCACCGTCGATCACACGCCCCTCTATCCGCGCCAGGTGGTTAAACGCGCGCTGGAATTAAACGCTTCGGCGCTCATCCTTGTACATAACCATCCTTCCGGCGACCCGACGCCCTCACGCGGCGATATCGACATGACCAAACGGGTCCAAGAGGCTGCGGAGAAGCTCGGCATTACGCTGCACGACCACATCGTGATCGGCAAGAGCAACCATGCGAGCTTTCGCTCGATGGGATTATTGTAGCTCCGTCAGTGACCGAGTTTTCGAAGTAGTTCCGAGAACGGCGAGTCGTTTGTCGTCTTTCCTGGATACCGCACGCCACGTCCCCGAGGGTCGGACATCTCCTCGAATTCCGCTCGAATTTCCAACGTTTTCTTGCGAATGAGGTGACGTGCGATACCGAAGGCCGCACCCACGATAACGGCAATCGCAAAATAAGGACTGCCTTGCAAAATCAAAATGATTCCGGCGAACCCTGCGAGACTTAAGATTATGCTGTAAATGCTATCCCGCTTCACGTACGGCTTGAGCCGCTCTTCGAGTTCCCGGTCTTCCTTCGAGGCCGCCGTCATTACATCGCTTCCGATCAATCTGGAAAGAATTTCAGGAACCAGTCGAGGGTCTCGTCCGGTGCTTCTTCTTGTACATAGTGACCGCAATCGATGGGACCACCGACCGCGTTTGGGCACCAATCGCGCCAAATATTCAGCGCATCGTCATAGAGCCGTCCGGTGTGACTTTTGGCACCCCACAGGATCAACATTGGCATATCGCACGTGACGCCATTGTCTTTGTCCTCACTGTCCATCGCGAAATCCGAGGTCGGACAGGCGCGGTAATCCTCGCAGGACCCAAATATCGTTTTCTCCGTGAAACAGCGGACATATTCCTCGAAGGCCTCGCCCTCGCAATGGGCAAGCCCGATACCCGGCTTCGACAACTTCTTCTCCATATACCAGCGCGGATCGACCGCGCCCATCATCTGCTCCGGGAATGGGGCAGCCTGCGCCATGAAGGTCCAATGCCAGGAGTTCAACACCCAGCCTTTCGATACGTTACTCCAGATGTGCCAATTCGGCAGGATATCGACGAGCGACGCTTTCAACACCTTTTCGGGGTGATCAACGGCCATGCGGTGCGCCGTGCGTGCGCCTCGGTCGTGCCCCGCGACCATGAATTGTTTGTAGCCCAAGGCCTCCATCACCTCGACTTGGTCTTGGGCCATGGCGCGGAAGGTATAAGGCGTGTGGTTCTCGTCGGTCGGCGGCGCGGAGCTGTCGCCATAACCACGCAAATCAGTCGCCACGACATGGAATCGCTCTGCCAGTTGGTTCGCCATCTTGTGCCATGCGACATGGGTCAACGGATTGCCGTGCAGAAGCAGTAGGGGTGGCCCCTCCCCGCCATGGCGTAAATGTATCCGCGCGCCGTCGGTGTCGATATCCGCCGTTTCGAACCCTTCAAACATTCCTGTCTTCCCTCGTGTGCCCGGCCGGAGTGTATAGTCTCGCGCACGAACACCAAACCATGATCGTAAGCAGAAGGGTAGCGGGATGGCGGAAGATCAAATTACTTTGTGGGGGCATGGTTCAGGCCGTGCAATGCGCGTCCATTGGATGTTGCAGGAACTCGGCCTCGACTATGAAGTGAAACCTATAAGGTCGCGGACCGGGGAAACGCTAACCGACGACTACACCGCCCTTAATCCGAAGCAAAAGATCCCCACCCTCCAACATGGCGATTTTGTACTAACGGAAAGTCCGGCGATCATCGCCTATCTGGCCGATGCCTTCGATCCGCCGGCCGGGTTTTACGCGCCACGTGATGCCGTGGGCCGGGCCAAGGTCAATGAATGGTGCGTGTTTGTCGCCATGGAGTTGGACGCGCATTCCCTATACCTGGTCCGACGGCACGAAGGACTCCCCGAAATTTACGGTGCCGCCCCCCTCGCCGTCGCGTCCGCCAAGGAGTATTACCTCAAGCAGCTCAACGCGGTCTCCGGTCAGGTCGCTTCAGCGGGAACCTACCTGTTCGGCGACGCGTTCAGCATCGCCGATATCCTGTTGATGACCGTCCTCGATTGGGGCCGCAACGTTAACATCGAATTGCCTGGCGCCCTGGCTGACTACCAGCGCCGTGTCGGCGAACGCCCGGCCTATCAAAAGGCGTTCGCCCTGAATTATACCGACCGCGGCATCGCCGACGTGCGGTAACGCTACTCGCTGCCGCTCGGCAACTGGTTGAACGGCAGTTCCTTATCGACGCGAATATCCGGCGGCAACCCGAGCACGCGCTCGCTAATAATATTGCGTAGGATTTCATCCGAGCCCGCCGCGATCCTTCCCCCCGGCGAGTCGAGCAAGGCCTGCTGATACAGCGCCCGCGACGGGACTTTATCCGGGTCCATCATCGCACCGCTCATATCCATCAAATCCATGCCGAAATGGGCGATTTCCTGGCGCCGGAAACTCGACACCAGCTTGGAAATCGAATTCTCCGGCCCGGGCCGTTCACCACGTGACAGCGCCGTCATTAACCGCGCCCTAAGCAGCTTCACGCCTTGCGCTTTGATATACCAGTCGGCGAGTTTCTCGCGCACCGCCGCATCGGCGATCGCGGGACCGTCTTCAAGCTCCGTATCTCGGGCCAGTTGGAATATATCCTCGAAATCCGGTGCCGGGCGTATGCCAGAGCTCACCCGCTCGTTCATCAAGGTAGTGATAGCGACCTGCCACCCCTGACCAACGTCACCAAGACGTTGAGAATCGGGAATGCGCAAATCGGTCATGAAGACTTCGTTGAAGTTTGCGTAACCCGACACCTGCTTGATCGGCCGGATCTCGATCCCCGGCGAGGTCATGTCGAGGAAGAAGTAGGTCAGTCCCTTATGCTTTGGCGCATCAGGATCGCTGCGTGTCACCAGGATCGCCATGTCCGCGTAGTGCGCGCCGGAAGTCCAGATCTTCTGCCCGTTGATGATCCAGTCGTCGCCATCGCGTACCGAGCGGGTGCGTAGCCCCGCCAGGTCCGACCCGCCGGCGGGCTCGGAGAAAAGCTGACACCAGATCTGATCGCCTTTCAGGGTGGCGGGTACGTAACGCTGCTTTTGCTCCTCGGTGGCATAGGTCAGCATGGTTGGCACGGCCATGCCGTGACTGATGCTGAAGATCGGTGGTGGAATCAGGTAGTTCAACTCCTCCTCGCCGAAAATGATCTGCTGTAGACGAGTACCGCCACGGCCGCCATATTCCTTTGGCAAGGCAATACCGGAAAATCCGCCAGCGAACTTTTCCCCTTCCCATGCGCGTGCCGCCGGAATGAGTTCGGGTTCGCCGCGCTTATATTTGTAAACTTTGCCGGGCGTCTTGCGTTCCGCGTTTTCAGCGAGCCAATCGCGGGCTTCGGCGCGGAATTCCGCTTCTTCGGCTGTGTCGTTGAAATCCATTTCGCCTACTCCTCTCCGGTGCTGTTACGGGCTTCGAGCTGACTGATTAGCCGATCCTTCCAGCGCCGCTCGCCACCCAAGGCCAGCGACAGCAATTTGGCGCGGCGATAGTAAAGATGACAATCGAACTCCCAGGTGAAGCCCATACCACCATGGGTCTGAATGTTTTCCCGTGCCGCTAGGTTATAGGCCTCGCTTGCGGCAACCCGTGCCGCCGCGGCGGCTATCGATAGGTCCGGCGCATCGGTCGTTAGCGCCCACGCACCGTAGTAAGCATTGGCACGGGCCAGCTCTGTGGCGATATAGATATCCGCCAGCTTGTGCTTAATCGCCTGAAACGAGCCGATGGCCCGCCCAAACGCAAACCGGTTCTTCGCATAGTCCGTCGCCATTTCAAGGCATGCCTGCGCACCGCCGACCTGCTCGAACGCCATTAGAATTGCCGCGCGGTCGAAAACCCTCTGCACGATCGACCATCCGTCGCCCGGGGCGCCAAGCGGTTCGGCCGCCGCGTTCTCGAACGAAATCTCAGCATGCGACCGTGTCGGATCCACTGTTTCAACGGCCTTGCGGCTAACACCGGACCCATTCAAATCGACGATAAACAGCGAAAGGTCATCGCCAGATCCAGTCCGTGCCGGAACGATCGCGAAGTCCGCGATGTCGCCATCCGCGACCGGCACCTTGGTCCCATCGACCGTGCCGTCGCCGGCGCGCATCTTCACCGACGCCGCATTGGCGACACCGACACCTTCGGACACAGCAAGGCAACCGATCTTTTCTCCTGCTGCCAATGCCGGCAGATATTCCTGTTTCTGATCCTCATTGCCCGCCATGAGAAGCGCTTCCGTCGCCAGGTATACCGACGAGGAAAAGGGTGTCGGAGCGAGGCTGCGGCCCAACTCCTCGGCAATAACACATAAGTCCTCGCCGCTCATACCCGCGCCGCCATATTCCTCGGGAATAGTGGTACCCGTCCAACCGAGCTCCGCCATTTCCCGCCACAGCGTCTCGTCATAGGACTTGTCGTCGTCCTCAAGTACCGCGCGCACCACATCCGGCGATGAACGGTCGCCCAGGAATTTTTTGGCCTGGTCCCGTAGTAAAAATTGTTCTTCGGAAAAGTCGAAATTCATCCTGACCCCGTTTCGGTTCCTCGTGTTTGCGGCATGTTACCAATCAACCGCACAGTCTATCGACCTCTACTATCGGATGCCGGCCAATCCATAGTCAAACTTTTGAACCATGCAGCCCTTTGCAATTCAGAGCGTCACTGTATTGACTGGAAATCAGATCGTTGCCGCGTCAAGATAACGAGTCTCGAAAAATGGGGTGAAGCGGTTGAAAAACAAAATTCTTGAAGCTGTTAAAGTTTAGTCTCGCGTTGTCATTCCCATCGTAAAAGCGCTGGAAAAAGAAATTGGCAAGGAGCGGGCTCATGCCATTGTCGGTCAGGCAATCGCCGGTGCGTATGTCGATCATCGCGGGCGGCGCGGATTTGAACTGGATTCCCATCCTCGCAATGAATTGGAGGACGGCATGGCCTTTCCGGTTGAGCGCAGTATTGTCGAAGATACCGAAACGGACTTCAGCTATAACATTACGGAATGCCAGTTCGCGGCGTATTTTCGTTCCATCGACGAGCCGGAAATCGGCGCATTGATGACGTGTGGTGTCGATTTCGCGGCCGAGGAATTGGTACGCCCTGGCTGGAAATTCGAAAGAACACAAACGCGGATGGAGAATGCGCCATACTGCGATTTTCGCTGGCGAAAGCGGTCTATTTAGCAGAGCTATAACGTCTTATAAAATTACGCCGCAAAGACTGGAAGTACTGTGATAAAGTTTAGTTAGTTTAAAAATTAATCGGTTAAACAATAGTTTATGAGTATTTATTAATTTTTTAAACGAAGGTAAAATTCGCCTGCCGCACGCGATTAATTGCCGCATCGCAACAACAAGGTTGGAAAGCCCATAAAAATTCGATAAAACGCTCTATCGAAATCTGCACCCCGCAATGCTGAGCTGAGAAATGTCGCGTGAGATGACAAACGGCAGACCGGAATCCTGCGCCGTGAAAGCGGTTATGACGGATCGGCACTGAACCCAAAGGGTTTCGCGCCGCACGATCGGCGCAGGGGCGAATTCGAAAATCAAAAGAGTGGACGAGCAAGGCCGTACAGGGAAAGTAAACGCGATGAATGAATACAGCTATACCGCGCCGAAAGGATTTCCAAAGGCTCAAGGTCTGTACGATAGTCGCAATGAGCATGACGCGTGCGGTATTGGATTCATCGCCAACATCAAGGGGAAAAAGAGCCACGAGATCGTTGAACAAGGCCTGCAACTTCTGGTCAACTTAACGCACCGTGGCGCGGTAGGCGCGGATCCCAAGGCCGGCGATGGCGCTGGTATTCTGCTGCAAATTCCCGATGAATTCTACAGGGCGGAATGCACGGCGCTGGGCTTCGATCTACCGTCGTATGGAGACTATGGCGTCGGCATGTTGTTCCTGCCACAGGACGGTGAGCATCGCGCGGCATGCGAACAAATTCTCGGCAAATGCATCACTAACGAAGGTCAGACCATCTTGGGCTGGCGCGACGTCCCCGTGGACAACAATGATCTAGGCGAGTCCGTCAAGGCGACCGAACCCTATATCCGTCAGGTCTTTATCGGTCGAGGGGCGGAGATCGCGGATACCGATGCCCTGGAACGTAAGCTGTTTGTCATCCGGAAGCTCGCTGCGCGGGAAATTCATGCCAAGGGCGCGGCGTTCGCGGATTTCTACATTCCGTCGCTGTCGGCGCGCACTGTCGTCTATAAGGGCATGGTCTTGGCCAGTCAGGTTGGCCCCTTCTTTCCCGACCTTCTTGATGATCGCGTAAATTCGGCTCTGGCGCTCGTGCATCAGCGATTTTCGACAAATACCTTTCCAGCCTGGTCGCTCGCGCACCCGTTTCGGATGATTTGTCACAATGGCGAAATCAATACGCTGCGCGGAAATTTGAACTGGATGAATGCGCGGCGTTATTCGATGCGTTCGCGGATGCTTGGTGACGATCTGGACAAGGTCTGGCCACTGATCCCCGAGGGTCAATCGGATTCAGCCGGCTTCGACAATGCATTGGAATTGTTGTTACGCGGCGGGTACTCGCTCGCGCATGCCATGATGCTGCTCATCCCCGAAGCGTGGCACGGCAATCCGTTGATGGATGATGAACGGCGTGCGTTCTATGAATATCACGCTGCCCTCATGGAGCCATGGGACGGCCCCGCCGCCGTCGCGTTTACAGATGGCCGCCAGATCGGCGCCACATTGGACCGCAACGGGTTGCGGCCGGCACGCTATCTGGTAACCGACGACGATACGGTCGTGATGGCCTCTGAAATGGGCGTCCTTCCCATAGCGGAAGAACGCATCGTTCAGAAATGGCGCCTTCAGCCGGGTAAAATGCTGCTCATCGATCTGGAGCAAGGCCGCATCATCGACGATGACGAGATCAAGGCGGAACTCTCCGGCATGCGGCCCTATCAAGAATGGCTCAACCGCACTCAGATCGTGCTAGAGGAATTGCCAGCCGTCGCCAAGGCTGAACCCAAGGCAAATACGCCCAGCCTACTCGATCGGCAGCAAGCCTTTGGCTATACGCAGGAGGATTTGAAACTCCTCCTGGCGCCAATGGCGGCCACGGGACAGGAGGCGATTGGTTCGATGGGATCGGATACGCCGCTCGCGGCGCTCTCGAACCGCCCGAAACTGCTCTATGCCTATTTCAAACAACTCTTCGCGCAGGTAACCAACCCGCCGATCGATCCGATCCGTGAGGAGTTGGTCATGTCGTTGGTGTCCCTGATCGGACCGCGTCCGAACTTGCTGGGCATGGAGGATTCAGGGACGCATCAGCGACTAGAAGTACGGCAACCAATATTGACGAACGGCGATCTGGAAAAAATCCGCTCGATCGGCGATATCGCGGATAACCCCTTCCGTACCCAGACACTTGATTTCACCTATCCCGCGACGGAAGGCGCCGCCGGCATGCAAGCCGCACTGGATGAACTCTGCGAGAAAGCGGTGGAGACTTGCCGAGACGGTTACAACATTATCGTCCTCAGCGACCGCCAAGTGAGTGCCGAACGCATTGCGATTCCAGCACTACTCGGCACTTCCGCCGTACATCATCATTTGATCCGTGAAGGATTGCGCACCGGCCTCGGTTTGGTCGTCGAAACGGGCGAAGCGCGAGAAGTGCATCATTTCTGCCTATTGGCGGGTTATGGCGCCGAGGCGATCAACCCCTATCTGGCATTCGATACCTTATTGAACATGAAATCGGATCTCCCGTCGGACCTAAGCGATGGGGAAATCGAAAAACGTTACATCAAGGCCCTCGACAAGGGCATCCTGAAGGTGATGTCTAAGATGGGCATCTCTACCTACCAATCCTATTGTGGCGCACAAATCTTCGACGCGGTTGGCCTGTCCAGCGCCTTCATAAAACAATATTTCTTTGGCACCCAAACGGCGATCGAAGGCGTTGGTCTTGAACAGGTTTCGCAGGAAACCGTCGAGCGGCACAAGCAAGCCTTTGGCGACGCGCATATTTACCAGAAGTATCTCGACGCGGGCGGTGAATATGCCTACAGGCTGCGTGGCGAGGATCATTACTGGACACCGGAGACTATTGGCAGCCTGCAGCACAGCGTGCGTGGCAACAGCAAGGAACAATACAAGGAATATGCCGACGAGGTGAACAATCAGAGCGAACGGGTAAAAACGATCCGAGGCCTTTTTGAAATCACACCGTCGGATACCGCCGTCCCCCTGGAGGAAGTGGAGCCGGCTAGCGAAATCGTCAAACGGTTTTCCACGGGTGCTATGTCTTTCGGATCAATATCCCGCGAGGCGCACCGCAATCTAGCCGTCGCAATGAACCGGATCGGCGGCAAGTCGAACACCGGTGAAGGTGGCGAGGAACCGGATCGCTATGTCGCCAAGGCGAACGGCGATTCCGAACGCTCCGCCATCAAACAGGTTGCCTCCGGACGATTTGGGGTGACGGCGGAATACCTTGCCAATTCGGATATGATGCAAATTAAGATGGCACAGGGCGCGAAACCCGGCGAAGGGGGGCAGCTACCGGGCCACAAGGTCGATGCGGTCATCGCCAAGGTGCGCCATTCGACACCCGGGGTCGGTTTAATATCGCCACCGCCGCATCATGATATCTATTCGATCGAAGATCTGGCGCAATTGATTTACGACCTGAAGAACGTCAATCCGGATGGCGATGTGAGTGTCAAGCTGGTCTCTGAAATCGGTGTTGGAACCGTTGCCGCAGGCGTTTCGAAAGCCCGCGCCGACCACGTCACGATTTCTGGTTTCGAGGGCGGCACGGGCGCCAGCCCGATGACATCGATCACCCATGCCGGGTCACCGTGGGAAATTGGGCTCGCTGAGACGCACCAAACCCTCGTGTTGAACCGGCTACGTAGCCGTATCGCCGTGCAAGTGGATGGTGGACTTAGAACAGGCCGGGACGTCGTTATCGGCGCGCTTTTGGGCGCGGACGAATTCGGATTTGCTTCCGCGCCGTTGATCGCATCCGGCTGCATCATGATGCGCAAATGCCATCTCAACACCTGCCCGGTCGGGATTGCGACGCAAGATCCTGAATTGCGCCGCCGTTTCACGGGCAAGCCCGAGCATGTGATCAATTATTTCTTCTTCGTCGCCGAGGAAGTTAGGGAATTGATGGCGTCGCTTGGTTTTCGGTATTTCCACGAGATGATCGGCCAATCCGATCGCCTCGACCAACAGAAGGTAATCGAACATTATAAGGCAAAAGGTATCGATCTCTCGAAGGTCCTGCATAAACCCGAAGCCGCTCCGGAGACCGCGATTTACAATTGCGAAGTTCAGGAGCACGACATCGACAGCATCAAGGACCGCTGGCTCATCGAAAAGTCTCTGCCGGCGCTGCAACGTCGCAAAGCGGTTTCGATCGAAGGGGAAATTCATAATACCGATCGGACAACCGGCGCGATGCTGTCGGGAGAAATCGCGAAACGGTACGGTAGCGAAGGCCTTCCGGAAGACACGATTAGCATCAAGCTCAAAGGCACCGCTGGACAAAGTTTCGGCGCCTTCCTCGCCAAGGGCGTCGCCGTCGAGTTAACAGGCGATGCCAACGACTATGTCGGTAAGGGACTTAGCGGTGGACGGATCGTGATTAACCCGCCCAAGGAAGCCAGAATCGTTCCCGAAGACAGCATAATCGTCGGCAATACCGTTTTGTACGGTGCCACGGAGGGAGAATGTTTCTTCAGAGGGGTTGCCGGCGAACGTTTCGCCGTACGGAACTCCGGCGCGACAGCCGTCGTTGAAGGCGTCGGTGACCATGGTTGCGAGTATATGACCGGCGGTATCGTCGTCGTCCTTGGCTATACCGGACGCAATTTCGCCGCCGGTATGAGCGGCGGCATTGCCTACGTCCTCGATGAAGAGGGCGACTTCGCAAAACGTTGCAATCTCGCGATGGTCGATCTTGAACCGGTTGCGGCGGAAGACGAGACATTGGAGGAAATGGCCCACCAGGGGGGTGACCTGGAAGCCCATGGGCGTGTCGATGTATCCCATGACATGACGCGGCATGATGCGGAGCGATTGTTCGGCCTTATCGAACAGCACGCGCATTACACAAACTCCAGTCGGGCGGCTGAAATTTTACAAAACTGGGACGATTATCTGCCGAAGTTCGTGAAGGTAATGCCTGTCGACTATCGGCGTGCGCTTCAGGAAATGCAGGTTGCCCAACTTTCATCGGTCGCCGCATCTGGTGCGGCGGGGGGTAAATAATATGGGCAAGATAACCGGTTTTCTTGAAATTGATCGGCAAGACCGAAAAAACGCGCCGGCCGGCGACCGGGTGCGTCATTTCCGTGAATTCGTCATCCCAATGGATCACAAGCAGGTGTCGCAACAGGGCGCGCGGTGCATGGATTGCGGCATCCCCTTTTGCCACCAAGGTTGCCCGGTCAGTAATATCATTCCCGATTGGAACGATCTCGTTTACAGGGAAGATTGGCGAGCTGCCCTAGACGTACTGCATTCGACAAACAATTTTCCGGAATTTACCGGCCGCATCTGCCCCGCGCCGTGCGAGGAAGCGTGCACTCTCAACATTGACGATAACCCCGTCACGATCAAAACGATCGAATGTACGATTGTCGATACGGGCTGGGAGAAAAACTGGATCATACCGGTTGTCGCGGAACGGAAAACCGGCAAACGTATCGCCGTCGTCGGCTCTGGGCCGGCTGGCCTAGCCTGCGCGCAGCAATTGGCCCGAGCCGGGCATGACGTGACGGTATATGAGAAAAACGCCAAGGCCGGTGGCCTGCTACGTTATGGCATTCCCGACTTTAAGATGGAAAAACTCCTGATCGACCGCCGGGTCGCACAGATGGAAGCGGAGGGAGTCACTTTTCGCACGGGGGTCCATATCGGCGTTGATGACACAGCCGAAGGTTTGCTAGAGAAATTCGATGCCGTTGTACTATCCGGTGGCTCCGAACATGCGCGCGATCTAACCGTCCCCGGTCGTGACTTGGAAGGCATTGAGTACGCGATGGATTTTCTGCCACAACAAAATCGCCGTGTTAGTGGTGAACCACTTGGTGGCGTGGAGGAAATTAGCGCCGCCGGCAAGAACGTCGTCGTCATTGGCGGCGGCGATACGGGATCCGACTGCATCGGAACCTCCTTCCGGCAAGGGGCTATCTCGGTGACGCAATATGAAATCATGCCGAAACCACCGGAACATCCCGATAAGGGCACGACTTGGCCGTTATGGCCGCGCAAACTGCGAACATCGTCGTCGCAAAACGAGGGCGCGGAACGTGACTGGTGCGTGTCGACGACCAAATTTTCCGGACGACACGGCAGGGTCTCAACGCTACACGTTACCAGGCTTGATGAAAAACTCCGCGACATTCCCGGCAGTGATTTCATCGTCGAAGCCGACTTAGTCCTGCTCGCCATGGGGTTTGTTCACCCCGTGCATGAAGGCATGTTGGAGAACCTCGGTGTCGAGCTTGATGGCCGCGGAAATGTCAACGCCAACACCGTAGATTACCAGACCAGTATCCCAAAACTGTTCGCCGCCGGCGACATGCGGCGTGGGCAGTCCCTGGTGGTATGGGCCATTTGCGAAGGCCGGCAATGTGCACGGGCCGTCGATGAATTCCTCATGGGTGAAACGGTTCTGCCGCGTTAGCCGTGCTTTATACGACCGCGGAAGCGAACGTTCACGCGAACGCGGGCATGACTTCCTCCGCGAAGATGCGCAATCCATCCGTACCGCGTGAGGAAAGTAGGACGTAACCCACGCCCTCGCCTTCGAGCCATTTCAAACGCTCGATGATTTCCGCCGGTGTGCCAATCAATGTGCCTTCGACGGCGGCCTTTCGTAAATCAGGGTCGGATACCATGCTGGATTTACGCGACTTGTCCGCCGACATGCCAAACGCATTCATGAGCTCCTGAGATTTCATGCGGGCGGCAATCGCCGCCTCGCGTTCTTCCGCGGTCTTGGCGATCAATAAACCGCGCGCGACCGCAACGCCGAGCGGATCGAATTCGCGGTCCGCCTCGACCATCGCGGCCTTAAAGATCCGCAATCGTTCGAGCATAACTTCAAACGTTTGGAATTGATCGAGGAACAGGTTGTATCCTTCGCGCGCCGCATATTGCAGCGATTCCGGACGACCGGCCGCCAGCCAGAGCGGCGGGTGCGGTTTTTGCGTTGGAGCCGGTTCAACAACAATGTTCTCGTAATTCCAGCGCGCGCCGTGGTGCGAAAAACGTCCCTCCGTCGTCCATGCCTTTCGGATCACCGCGACCGCTTCCTCGAAACGTTCCGTGGATTCTTCGATCGGAATGCAGAACCCTTCGAATTCGTTGTAGCGATACCCCTTGCCGACGCCGAAATCGAACCGGCCGCCTGAAAGCAAATCGACGGTTGCCGCCTGTTCGGCAATTAAAATTGGATTGTGCCACGGCAGCACGACCACCGCCGTCCCAAGCCGGATCGTTTTTGTCTTGGCCGCAAGATAGGACAAAAGATTGAGCGAAGCCGAAACCTGCCCCATGCCACTGAAATGATGTTCAACAATAAAATTACTATAGAAACCCAACGCCTCTGCCTCGACCACAGCGGCGATATAGGCGTTGTAGCCTTCATAATAGCCATCCTCGACCCCGGGAACCGATCGCGCGCCGCCGAACATTCCGAATTTCACGATTTATCCTTTCTTCATCTCAATGTTTTGGCGGAACCGTCATGACATGGCGTCGGTTTCTCGTCATGATATGGTCTAGGCTTTCATTCGTCTTGCGTAATGTGAGGACATCGTAAAACGGAAGAAAGTAATCGGTGACCTTTGGAGTTTATGCCGTCATGAGCGAAATACCGAATACCGTATCGGACCCGGGACGAGTCGATGCTTTGGCACAAGCAATTCGTGATGGTGAGTTGTCACCGGTAGACCTCGTGCAGGGTTATCTCGACCGGATTGAAACGGTCGAGCCACAAGTCGAAGCTTGGCGCGAGCTTTGCGGTGACGCGGCGCTCAAGGAAGCGGCCATCCTGGAAACCGAAATCCAATCCGGTACCATCCGCGGTCCCCTGCACGGCATTCCGGTCGGCGTGAAGGACATTATCGACGTCCTTGGCGTTCCGACCCGCTGCAATAGCAAATCCAGGGCCAATGCCGGGCCTGCGACAGCGGATGCGGAAGTCGTCGCCGCGCTGCGTATTGCCGGTGCGATTGTCCTCGGCAAGACGCATACCACCGAATTCGCGTTCCGTGACATCTCCCCCGCGCGCAATCCTTACAATTTGGCGCATACGCCGGGCGGGTCGAGCAGCGGTTCCGGCGCGGCGGTTTCGGCGGGTATGGTGCCAGTCGCGCTCGGCACCCAGACCATGGCGTCGGTCAACCGACCGGCGGCCTATTGCGGCATTTCCGCTTTCAAACCCAGCACGCGCCTGATGCCGGGTGGCGGCGTGTTTCCCCTCTCCTATCTCTACGACACGGTTGGCTATTATGGCTGGAGCGTCGCCGATTCCGCATCGGTATTCGAGGCGATTTGTCCCTCGCACGCCCGCATGCATGGGATTGCCGCGAGCGATGCGCCGCTCAACATTACCGTTCTGCATGACCGGGTTCTCGACAGCGCGGATGCTGACATCCACAAATCGATTGAGAATACGGAAGCGCGCCTAAAGGAAGCGGGACACAACGTTACGCGGCAGGATTCGCCAATCGACATTGCCGGACTCCAGGAACATCACCGCCTGACGATGGAATACGATGCCGGTCATACGAGGAAAGATCTGCTCGACGAACCGGAAGGCAGCGTCGGGGACTTTCTTTGCGAAGCCCTTCGCCGTGGATTGGCAACGTCCGATGAAGCGTATTTCGCGGGACGGCGGCAAATCGACCACGCGCGCCATACCTTCTTCAATCATTTTCCGGGCACCGACGCCTTCATCTGGCCGGCGACGCCGAAGACCGCCCCCGAGGGCTTAGCTTGGACCGGCGATGCCAGCTATATTTCGCCCTGGACCACGCTTGGCGGTCCCGTCGTCACGATGCCCGTCGGTCTATCATCGGAGAACATGCCAATCGGGTGCCTTGTCGCCGGCGCCCCCGGCTGCGACTATCACTTCGCAAGTATTGCTCGAAAAATTGCTGATGCGGCGGAGGTTCATTAACGCAGGCGCCGGGAATACCGAACGAGTACGCGCCGCCGCATCGGCGGTCTTACTAAAATAAAATTTTGGCGTTTTCGGTAAAACCCAAGATGAACCGAAGCTGTTCTTCGGTATCCGGCACCGCGACACCTCTCGATCGGCTTACCAAGGAAACGGCTTCTTCCGCCTTTGTCTCTAGACGGACAAGGATACAACTTGCCAGCATGCCGGACCGGCCAATACCCGCTCGGCAGTGTACAGCTGTATTGATACCCGCTTTCAACGCCGCGCAAACCCTATCAACCAGCCTTGAGAATGAAGCTATATCCGGAAGGCCAAAATCGTTTATCGGATGCTGCAGAAACTCGATCCCAAATTCTTCGCATATATCTTTTTCCCGGGCGAGGCCTAGATCCAATGCTTCTTCGTACTCGAGGAGCGATACAATTCGCGCGACACCCAAAGCCTTATAAAACTTGATATCGGCGCGCAGTCCATCCGTTGAGGGTTTGGGCATTAAATA
>JAJFJC010000026.1 GCA_021774385.1 Alphaproteobacteria bacterium
GGGTTGATCGCGGCATCGGTCTGAATGAAGGATCGGAAATCGCTAATACCGACGGACGTCCGAGCCAGCGCCGATACGATTCCGCTGGTAACGGTCTGCCCGACACCGAAGGGATTTCCGACGGCGAGGACGAGGTCACCTACTTCCAAGGAATCCGAGTCACCAAGATCTAGATAAGGCAATTCTTCATCGTTCGTTTCAACCCGCAGAACTGCAATATCGGTCCGCTTGTCCGCCACCACGAGAGTAGCCGCGAATTCGCGTCGGTCGGAGAGAACGACGGTAATTTCTTGCGCCTTGTCGATCACGTGATTGTTGGTAACGATCAGGCCGTTCGCCTGCACGATGACACCGGAACCGAGCGAATTCTCAATTCGTTCGCGGCTAAAGCCTTGAAACGGAAAATCACCGAAAAGGCGATTGAATATCGGGTCATCAAACAAGGAAGACCGGCCCTGCCGCCGCACCCGCCGCTTGGCATAGATGTTGACCACCGCCGGGGCGGCCGCCTTAACAAGCGGCGCGTAACTTAACTTGATCTGCTCTCGGCTTTGCGGAATCGATTGCGCTACCGCGGCGCTCGCGAACATCGCAAGAAACCCAAGCAAGACAATTTTGAAAAAACCAAGGCGGCCTATCATGTTGGAAATCATAACCGGTATGTATGCGCTCGCAAGCCGTTTGCAACGGTTTGCCCGATAACCTCGGGCAAATGAAAAAGGCGGTCCAACGACCGCCTCAATCAGCTCAACCATGGAGGAAACGCAGTGCGCGTTTAATCCTCCACCTCGTCATCCTCACCTAGAACGGGCCCGGAATCGAGCCCCTTGGCATCGGAATCACGATCGACGAGTTCGATCACCGCCATGGGCGCGGAATCGCCATATCGAAAACCCGCCTTGAGAACGCGTGTATAACCACCCGCGCGATCCGAATAGCGCGGCGCCAGCGTTTCGAAGAGCTTCGATGTCGTTGCATCGTCTTGCAAGATCGAACGCGCTCTCCGTCGGGTATGCAAAGTACCTTTCTTTCCCAACGTAATGAGGCGGTCGACAATCGGCCCCAATTCCTTCGCCTTGGGCAAGGTCGTCTTGATTTGTTCGTGTTTCAGCAGCGCAACCGCCATATTGGAGAACATCGCTTTTCTGTGCGAGCTCGTCCTGTTCAGTTTACGTCCGCTCATGCGATGCCGCATGATACCTACTCCTGTAAATTAAGTTTCGACCCGCCCTCGCGTAAACGAAGGCGAAATCACGCTAAAAGGGCTCCTCGAGCCGCTTGACCAACTCTTCGATATTCTCTGGCGGCCAGGTCGTAATCTCCATACCGAGATGTAGTCCCATTTGCGTTAGAACTTCCTTGATCTCGTTAAGTGATTTACGGCCAAAATTCGGTGTCCGGAGCATTTCGGCTTCGGTTTTCTGCACCAAATCGCCAATATAAACGATATTGTCGTTTTTCAAGCAGTTCGCGGAACGAACCGAGAGTTCCAACTCGTCCACCTTGCGCAACAAATTCCTGTTGAACGGCAGATCCGTCGGCGCCTCCTCGGCGGCACGGGTTTCCGGTTCCTCGAAATTGATAAACAACTGCAATTGATCCTGCAGAATGCGGGCAGCATACGCGACCGCGTCATCCGGCGTCAGGGCGCCATTTGTTTCAATCTGCATGGACAATTTATCGTAATCGGTCACCTGACCGACGCGCGTGTTCTCGACCTTGTAGGAAATGCGGCTAATCGGACTAAAGACCGAGTCGATCGGGATCAAGCCGATCGGGGCGTCTTCAGGCCGGTTTTGCGTCGCGGCAACATAACCGGTGCCGGTTTCAACGGTCATTTCCATAGAAATCTTGGCGCCTTCATCCAACGTGCAAATCACCAGATCCGGGTTCATGACTTCGACATCATGTCCGGTTTCTATTTTGCTCGCTGAAATTTCGCCAGGCCCTTCCGCGACAAGATGAATGCGTTTCGGGCCCTCGCCATGCATGCGCAAAGCCAAACCCTTGATATTCAGGACAATGTCCGTCACA
This sequence comes from Alphaproteobacteria bacterium, assembly GCA_021774385.1. Classification (GTDB taxonomy): domain Bacteria; phylum Pseudomonadota; class Alphaproteobacteria; order UBA8366. The sequence continues at coordinate 2,035 of JAJFJC010000026.1, forward strand.
TCCTCGCGCACGCCGGCAATCGACGAAAATTCATGCAGTACGCCATCGATCTGGACGGATGTTACCGCCGCACCATGCAGGGAAGACAAGAGCACACGCCGAAGCGCATTGCCCAACGTCAGTCCAAAACCACGTTCCAGCGGTTCCGCGACCACGGTCGCCGACCGTCCCACGTCGTCGCCTGGTTCAACATTCAGCTTGTTCGGCTTAATCAGTGCCTGCCAATTTTTCTGGATCACGGATGCGACCTCTCATCTCCGTTGGTCTCGCTGCCTGAAACGGCCGCGGACAAACTTTGTTTCAATCAATTCAAGCGTATGTCGACGCTTGTTACCCCAAGCCTAAATTAAACCCGGCGACGCTTCGGTGGACGACACCCATTATGCGGTATCGGCGTGACGTCCCGTATCGCCGTAATCGTAAAGCCGGCTGCAGACAGAGCGCGCAAGGCTGATTCACGCCCGGAGCCTGGCCCCTTCACGCAGACTTCCAAGGTTTTCACACCATGTTCCTGCGCCTTGCGGCCGGCGTCTTCGGCCGCCATCTGCGCCGCGTAAGGCGTGGATTTACGGCTACCCCGAAACCCCTGACTGCCGGCTGACGACCATGCAATCGCGTTGCCCTGTACGTCGGTTATCGTCACTTTCGTATTGTTGAATGTCGCGTTGACGTGCGCGACGCCAGACGTGATATTCTTGCGTTCGCTCCTGCGAACGCGCGTTGCGGCTTTGGCCATAGACCGTCGTCCTCGCTATTTAGTAACTTTTTTCTTGCCGGCGATTGCACGTGCCGGCCCCTTGCGCGACCGCGCATTTGTATGCGTACGCTGTCCCCGAACCGGCAAACCCTTGCGGTGACGAACACCCCGATAGCAACCAAGATCCATCAAACGCTTGATGTTCATCGCCAATTCACGGCGAAGGTCACCTTCGACCATGTGGTCGCGGTCAATAATCTCACGAATACCGATGACTTCCTGATCGGTCAGATCCTGAACCCTGCTATCCAGCGAGATATTGCATGATTGGCAAATCTGCCTGGCTTTGGTGCGACCAATGCCATGGATGTAGGTCAATGAAATGACGACCCGTTTGTTCGTCGGAATGTTCACGCCTGCGATGCGCGCCACGCTACGTACTCCTTCATTTTTGAGGCCCGTCCGGCTCGTTATGAGCCCAGCAATCCCTGGCTATCATGCACCACCGAGCGGGTGCGCGATTATATTTCAAAGGGATGAGCTGTCAATCAATTCGCGGACGCCAGCACCTCTTTAATTTCCTGCGTTACGTTGTCTAAATCTTTCGTCCCATCCACGGACCGCAAAATTCCACGCTTCTCGTAATGCGGTAAAATAGGCGCCGTCTGCCGGTGATAATGCGATAGGCGCGTACGAATTTTCTCTTCGCTGTCGTCGGCTCGCAATTCGAACTCCGACCCGCCGCAAACATCACATTTTCCGTCCGTTCGGGGTGTCTTATATGCCTTGTGGTATCCCTCGCCGCATGTTTTGCAGGAGAAACGACCCGAAATTCGTTCCACGACGACATCGTCCTCGGTCTTGATTTCGAGAACCATTTCGACCTGCTTGCCGCGCTCTTCCAATAAATCGTCAAGCGCCTTCGCCTGGGTCAGCGTTCGCGGAAACCCATCAAGGATGAACCCGGTCTTGCAATCCGGCTCTTCGATACGTGCCGAAACAAGCGCGATCATGACGTCATCCGGCACGAAGTTACCGTCTTCGACAAGACCCTTGGCCTTCTTGCCCAACTCGCTACCCGACGCAATCGCATCGCGGAGCAACGCGCCAGTCGACAAATTGCCAATGGAAAGAAACTCTTTGATCCTATTCGCTTGCGTCCCTTTGCCGGCGCCCGGCGGTCCGATAATGATCATGATCACCGACGCCTCCCGCGCAACTTGGACTTCTTAATCAAGCCTTCGTATTGATGCGCCAACAGGTGTGAATGAATTTGCGCCACGGTGTCCATCGTCACGGAAACCACGATCAGTAAGCTTGTACCGCCAAAATAGAACGGAACGGCATATTGCGAGCGCAGTATCTCAGGCAGCACGCACACAATCGCAAGATACGCGGCACCCGCAACGGTTAGCCGGGTCAGGACGAAATCAAGATAGTCCGCCGTGTTCTTCCCCGGCCGAATGCCCGGTATGAAGCCGCCATATTTCTTTAAATTGTCGGCCGTTTCCGCCGGATTGAAGACAATGGCGGTATAAAAGAACGCAAAGAAGACGATCATTGAGACATATACGACGAGGTACAAGGGCTGACCCGGTCCCAAATATGCCGTGATTTGGTTAAGAAAATCGGGGCCCTGACCGCCGCTAAATCCGGCAAGCGTCAACGGCATCAATAAAATCGAACTCGCGAAAATTGGCGGTATGACGCCGGCGGTATTTAGTTTTAGGGGAAGATGCGACGATTCACCGCCAAACATCTTATTGCCCATCTGTCGCTTTGGATACTGGACGATGAGGCGTCGCTGAGCTCGCTCCACGTAGACGATAAACGCAATAACCGCGACCGCCATAATCATCAAAAACAAAATGAATATGGTCGATAAAGCACCGGTTTTCCCTTGTTCCAGGGTTTGAACCAATGCCACAGGCAAGTTCGCGACAATTCCCGAAAAGATAATCAGCGAAATACCATTGCCGACACCACGCTGAGTAATTTGCTCGCCAAGCCACATCAGGAATATGGTGCCGCCAACGAGGCTGATGACCGTGGTCAGACGGAAGAACAGGCCGGGGTCCAACACCGCCGAACCACCTGACGAACCGCCGGCCCCCTCTAAGGCAACGGCAATACCGTATCCCTGCACCGTGGCCAGTAGAACCGTACCGTATCGTGTATATTGATTGATCTTCTTACGGCCGGATTCGCCTTCCTTCTTCAGCGCTTCGAGCCGCGGCGATACCGCCGTCATCAGCTGCATGATAATCGCCGACGAGATATAGGGCATGATGTTGAGCGCGAAAATCGTCATCCTTTCGAGCGCGCCACCGGAGAACATGTTGAACATGTCCATGAGGCCACCACGTTGCTGCTCGAAAATTTCGGCAAGTATGGTCGGGTCGATACCCGGCAGGGGAATATAGGTACCCAGCCTGTAAATGATCAGCGCGCCCAAGGTAAACCACAGGCGTTTCTTTAGTTCGGTCGCTTTCGCGAACGCTCCAAAGTTGAACGTCGATGCTAGCTGTTCGGCAGCCGATGCCATTCCTTAACGCCTTATAATCAATTACGTACTAGCTTCATCTCCGTCGGACGGCGCAGCGGAAGCGGCATCGTCCTTCGGCTTACTCTCACCCTTACTTTCCTTTGCCACGGTAATCGTACCGCCAGCCTTCTCCACCATGGCGATTGCCCCTTTCGAGGCACCCGCGACGGTAATCGTAACCTTTGCACTGAGATCGCCATTTACAAGAAGCCGGACACCATCTTTGGCACGGCGCAAAACCCCCGCTTCCACAAGTAATTCAACGCTAATCTCTTTCTTGGCATCGACTTTACCCGCATCGATCGCGGACTGCAGACGGCCCGTTCCAAGTTCGACAAAGGATTTGCGGAATATATTGTTGAAGCCGCGCTTCGGCAGGCGCCGATACAAGGGCATTTGACCGCCTTCAAACCCCTTTAACGCGACGCCACTGCGGGACTTCTGCCCCTTCATGCCGCGCCCCGCGGTCTTGCCTTTACCGGAACCCGGTCCGCGCCCAACCCTCTTGCGGTTTTTTCGCGCGCCGGATTTATCGGATAGTTCATTAAGTTTCATCGGTTTGCTTCCTAACTCGCCTACGGCTTACCGCTTAGCCTGCTTCTTCGATCCGAACGAGATGGCTGACCTTGTCGACCATACCGCGCACCGACGGCGTATCTTCGAGAACGCGCGTTTTGTTCATTTTGTTCAACCCAAGACCAATTAGCGTCGCGCGCTGATCGCCCCTGCGGCGAATAGGACTACCGGTTTGCGTTACGGTAATCGTCTGCTTTTTCTTATCAGCCATCCGCCGCCTCCCGAGTTTCGTCGCCCGATTCACGGCGTCCTACAATATCGCCCACTTTCTTGCCGCGCTTGGAGGCAACCTGTCGCGGCGACACACAGTTGGTCAACGCCTGGAATGTTGCCTTCACCATGTTATGCGGGTTGGACGACCCAATCGACTTCGCAACGACATCCGACACGCCAAGCATTTCAAATACCGCGCGCATTGGACCGCCGGCAATAATGCCGGTGCCCGGAGGGGCCGCACGCAAATAAACACGTCCGGCACCGAACCGGCCCGCGACATCATGATGCAGGGTGCGGCCTTCGCGCAGCGGAACACGCTGCAGGGTCCGCTTTGCGCTTTCAGTTGCCTTGCGTATGGCTTCCGGCACTTCACGCGCCTTTCCCGATCCGTGTCCGACACGTCCCTTGCCATCGCCGACAATAACCAATGCGGAAAAACCAAACCGCCGGCCGCCCTTCACCACTTTGGCGACGCGGTTGATATGAACCAGCTTTTCCTGGATCTCCGACTCTTCGCGTGCCGCGTTATCTCTGCGCCGACCGCGGCCTTCCCGGGTATTCCTCGTATTACGAGCCATGCTTCGTCCTCGTTCCTAGAAATTCAACCCGGCTTCGCGGGCAGCGTCGGCGAGGGCTTTCACCCGGCCGTGAAAACGGTAACCGCCACGGTCGAAGACAACTTTTTCGACACCGGCGCTCTTTGCCCGTTCGGCGATAAGTTTGCCAACTTCAACCGCCGCGCCCTTATCGGCGCCGGTCTTGATTTTATCCGCAACCGTTTTTTCCAACGTCGACGCGGCGACAAGTGTATTGCCGGCAAGATCATCGATAAGCTGCGCATAGATATGCTTGCTGGAACGGAACACCGAAAGGCGCGGCTTACCGCCGCCTCTCTTGCGCAATTGAAACCGGTTCCGTTTTTTGCGCCGTTCGAAAAGCGCACGTGAATTCATCATTGCCTTAGCCCTTACTTCTTCTTGCCTTCCTTGCGGAGGACATATTCGTCGCTGTAGCGAACGCCCTTGCCCTTATAAGGCTCCGGCTTCCTGAAACCGCGGATTTCACTCGCCACCTGCCCGACTTGCTGCTTGTTCGCGCCCGTAACGGCAATGACGTTGCCGCGTTCACCCTCTAGCGCGATCGAAATCCCATCTGGCACCGGAAAGGGAATGTCGTGGCTATAACCAAGTTGCAGATTCAGTGTCTTACCTTGCATTTGGGCACGATAGCCGACACCGACGATTTCCAAGCGTTTCGTAAATCCTTCGGAAACGCCGGACACCGCGTTCTGGACGAGGCTACGGGTTGTTCCCCACATCGAGCGCGCATGCTTCGACTCATCGCGAGGCGTCACGCGAACTTGGTTTTCCTCAAGAGAAACCTCGACCGCATCGACAAAGGACACTGACTCCTCGCCCAACTTGCCCTTCGCCGTGAGAATACCATCGACGATGGCGACATCGACACCGCTCGGAACTTCGACTGGATTTTTACCAACGCGTGACATCGGTCAATTCTCCTAAAATACCCGGCACAGAACTTCGCCGCCGACATTGGCTTCACGTGCTTCGGCATCGGAAAGAACGCCACGCGGTGTAGACAATATCGAAACACCAAGCCCATTAAACTCACGCGGCAAATCCTTGATCTTGGAATAGACCCGCCGCCCCGGCTTTGATACCCGGGCAATTTCTCGAATCACCGGATCGCCGTTGCTGTATTTCAGCTCAATGGTAATTTCCTTGATGCCTTGTTGCAGTTCGCTCCAACTGAAACCGCGGATATAGCCCTCGCGTTGCAGCGCGTCCAAAACATTCGCGCGCAATTTCGATGCGGGGCAATTTACCGTCGACATTCCGCAACGCTGCCCGTTACGAATTCGGGTGAGCATATCACCCAGAGGATCGGTCATCGTCATTCTACGTCCCCTCCTACCAGCTCGACTTAACCATGCCGGGGATCATTCCACTCGACGCAAGTTCGCGCAGAGCAATCCTCGAAATTTTGAACTTCCGGTAGAACGCGCGCGGCCGCCCGGTGATTTCGCAGCGGTTGCGAATTCGAACGGGCGCGCTGTTGCGCGGCAACTCGGCAAGTTTCAATCGTGCCGCAAAACGGTCTTCCTGCGGCAGTGTGCGATCGTTCGCGATCTCGAGCAAACGTGCACGACGGCCGGCATGTTGCTTTGCCATTCGGCGGCGCCGCTTGTTCTTTTCGATTGCGCTTTTTTTCGCCATATCTCAGATCTCTCCGAATTTCCGTTTAGCTCGTAAACGGCATGTTGAAGCCTTTTAGAAGCGCAAGCGCTTCATCGTCCGTGGAAGCGGACGTACAAATTACGATGTCCATTCCTCGAATCGTGTCGACTTTGTCGTAATCGATTTCAGGGAACACGATTTGTTCCTTGAGGCCCATCGCGAAATTACCTCTGCCATCGAAGCTTTTGCTCGAAAGACCTCTGAAGTCTCTCACCCGAGGCAAGGCAACATTCACGAGGCGGTCGAGGAAGTCATACATGCGGTCTCGGCGCAACGTCGTCTTGACACCGATATTCATGCCTTCGCGCAGCTTGTAAACGGCGATCGATACCTTCGCCTTCGTCACGACGGGTTTCTGGCCGGTGATCAACGTCATGTCGTTTATCGCGCCACCGATTTTTTTAGAATCGCTGGCCGCTTCACCGACACCCATATTCACGACAATCTTTTCAAGCTGCGGAATCCGCATCGGATTGTCATAGCCAAAATCGTCCGCGAGCGATTTACGAACTTCGCTCAAATAGTGTTCCTTCATACGAGGAACGTAGGTTTCCGTTTCCGTCATCTTTTTACCGCCTCCTATTAGCGGTCAATTATTTCGCCGGAGCGCTTTGCAAAGCGCACCTTGCGATCGCCATCAATCGTCTTGAAACCGACTCTTGTTGGCCCATCATCCTTCGGGTCGATATGCGCCACGTTCGACACATGAATACCCGCTTCCTTTTCAACGATGCCGCCGGGCGCGGTCTGCGTCGGCCGCGTATGTCGCTTCACGACATTCACACCCTGCACATAAAGACGCGACGCACTCGGATCGACGCGCATAATCTCGCCCTTTTTACCTTTGTCCCGACCGGCCATTACAATGACCGTATCGCCCTTTTTAAATTTTGCCGCCATAGCTGCATCCACTCCGAACTTCGTCGCTCGCCGCCTAAATGACTTCCGGCGCGAGCGAAATAATCTTCATAAACTGTTTTGCCCGCAGTTCGCGTGTCACCGGGCCAAAAATCCGTGTTCCGATAGGCTCTCCTTGCGGATTAATCAGCACCGCCGCATTCCGGTCGAACCGGATCGCGGAACCGTCCTGCCGCCGAATTTCCTTCGCGGTCCGGACGATGACAGCCCTATGGATATCGCCTTTCTTGACGCGGCCGCGCGGGATCGCCTCCTTAACGCTGATGACGATGACGTCACCCACGCCAGCGGTCTTGCGTTTCGAACCGCCCAACACCTTGATGCACTGGACCCGGCGGGCGCCGGAATTGTCCGCGACATCAAGATTGGTTTGCATTTGAATCATTAACCGACTCCTTTATGCCGACTGCGCGGCGTCGGCACCGCCCAAATCCGCCTCGGTAACGACTTCCCAGCACTTTTTCTTAGACAACGGCCGGCATTCGCGGATCCGGACGATATCGCCTGTCTTGCAGGCATTTTCCTCATCGTGTGCGTGGTACTTCTTCGACTTGCGGACAATCTTCTTATATCGCGGATGCATAACCCGACGCTCGATCAAGACCACGATAGTCTTGTCCGGCGCATCGGAAACCACTTTTCCCTGCATAACTCGCCTGGGCATCTATTGCTCTCCTTCAGGCCGTCGCGCGGCGTTCATTTAAAACTGTCTTGATGCGCGCGATATCGCGGCGCACCTGACGCACTCTTGCGGTATTTTCAAGCTGTCCACTCGCCCGCTGAAAACGCAAATTGAACGCTTCCTTCCTTAAATCAAGGGCTTCCTGGTTCAACTCGTCTTCCGATTTCTGGCGCAGATCTTCAACCTTCATCCTACTATCCCTCTTCGTCCCGTGCTCAACCGAGGCGCTGTATGAAGCGCGTCTGCACGGGAAGCTTCGCCGCGGCCAACTCAAAGGCCTGACGGGCAACATCTTGATCCACGCCATCGAGTTCGAACATGATCCGGCCTGGCTTGATTCGGCACATCCAATATTCGGGCGAACCCTTGCCTTTACCCATCCGCACTTCCGCCGGCTTGCCTGTGACGGGCACGTCAGGGAAAACGCGGATCCAAACTTTCCCCGCACGTTTCATATGACGCGTGATCGCTCGCCGCGCGGCTTCGATCTGTCGCGCCGTTATCCGGCCCGGCGTAATCGCCTTCATGCCGTATGTACCGAAATTCAGCACCGTGCCACCTTTGGCCAAGCCATGGACGCGGCCCTTAAATTGCTTTCGATGCTTTGTGCGTTTTGGTTGCAGCATTTGCGCTCACCTTCTCGATACGCCGCCTTAGCGGCTTACCTGTTGCTCCTGAAGCTTCTTGTCTTGCGCCATCGGGTCATGGGCCAGAATTTCACCCTTGAATACCCATACCTTGACGCCGCAAATTCCATATGTCGTCGCGGCCCGCGCCGTACCGTAATCAATGTCCGCCCGCAACGTATGTAAGGGCACTCGGCCTTCGCGGTACCATTCCATCCGGGCAATTTCCGCACCACCAAGACGACCACCGCAATTGATACGAATGCCACCGGCACCCAACCGCATCGCGGACTGAACCGCCCGCTTCATCGCACGCCGGAAAGCCACTCGCCGCGTTAACTGTTGCGCGATATTCTCCGCCACCAGCTTCGCATCGATTTCCGGTTTGCGTATTTCGATGATATTGAGATGAACTTCATTTCCCGTCACACCGGACAAATGGCGACGCAGTTTTTCGATATCCGCGCCCTTGCGCCCGATCACGACTCCGGGACGTGCCGTTTGGATTGTGATCCGCGCCCGCTTCGCCGGTCGCTCGATGACCACTTTGGTAATCCCTGCCTGTTGCAGGTTCTCGAACAGATACTCCCGGATCGCCAAATCTTCATGCAGCAAATCGGCATATTTACGATCGGCGTACCAACGCGAATCCCATGTCCGGTTAATTCCGAGGCGCAAGCCGATCGGATTGACTTTTTGACCCATTATTCGGTCTCCTCGCGTTCCCGGACGATGACGGTCAGATTGCTGAACGGCTTTTGAATGCCACCGACACGCCCACGGGCCCGGGCCCTGAACCGCTTCAGCACCATTGTCTTTCCAACCGTGGCTTCCTTGACGAACAGCCGGTCGACGTCCAATTGATGATTGTTCTCCGCATTCGCAATTGCGGATTCAAGAACCTTACGCACTTCACCCGCGATGCGACGGCGCGAAAACGCCAAGGACGCAAGCGCCACGTCGGCGGATTTTCCGCGTATCGACTGTGCGACGAGATTCAGCTTCTGCGGACTGACGCGCATGGTCTTCGAAAATGCCATCGCCTCCGTCTCGTCAAGACGCCGTTCAATCTTGCGTTTACCCATCGTCAGCCCCTCCGCGCACGCTTGTCGGCGGCGTGCCCGTAGAAAGTCCGTGTCGGCGAGAACTCACCGAACTTGTGGCCAATCATATTTTCCGTGACAAGCACGGGAATGAATTTTTGGCCGTTATAAACACCAAATGTAAGGCCGACGAATTGCGGCAATACGGTCGAACGCCGCGACCATGTCCTAATAATGTCATTACGGCCGGATGAACGCACCGTCTCCGCTTTCTTAAGCAGATAGCCGTCGACAAAAGGACCTTTCCAAACAGATCGAGCCACAGTCCTCTCCCCTATTTCTTACGAGCGTGACGGCTACGGATGATCAACCGATTTGACCGGCTCCCCGCCTTGCGCGTCCGCTTACCTTTGGTCGGCTTGCCCCATGGTGTCACCGGATGACGGCCGCCCGAGGTGCGGCCTTCGCCGCCGCCATGGGGGTGATCAACCGGGTTCATCGCGACACCGCGCACCGACGGGCGTTTGCCCAGCCAGCGTTTACGGCCTGCCTTGCCAATCTTGATATTTGCTTGATCCGGATTGGATACCGCACCGATAGTCGCCATGCATTCACCGCGTACCATGCGCAATTCACCGGAGGTCAATTTAAGCTGTGCATATCCGGCGTCACGGCCAATGAGCTGGGCATATGTGCCGGCTGACCGCGCAATTTGCCCGCCCTTGCCCGGCTTCATCTCGATATTGTGGATGATGGTACCCACCGGGATGCTATTCAACGGCATTGCGTTGCCCGGCTTAATATCCGCGCGTTGCCCAGAAACCACCTGATCGCCAACCGCGAGCCGCTGCGGCGCCAGAATGTAATTCTGCTCACCGTCGGCATATTTGATCAACGCGATAAAAGCAGTCCGGTTCGGGTCATACTCAATCCGCTCGACTGTCGCCATTACGTCGAACTTCTGCCGCTTAAAATCAATCAGACGGTATTTCCGCTTGTGACCGCCACCACGGCGGCGCGCTGTAATGCGTCCGAAATTGTTACGCCCCCCATTGCCGGTAAGGCCGACCGTCAATTTCTTGACCGGTTTACCCTTGTAAAGCGCCGAGTGATCAACCAGCACAAGATGCCGGCGCGTCGACGTTACAGGTTTGAAATTCTTCAGTGCCATGATCCTACAACCCCGTCGTAACGTCGATCGATTGACCTTCGGCCAGTCTCACGACAGCCTTCTTGGTATCCTTCTGACGGCCGGGCACACCACGAAACCGTTTTGTCTTGCCTTTATGTACCAACGTATTCACGGACATGACTTGAACTTCGAACAAACCTTCGACGGCATGTTTGATTTCCGGCTTGGAAGCATCCAGGGGTACCCGAAAGGTCACTTGGTTATGCTCCGACGCCAGTGTCGCTTTTTCCGTGATAACCGGGCTGCGCAATATTTCGTACATGCGTTCCTTGCTCGGCTTGGATTTCGTGAAGTGTTTCCAGCTCATTTCAGACGCGCCTCCAGCGCTTCGACCGCATCGGTGGTGAGCACAAGATGATCGCGGCGCAAGATGTCATAGACATTGGCGCCTTGCGTCGGCAGTACATCCATGTTCGGAATATTGGCCGCCGCCCGCGCAAAATTCGCATCGACTTCAGGGCCCGCCACGATCAGCACGTTATCCCAGCCAAGCTTCGCCATTTTCTCGGTAAGCTCTTTTGTTTTGGGATTTTTCAACGATGCATCCTTGAGGATGACAAGTTTGCCGTCGGCTTGTTTCGCGGACAGCGCGGTCCGCATCGCGATACGCCGCACCTTTTTCGGAAGCTTGTGGCCGAAGTTCCGCGGATGCGGTCCAAAAACGACGCCGCCGCCGCGCAGCTGTGGTGCTTTCTTCGATCCTTGTCGGGCCCGGCCCGTTCCTTTCTGACGAAACGGCTTAGCCGTCGTGCCGCGAATATCGGAACGCTCCTTGGTGTTCGCGCTGCCAACCCGCCGCTTGGCCAGTTGGTAGTTCACCATGCGTGCAAGGATGTCCTTGCGCATCGGTGCGCCGAACACTTCGTCGGCGAGTTCGATTTCGCCAGCCGCCTTGTTCTCGAGGGTAATGACTTTACTCTTCATCGCCGTCATTCCTTCTCGTCGGTAGCGGGCGCTTCGGTCTCTGGCGCCGCTGCCTCCGCTGCAGGTGTATCATCCGCGACGACCTCTTCGGTGGGCGCCTCTTGTGCTGCCCGTAAAGCCGCCGGAAACGGCAAATCACTGGGTAACTTGCGTTTCACCGAATCCTTGATCGTGACCCAGCCGTTTTTCGAACCGGGCACCGCACCTTGAACTAAGATCAATCCGCGCTCGTCATCCGTCGAAAGAATACGTTGGCTCTGCACCGTAACCTGTTTGGCACCAAGGTGGCCGGCCATCTTCTTGCCCTTGAAGACCTTGCCTGGATCCTGACACTGGCCTGTCGAACCGTGCGAACGGTGAGAGATCGACACACCGTGACTTGCCCGAAGACCGCTAAAGTTATGCCGCTTCATCGCACCGGCAAAACCCTTGCCGATGCTGGTCCCAGTCACGTCGACAAATTGACCATCTGCAAAATGAGAGGGGACGATCTCCGCACCAACGTCAACGAGAGCATCGGAACTGACCCGAAATTCCACCAATTTCCGTTTTGGTTCAACATTCGCTTTCGCGAAGTGACCGCGCATCGCTTTGGATACCCGCTTCACCTTCGCCGCGCCCACGCCGAGCTGAAGGGCGGAATAACCATTTGTTTCTTCATCCCGCACGGCGACGACTTGACAGTTGTCGACTTGCAAGACGGTCACGGGCACATGATCCCCCGAGTCCGTGAAGACCCGCGTCATACCCATTTTTTTTGCAATGAGACCAGAACGCATTTGCCTATCCCTAAACTTTAATTTCGACGTCCACACCAGCGGCGAGATCGAGCTTCATTAGCGCGTCCACCGTTTGCGGTGTTGGGTCGATAATGTCGAGGAGACGTTTGTGCGTGCGTATTTCAAACTGCTCCCGACTCTTCTTGTCGATATGCGGAGACCGCAGCACCGTGTACTTCTCGATGCGAGTCGGCAATGGAATCGGTCCACGCACTTGCGCACCTGTCCGTTTCGCCGTCTGCACGATCTCGCCTGTCGACTGGTCGAGTACGCGATGATCAAATGCCTTCAGGCGAATTCTAATATTTTGGCTATCCATGCCGTCCTCGTGCCCTAATTGAAACCGGCGCCACTAAGGCGCCGGAGCGATTACATTTATTTACTCTACGATGCTCGCGACGACGCCGGCGCCGACGGTACGGCCACCTTCGCGGATCGCGAAACGCAGACCTTCATCCATCGCAATCGGTGCGATCAGCGCCACTTCCATCGCCACGTTGTCGCCCGGCATCACCATCTCCGTGCCTTCCGGCAACACAACC
>JAJFJC010000251.1 GCA_021774385.1 Alphaproteobacteria bacterium
TTGATGGCGCGAACAATCTCATCATTGAATTGGCGGATGCGATATGAGCTCGAAACTAGACCCGATTACCCTTGAAATTCTGTTCAACGGTCTTCGCTCAATTACTGATGAGACCTATATAGCCCTGACGCGAAGCGCCTACTCGACGAATATCAAGGAGCGCCGGGACCATTCCACGGCGATCTGCGACGCGGACGGTGTGCTTATCGTGCAGGCGGAAAATTCGCTGCCGATTCACCTGGCCTCGATGATTGGCCTGATGGATAGCCTACTCAAAAAGTTCGGACGTGATGATATTCACGAAGGAGACATGTTTGTCGCCAATGACCCTCACGTCGCGGGCGGCACGCACTTGCCGGATATAAACTTGGCCCTGCCGATATTCGAGGGCGGAAAACTAGTCGCGTTTGTCTGCAACATCGCCCATCACGCCGATGTCGGCGGGATGGTGCCGGGATCGATGGCCGGGGGGATGTCGGAAATCTATCAGGAAGGTTTGCGTATTCCGGTGGTCAAACTGTTTCGGCGGGGTGAGTTGCAGCAGGATCTGTTCGATTTGATGCTGCTCAATGTCCGGCTGCCCGAAGAACGTTTGGGTGATTACTACGCGCAGATCGCCGCATGCCGGCTTGGCGAGCGACGGTTGCGCGAGATGATAGAGAAATATTCGATAGACCTGCTACGCACGACGTTTGGTGAAATCGTATCGCGCACCGAACAGCGCATGCGAGATGGGGTGAAGACGATCCCCGATGGGGTCTACGAGTTCGAGGACGTCATGGATGACGACGGGTTGGGTGCGGTCGATATCCCGATCAAGCTGCGCATAGAAATCAAGGGCGATCGCATGCATGCGGATTTTTCGGGCACCTCACCTCAAGTACAAGGCAATATCAATGTCACGATGAACGCGACGCAGGCGGCAGTTGCCTATTGTTTGAAGGGCATGCTCGATCCGGAAATTCCGAATAATCAGGGTGTCTTGAATGTTTGCGAAACCGCCGCGCCCGAAGGCTGTTTACTGAACTGTGTCGCGCCGGCGCCGGTCGCGGCGCGCGCGCATACCAGTCAACGAATAGTTGATGTCGTGATCGGCGCCTTGGCAACCGCATTGCCGGACGCGGCGGTTGGCGCGGCGAACGGTGCGAATACGACCGCGGTCTTTTCGGGGGTCGATCCCTCGACAGGTCGGGGTTATCTCTATCTCGAAACGTTGGGTGGCGGTTTCGGCGGCCGCAACGACCGCGACGGAACCGATGGCATCCAGGTTCACATTACCAACACGTCGAACCTACCCATTGAAGTGATCGAAACCGAGTATCCCTTGCGTGTCGAAAGCTATGGGCTGATTGAGGATTCCGGTGGCGCCGGCCAATACCGAGGCGGCATGGGAATTCGGCGGGTCATTGGACCGGTGGGTCACGATTGTGTCTTTAACGGCGCGGGAGAACGGTTTCGTCATCGGCCCTGGGGGATTTTCGGTGGTAAATCAGGCGGGTCTGGACGTTTCGCGCGCATAGACGGTGATGGCATGGAGGTGAAATTGGAGAACAAGCCGGCCGGAATCGTTTTGGATGCTGCCGATAGAATCGTTGTCGAAACGCCGGGTGCCGGTGGTTATGGCGCGGCCTCAAAAAGGACGCCGGATGCAATTGCCGCCGACAGGTTGAGTGAGAAAACGAGCGCGGCGTTCGTGCGCGAGCATTACGAGATAGAGGATTAATACCAACGCTCCTTGGTATTAGCTTTATCTTTCCTTACGATCACTCTTGTCGGCGAGGGCCTGACCCTGCTAAACAGCGCGCCGCAATCTGGCGCCGAAGAGCGTAAATCAGAGAATTGAATCGTGAAGCAGTGGCTCATATTTGCGGTCAAGGCCGCCGTGTCGGGCCTGCTTATCTGGTGGCTGCTGAAGCGAACCGATTTGGCGGCAGTCCTCCAAGGCCTTGATCAAATATCCGCGGGGCCGTTGATTCTAGCGCTAATCGTTTCGCTATTGGCGGGCTGTCTTTTGGCCGTGCGTTGGACCGTGTTGAATCACGTGCTTGGGATTTCGCTGAGTGGCCTAAGAACCCTTCGCTTGAGTTGGATCGGTCTGTTTTTCAATCAGACCCTGCCTTCGACGATCGGGGGCGATGTGGTGCGTGTTTGGTTCGTCTATCGCAGCGGCGTCCCCGTGGATCGTGCCGCGTCCAGTATTCTGATGGACCGGCTTTGCGCCGCGGCGGCGCTTATTTTGATTGTCGCCGTCTCGCTTCCAGCATCGAGCGCGATAATCGCGGACCCGACGGCGCGTTGGAGTCTACCGATTTTAGTCGGATTGGGTGGCGGCGCGTTTGCCGTTTTATATGCGTTCGGGGGCGAATGGGGTGTCTTCCTGGACCGTTGGCTCGCTACCCGCTTCATCGTTGTTCTCGCACGCGATTTACGGCGGCTTACGCGATCGAAAACCAAGCTGATTGCCGTTGTGGTGGCGGCGCTTCTAATTCACATGACCAGCGTATTCGCGGTCTGGCTGATCGGGTGGGCGGTTGCGGTTGAAATTTCGCTCCTTCATTGCTTGATCTTCGTGCCGCCGGTACTTTTGGTGTCCATGATACCGATTTCCGTGGCGGGTTGGGGCGTGCGGGAGGGGGCGATGGTCGTGGCGTTTGGTTTTGTCGGCGTTCCGGAGGCCAATGCGCTGATCGTATCGCTAATATTGGGTGTGATTCTTGTCGTTGTTGGAGCGCCAGGCGGCCTGCTCTGGCTCGCGGAAGGACCAAGCGCGCGGCAGGGATTCGGTTTGGCAAATGACCAGAAAGGCGGCGGTTCGCAATCTCATGATGCAAGCTGAAAGAAAACCCTCAACGCGCAAGACGGCAATGATTGCGTGGATGGACCGGATAGCGGATGCGCGGGATAGCTGGCTTCGCCGCAATGATTATTTTCATGTCGAACACCAGCGCTATATGCAGTTTTTGGTGCCGAGGAATGCGCGAATTTTAGATCTGGGTTGCGGGACGGGCCGATTGTTGAATGCGCTGAAGCCTAGTCATGGAGTCGGGGTCGATTTCAGCGAGAAAATGATCGAAATCGCGCGGACCAATTTTCCAGACCTGACATTTGAAGTCGGCGATGTCGAGGATCCATCCTGCCTCGACCGTCTTGAAGGACCGTTCGATGTCATCGTCGTGTCCGATACGATCGGCTATTTCGACGATTGCGAAACAACGCTGCGCCAACTCCACCGATTATGCACGCCCGACACGCGGGTCGTTATTGCGTATTACTCGCGATACTGGGAGCCGTTATTGCGGATGGCGGAACTGGTCGGTGTGAAGATGCGGCAACCCTCTCTCAACTGGCTGTCGACAGGTGATATCGGCAATCTGCTTCACTTATCCGATTTCGATATTATCAAGCGGGAATGGCGCCAGCTCGTTCCCCGGAAACTCTTGGGAATCGGACCGTTGCTAAACCGTTTTATTGGAACGCTTCCGGGTGTCAGACGCCTATCCCTACGCAATTACCTTGTCGCGCGCCCGCGTCCTGCGCCGTCGATGGAGCCGTTGTCGGTTAGCGTACTGGTTCCGTGTCGTAACGAACGCGGCAATATCGAACCCGCGGTCCAACGCATGCCCCGTTTCGCGGAGGATATGGAAATATTATTCGTCGAGGGTAATTCGAGCGACGGTACGTTTGAGGAATGCGAACGGGTGCGTGATGCCTATGCCGGGGAGTGGGATATCAAGGCGGTCCGCCAAGACGGTAAAGGTAAAGGCGACGCGGTGCGCAAGGGTTTCGATCTCGCGCGATGTGATGTCCTTATGATTTTGGATTCTGATTTAACCATGCCACCCGAGGATCTTCCGAAATATTATGAGGCTTTGCGGTCGGGTAAGGGAGAATTCATCAATGGTAGCCGGTTGGTCTATCCCATGGAGCGGGAGGCGATGCGGTTCTTGAATTGGGTTGCCAACCAGATATTCTCGGTACTGTTCTCGTGGCTGCTCAACCAACGTTTCACGGACACCTTGTGTGGCACGAAAGTTCTTCGCAAACGGCACTATGAAATGATCGCCGCGAACCGCGACTATTTCGGCGATTTCGATCCATTCGGCGATTTCGACCTGATCTTCGGGGCCACGAAACTGAATCTCAAGGTAGTGGAAGTGCCGATACGATACGCCAGTCGAACCTACGGCGAAACGCAGATTTCCCGTTTCGCGCATGGTTGGTTGTTGATCCGGATGGTGGTGTTCGCGTTTTTCCGACTAAAGGCTTTTTGATGGCGACACCGTCCGAACCGGCGGATTATCGCGCGATTTGGGAGTCGAAACCCGTTCTTCGCGCGGTTTATCGGGGTTGGTATGAGAAAATCGTCAAAGCTTGCCAACCTGGAAAGACGCTCGAAATAGGCGGGGGGTCGGGGAACCTGAAGGCTTTTGCGCCGGACGTCGTTTCGACCGATATCCTAACCGCGCCTTGGCTGGACTTGGTTTGCGATGCCCATCGATTGCCCTTTTTGTCGGCGAGTTTCGACAATGTCGTGATGTTCGATGTGTTGCATCATCTGGAACGGCCCATTCGGTTTTTCGAAGAGGCGTCACGGGTGTTGCGCCCCGGTGGGCGTGTGATCGTGTTGGAACCGGGAATCACGCCGGTTAGCCGCGTATTCTACGGATTGTTTCATCATGAGCCGGTCGACATGGGCGAAGACGCGCTGGCGGATGGTCCGCTTGATCCTACTCGCGATCCTTATGATTCCAATCAGGCCATACCGACACTGCTTTTCGGTAGCGCTGCGCGGCGGCAATCATTTGCGGCGCGGATACCGACTCTACCCATCGTTCAGGCGGAGCGGTTTGCTTTTTTCGTATACCCGTTATCCGGTGGTTTCCGGCGTTGGAGCTTGGTTCCGGTTTCGTTGGTTGCTTCGTTGACGGCGATAGAGAATTGGCTCGCGCCATTTCTGGGCCGCGCTTTCGGGTTTCGGCTTCTCGTCGTTCTGGAAAAAGGGGGGTTAGAGCAATAGGTTTACCCTGCGGGTGATGATGGTTGGTTCCGAATCGGTTTTGGGCCGTTGCGGACGCGAACGTTCATAAGCGGCTAGAACCGAAGGAAAAGGTTTCCCCGGTCGCAGGGAGGAACGTGATTCCTGGGCGATTTGTTGTGCGAGAAACTGTGTCGAGGGCTGCCCAAGCCGGTTTCGCGGTTCGGCAATTAGCCTGAACTCGCCAGGAGATTCCGGCTTGGAAGCAGAACGAGACGATGCCGGTAGGTTTTTGTTCGCCGCCAGCCGCCGGCTCTGTTCACCAATTTCGTCTCGTGGTTTTAGGGGTGTTTCCGATTTTGGCGGTGGTGGCGGCGGTGGCGGTATGAAGCGCTCGGCAATTGGCGCGCTTTGCCGGGCTAAATTCCCAGCAAACTCAACCACATTGGGTGCAATGACCGTCACTTCCATTACAATCGGCGCTCCGTGGTGCCGGCATCTTGATGGCACTGAGAGCCGGTTCTTGGCGAATCCGGCGCGGTATTCCGTTAACCTTATTCATCGGCTTACAGAAGGTCGGTTAGTGAATGGTTAATGGATTTGTCATTTCTTTGAGAAAAAATTCCTGTTAAATTAATTAAAATTTTATGTTTCTAATTTGGTTGCCCTAATGACCCTTGATTTGAATATGCCGGATACCGCCTTGTCGGCACTCTTGGCGTCCGGTGATGTCGCGTACTCATGGGATATTGATAGCGACTCGATGACGTTTTATGGCGATGTTGAATCTCTATTCGGTGTGGGCGTGACCGTTGCGGACGGCATTTCCTATCACGAACGTTTGAGCGCGGAAGATTTGCCGAAACGGACGATATTGGTGTCAGGTTCGGGAATGGAGAGCCGCGCCGTAGATCTTGAATACCGGTTGCGTCGAACCGACGGTGCATTTTGCTGGGTTCATGAACGCGGCCGGCTGGATTATGCGGAGGATGGTATACCCGCGCGGCTCGCCGGCACGCTTCGTATCGTCACGGACCGGATGGCGGACGTGGAAGACGTTCGCGATCGTGCGCTCTATGACACGTTAACTGGATTTCATAACAGCACGCGGTTGCGGGAAGCAATCGACCTGTCGTTGTCGCACGCTCGGCGTTACGCACAACAGGGCGCCTATTTGGTGATCGGCGTCGACGATTTTGACCGGATTAGCGAGGCACATGGTTCGAAGGTCGCCGACCAGGTGATCGTTGGTATTGGGCGGCGACTCGAAGACGGCGTCAGGGCCACCGATATTATTGGTCGGATCGGAGAGGGATTATTCGGCGTTGTGTTGAGCCGGTGCCCCGAAACAGGTGTAATCGTGGCGGCGCGGAACATCATTGACCAGATTGCATCCAAACCGGTCCAAGCGTCCGATACCGTCGTTCCGGTAACCGTATCAATTGGCGGGGTTTCGTTTCCAAATATTGCAAAAACGCCGACGGCGGCGATGATTGACGCGGAAAGCGCCTATCGTCAAGCGGCAGGCCAAGGCGGCGGTAATGTTTCAATCCACCGGTTGACGACGCGTCAGGAGGCCCGGGAGAAGGCGCATATGATTCTTGCCGCGGTGCTTCTTGAGGCTGTGCGTGAAAACCGCATCACGCTTGCCTATCAGCCGGTGGTGCGAAGTTTGGACAGTAGTGTCGCGTATCATGAGACATTGTTGCGGATTGCCGGCGAGGAGGGCGGCCCATTCGAGGCGGCGGTGTTCGTTCCGGTCGCCGAGCAGTTGGGCCATTCGCGGCGTATAGACCGTCAGGTTCTAGAGCTCGCGGCGGCTGATCTTTTGCGTCATCGGGACATCTCTCTGGCGATAAATATTTCTGGCCATACGGTGACAGATCGATCCTGGCTTCGCGTGCTTAGCAGTTTCGTGAAAGAACGTCCGGAAATGGCAAAAAGGCTTACGGTGGAAATTACCGAGACTGCTGAAATACATGATTTCGAGGAAGCGTCTCGATTTGTCTCGGCGGTGCGAAAACTGGGTTGCCGGGTCGCGCTGGATGACTTTGGGGCCGGCTATACATCATTTCGGCATCTTAAAAGCCTGCCGGTCGATATCGTAAAAATTGACGGATCCTTCATTCGTGGCATCGCCGAAAATCGTGAAAATCAAGAGTTTCTGGACACGCTCCTTACGCTTACCCGGTCGTTCGGTATCGAGACGGTTGCTGAATGTGTCGAAACGATAGCTGATCGCGATTATCTCCTTGAACGCGGCGTAAACTATTTCCAAGGATGGATGTTCGGGCGACCGGCCTTTGATTCGCTTGCGGCGGGTTCAAAAATACGCCCACCGGCAGCGTAAGCGCCGGTCTATTTTTTCGACATTTCCTCGATTTGCGCCTGCAGCGCATCGAGTTTTCGCTCAAGAGCCGAAATTTGATCTTTCTCGGGTGCGGTTTCCGGGGCCTTTTGCGGGGTACTGTCTGGCTTGGGATTGACGCCTTCACCTCCTTGAAAGGGTGAAAACATCTGCATCGCCTTTTCGAAAACAGCTATGTTCTGACGGCCCATTTCCTCGAAATTTCCCATCGGAAACATACCGCCGAGCGACTCGCGCATATATTCCTGCATCTGTTCCTGATTGCGCGTGAATGATTCCATTGAATGTTCGAGAAATTGAGGCAACAGCATATTTTGCACGTTGTCGCCATAGAAACCAATAAGCTGGCGCAGGAAACTGATGGGCAGCAAATTTTGCCCTTTTGCTTCCTCCTCCACAATAATTTGGGTCAGGACCGAGCGCGTGATATCGTCGCCTGACTTCGCATCGAAGACAACGAAGTCCACGCCGTCTTTTACCATCTGACATAGATAATCTAACGTGACGTAACTGCTCGTCGCCGTGTTATACAGACGTCGGTTTGCGTATTTCTTGATCGTGACAGGAGCGTTGTCCGAACCGTTGGATTCTGCCATGGGATCCGTTTTGGTCATTTCGAGAAACGCGATTTCACGCAACGCATATCATCCTGGAAGCTTAGAATCAAAGTTTTGCTGCACCGCAATGATCGGGACCGAGTCGGATAGCGCTCTGCCGTACCATTCTGGAAAACAGCGCGATACAAGGATATAGTGGGCAAATGGCCGATCCGACGGATATTGAAACCCTGGCGCGCCGTTTCCTCGATTTGTGGCAAGAACAGCTTGCGGGGATGGCCGTGGATCCAGAGTTCGTGGCGTCGGCGGAGCGTATGTTGACGACTTTCAAAGCTGGTACGAGGGAAGGGGCGGCTCGTGACGAATCCGCAAGTTCCGGCGCCACGGGTCGGTCCGCGACCGTTAGCAATGCATCTCGCGTTGGCGACGATGGGCTGCGCCGCATCGAATGTCGCCTTGCCGCTCTTGAAGAGCGGATCAGAGCATTGGAATGCGACACTGAAAGACCAAGCCGCGGTGTTGGCGGCGGCGGTCGAGAAGGAAAGTCCTGAATTATTTGGCGCCGCCGTTGATCGCGAGGCACGGCGAAGGCTTGAGCGGTTTCTGACGGGTGTCGAGCGCTATCGACATCATTCCTATCGCCGGACCCTCGAAGAACCCGACCCAGTATGGACCGATGGCAATGCCCGGCTATTACGGCATGGCGACCAGGGTCCTGCTATCCTTCTCGTCGCCTCGCTGGTGAACAGATCGTACATTTTGGATCTTGGCCCTCGGCGCAGTTTTGCGCGTTGGCTCTCCGCAAAAGGTTTTCGATGCTATCTGCTTGATTGGGGCGCTCCCGGCGCGCGCGAACGAGGCTATTCATTGGACGACTATATCGCGGGGCCTTTGGAAGGCGCGCTGGATGCCGTTTTGAACGACGCGGGTGGCAAAGCATCTGTCTTGGGATATTGCATGGGTGGGCTTCTGGCGCTTGCTTTGTCGCAGCGCCGCGGGGCGGACGTCTCCAACCTTGTATTCCTGGCAACGCCCTGGGATTTTCATGCCGCTGATATAGAGCAGGCGCGTGAACTCGGGACGGCAATGCGGTACTTTGAACCGCAACTTTCCGTGCTGAATGAGCTTCCGACCGATTTGTTGCAGTATCTCTTTTGTGTACTGGATCCGTTTCTTGGGATTCGAAAATTTTCCGCATTCGCTGATATAGATGAAGACTCCATGGCCGCCATGCAGTTTGTCGCTTTGGAAGACTGGCTTAACGACGGGGTGCCCTTGTCGGCGCCGGTCGCGCGCGCCTGCGCTTTCGAGTGGTACGAGGAAAATCGTCCGGCCCGGGGGCAATGGTGCGTCGAGGGCAAAGCCATTCAGCCGGAGCGGTGGGATGGCCCGGCCTATGTTGTGATTCCCGCCGCCGACCGTATTGTACCACCGGCCTCGGCCGAGGCTTTGGCTCGTGCTTTGCCCGATGCTACCGTTCAACGGCCTCGGGCCGGCCATATCGGGATGATCACGGGGCGGGGAGCCGCGAAGTCGATTTGGACACCGATGGTGGACTGGCTCGCGACGAAGGTTTGAGCCAATGTCGTCGGACTCTTCTTGATCGGTCCCGCAACCGGTCGTATATGTTGCAATGCAATATAAATTTTTATCGGCCGCATCGATTGGGACCGGTCGAATCTTCAGGAGGGCAATAAGCCATGTCGGAAATAGTCATTGCAGGGGCCGTACGGACCCCGGTGGGTGCGTTCAACGGCGGTTTGAGTTCGGTACCGGCGTCTTATCTCGGAACAGTTGCGATCAAGGAAGCGCTCAAGCGGGCGCAGGTTCAACCCGATGATGTCGATGAGGTCATCATGGGTCAGATCCTGACAGCCGGCACGGGCCAGAACGCGGCGCGCCAGGCCGCGGTCGACGCGGGTATTCCGGTTGAGAAGACCGCCTATCAGATCAATCAGCTTTGCGGTTCCGGGCTACGCACGGTTGCGCTCGGCTTTCAGGCGATCAAGGTCGGCGATTGCGATATCGTCGTCGCTGGCGGTCAGGAGAGCATGAGCCAGGCGCCGCATTGCGCGCATCTGCGTGATGGCCAGAAAATGGGTGACATGAAATTCGTCGACACCATGATCAAGGATGGCCTGTGGGATGCCTTTAACGGCTATCACATGGGCAATACGGCGGAGAACGTCGCCCAGAAATGGCAGTTGACCCGCGACGAGCAGGACGCCTTCGCCGCCGCCTCGCAACAGAAGGCGGAAGCGGCGCAGAAGGAAGGCCGTTTCGTCGAGGAAATCGTGCCCGTGACGATCAAGACCCGCAAGGGTGAGGTGGTCGTCGATACGGATGAACATCCCAAACACGGCACCACCGTTGAATCTCTCGGCAAATTGCGTCCGGCCTTCGACAAGGAAGGCACTGTGACCGCCGGCAACGCGTCGGGCATCAATGATGGCGCCGCCGCGGCGGTGCTGATGAGCAAGGAAGAGGCGGAGCGCCGCGGCATCGAGCCACTCGGCCGGGTCGTTTCCTGGGCAACGGCGGGTGTCGATCCGGCGATCATGGGCACCGGGCCGATCCCATCCAGCCGCATGGCGTTGGAGAAAGCCGGCTGGACAGTCGACGATCTCGATCTGATTGAAGCCAATGAGGCTTTCGCGGCGCAGGCCTGTGCGGTAAACCGTGATCTCGGTTGGGATACGGACAAAGTCAATGTCAATGGCGGCGCGATCGCGCTCGGCCATCCAATTGGTGCCAGCGGCGCGCGGGTGCTGGTGACGCTGCTCTACGAAATGAAGCGCCGCGACGCCAAGAAAGGCCTCGCCACGCTCTGCATTGGCGGCGGCATGGGCATCGCCATGTGCGTTGAACGCGACTAGGTTTTGCTGTTCAATTATCGTTGACGGGCCGTCGAGAAGAATCGGCGGCCCT
>JAJFJC010000252.1 GCA_021774385.1 Alphaproteobacteria bacterium
TCAAACGCAAACCCGGCGGCTACGGATTCAATATGGGGATCGGTGAACATGCGCGATCACACCCAAACTTAAAAATTGAAATGATGACCCGGAACGAAATACCGGGACGACGTCCATGCCGCCGCCCCGGTTTTTCATCGATGAACCGAATGCCAACTATGCAATACGGTCCACCAATTATGTTAAGCCGGAACGATTAGGGGGCCACTGCCGTCGACAGCTCGGTGGACACCGTGCCGAAAATGGTAACCAGCGAATCACCCATCGTACCCAACGCGCCAATAGCGGCAACGGAAACGAGCGCGGCGATCAGACCATATTCAATAGCGGTTGCACCGGACTCATCCTTGAGGAATTTACTCATGATATTACGCAGCATTAGGACACTCCTTAAAAGCTTTGTGTGTGCTTAGGGGCCAGCTCTTTGATCTGAACTGACCGGGTAGTAACGAGTTTGATCTCACATTTGTTATTAGTGAGAATGCAAATTCATTAAAGTAATAATGCTGGTAATAGTCAAGAACTATCGTATACAAGTTATATAATACAAAGTAAAAATTAACTTCTATACTATTTTATATTACATTCAATATTGATACTATTATCAAGAAAATATCCCGAAAAACTCTTTTAATCTCGTATAAAATTATCTCAATCTATTTTTTTGTTATTTTACAATCTGTTACTTTATTTATATCCAAATTCCATTTGTGAAATTTAGACCGCGCTCAGTTCGAAATTTCACAAATACCCGAATAGAATTTCTATTTTTTAAGTTTGGCCGAGACGCTAAAAACAGCGTGTACATTGATGTCGTAACGATAGGTGAGCGGCACAAAGAAAGCGGAGTGATCACGAGAACGCGCCGAAATGAAAAAACGCATCATCGCACCACCGAACTAATGCAGTTTTAGAGGTTTTTCAAAAGTGGAAAAAACGGCCGCCACCTGAATTACCCTAGCCGCTTCTCCAAAACCTCGAGCAACACAGCCGCCTGGTTATGCGTTTCGTCCCGTGCGCCAAACAGCAGCGTTACCACGGCATGTTCCCGACCAATTTCGAACAGCGTATCAACCGCCCGCAGCGATTCACCGCATTTCAATTCCTCGCCATACCGGTTTCTGAACTCTTCCCAGCGCGTGACCTCGTGGGCAAACCATTTTCGAAGTTCGGTCGATGGTGCGCTATCCTTGAGCCAAAGGTCGATCGCCGCTGTTTCCTTCGACATTCCCCGTGGCCAAATCCGGTCGACAAGAACGCGATACCCGTCGGATTCACAGTACGATTCGTAAATACGCTTAATCTTGAACATGCGGACTATTTACCCGTCGGTGGACGACAAAACACAATGTATGTTTCTGGGTACGTTATTCAAATCGCTCATCCAACAAACGGATAGGTTTCTGACGAGACACAATACCCGTCAATTCCGCGAGCGCGTTGGGAGCGACAAACTCAACATCAACCGCGACGCCAACCTTACGCCGCAAGATGTCGCGAAAAATCTCGCCGAGTGTCGGATCCGCCATGCCGTCGCGAACTTCGGCAATAACCGTCATGTCGTCTCGGCCATTCGGCGCGCGCCGGACGCGACAAATGAACTCTCCGGTGAATTCGGGACGGTCGGCCAACATGCCGCCGATCGCCTGCGGAAAGACATTGATCCCACGTAGCTTGATCATATTGTCGCTCCGCCCAAGGAAACCTTCGATCCGTCGCAAATTTAGTTCCGACGGCGCGGAGTCGGTTCGATAGGCGGATACGTCGTGCGTATTGAAACGAATTATGGGATAGATGTCGTCCTTGAAAAGACAGGTATCGACCATATCACCCGGATCTCCGTCGGCTACCGGTTTACCATTTTCGATATCACAGATTTCCAAATACTGCGCATCTTCCATAACATACAAACCGTTTCGCTCGGGGCCCTCTCCCGCGATCGAACCGGTATCACCGACACCGTACCAATCGTATACGGCGGCACCGCCCCAGCTCTTCGAAAGCGCCGCCACGGCTTCCCGTCCCATATGGCCCGAAATCATTCGCACCGGAATATCCCGGCCGGGCTCAAGTCCCTGTTCGCGCGCGACCCCGGCCAAATGCTTGATATAGTCGGCGAACCCGACCAATACCGTCGCGCCAAACGCCTTCATCATCGTCACCTGTTGAACGGACCGTGTTTCAGTACCGGTTCCGGCGGGAAGAAAAATCGCGTTGGTCCAGTGTATCACCGCTTCCCGAAGATAATGACCGCCATTGACCATGCCGTGGCCATAGACCGAATGAACCACATCATCGGATCGTAGCCCTTGAAGGAGATAGAGACGCGCGACAAGCAGGTTTTGCACTTCGCGACTCTTGGGTCCGTAGAGCAGGACTTGTGGGCTGCCCGTCGTCCCGGATGTCGTGTGCACGATGACGGGAGGCCTATCCTCCGACGAATAAAGTTCCATACCGTGGAAATCGCCGAACGGCGGGTATGTCTCGATGCTGCGCATAATATCCGACTTATCGAAGCTTGGTAGCCGCGCGATATCGTCGAGACCGCGAATGTCTCCGTGCTCGATCCCTTTTTCTCCCCAATGCCGTTGATAGAAAGGGATCCGCCAAGCCTGGCGCATCGCGGTGGCAAACCGAGCTTCTTGCAGAGCCCGCAATTCATCTCTGCTGATATGCTGAAACCGCTGCAGGAAGGCGGGCCCGATCGGGTATTCCACCGCAAGCTTTTCCATATCAGTCGCGCTGAAGTAATTCGGCATTCTCGCCATTGGTTTGCGTCGCTATTTCCCTGGTTTCGCCAAGCGCACTATAACAGATGGCGCAACCGCAATAGCTTGTTGGAGACAGGCATCAATGCCCCCTTGGAATTTACCTAGCGATGCTCGTATCGCGATGTCCTTCGTCGTGAATGTCGAGGAAGGCTCCGAGATGACAACAGCGGACGGAGACCGCGGGCCGGAAGTCGTCGACGAACTCGGTGTTTCGGTCCGCAAAGCAATCCGCAATTACGGCAACGAAAGTAACTACCAGTACGGCATCAAAGCAGGTGCGCCACGCATCATGCGGCTCCTGCGGGATTATGATATCCGCGCCACCTTCACCGCGGCGGCACTCGCGCTGGAGCGTGCGCCGGATTTGACCGAGAGCATTGTCGATGGGGGACACGAAGTATGTAGCCATGGCTGGCGTTGGGTTCATCAATTTCAAATGGACGAGGACCAGGAACGCGACTTTATCCGCAAGGCAATCGACTCGATCGAAAAGACGACAGGCACCCGTCCCCATGGTTGGCTGTCCCGCTATTTGTTGACCGACAACACCCGCCGGCTCCTGGTCGAGGAAGGGTTCACCTATCACATGGACGATTATTCCGACGACGTACCCTTCTGGGACAAGAGTCAGGCAAGGCCCATCATCGTCCTGCCCTATACGCTTGATTCCAACGATATGAAGATGTGGACGGCACCGAGTCTAACACCCGCTGATTGGCTGCAATACGCGATTGACAGTTTCGATTGGCTGTATCGGGAAGGCGAAAGGGAAGCCCGGCTGATGTCGCTTGGGCTGCATCTCAGAATTATCGGCCGGCCAGGCCGTATCGGTTATTTGGAAAAATTCTTAGAACACGTCGCTTCGAAACCAGGTGTATGGATTGCCACGCGCAAGGAAATCGCCGACCATTGGGCGTCGCAGAACCCCGCATGAGGCCCCCAATGAAAACCGTCGTTCCCGCAAGTCTGACACACGAACCCTGGCCCGAAATGACCCGCGCCATGCAGGCGGCCTGCAAGAGTAAAGACGCGGAGGCCGCTTTGCGAGAATGCGTCCACGCCGCCCTGCGTATCACGGGACAGGCCAAAGCGGAGGAACGGCCTGGCGCGCTGAAACCCGGCGAGACGCAATTCTTTGTCGGCGGCGTATTCCTGGCCGCGCCGGATGGGGTATCGCACCTGCTGGTTGCCGAATTTGGTTTCCCATCCGAACAGCATCGGCTGCACTTTCCCCTCGACACCGGCCATCCGGGCTGGGTTTGGAAGAACCAACGCCCATTGATCCTGGAAAACACGGACGACCACACAGAGTTCAAGCAGATCCTGAAAACGGCGCGCATGGGATCGGCCATGTACGCGCCGATGCTTTGGGACGGGAAATTTATCGGGCAAATCATCACCGCCGCTCAGGCCCGCAACACATACAGCCCACCGGACCGCGAGCGAATTGCAGCGCTAGCAGCCATAGCCGCAAGCCTCTTCATGGCGAAGGCCGGCCCGGCATGGCTTCAACAGGCATGGCGGGAAGCAACCGCGGGCTGATAGGCAGTCGCGCGCGGCGCGTCCGCCATGATAAGGTTCCATTTGTCGAAGTAAGAACAGTGAGGTCGACCGATGAGTCTCTATCCGCTGCCGCGGGATATCGAAACGGAAGTTTTCGCCAGTCTACCCGATGAGCTGCGACGAAATGCCCGTTCCGATTGGGCCGATGCCAGCCGGTTCGGTGTCAAGCTGGATGGATTTCTCGAAGGCCCTTCCTTCGACCGCGCCGGCAATCTTTATGTCGTCGATATCCCCTTTGGCCGCATTTTTCGTCTTTCCGCGGAAACCGCCGAATGGTCTGTCGTGGCGGATTATGACGGCGAGCCGAATGGCCTTAAGATACACAGTGACGGATCGATCTTTATTGCGGACTACCGCAACGGCATCATGCGGCTGGACCCCGAGACCGGGGAAGTCACCCCACATTGCACGCGCATGAAAATGGAAGGCTTCAAGGGCTGTAACGATCTTGTCTTCGCCAAGGACGGAACGATGTATTTCACCGACCAGGGCCTGACGGGCTTGCACGATCCGACGGGGCGCGTTTACCGCTTGAATACTGACGGACGCCTGGAATGCATGATCGACACGATACCGAGCCCGAATGGATTGGTTCCCGACCTTGATGAGAGCTTGCTGTATATCGCGGTGACGCGCGCCAATGCGGTCTGGCGCATGCCCCTTCCGCCGGAAGGCGGCACCTTCAAGGTCGGTCTGTTTGTGCAGCTCTCCGGTGGTTTGAGCGGCCCTGACGGCATGGCGCTCGACGCCGAGGGCAATCTCGCGGTTTGTCACGCGGGCCTGGGATCGGTTTGGCTGTTCAGCAAGCTCGGGGAACCGCTCTATCGAATACGGTCCTGCACGGGACTGCATACGACCAATTGCGCCTATGGCGGGCCGGAAAATCGGTATTTGTATATTACGGAATCCGACTCGAACACGATCCTGCGCGCGGAAATGCCGTGGCCCGGCAAGACGATGTATTCGCATATGGATTGAGCGGCCGACGAGGCTAGTCCTGTTCGATTACGCAATCCGGCCACAAGGTTACGGTCGTTGAAATTGTGATGTCCAACCTGACCGCCAGGCCATCGCCGCGGCGGAAATTACCGAACCCAACGCCATGACGACAAATGCCCAGAGCCAAGCCATGGGCTCTTCGCGGCCGCCACTTAAATCAATTGCCAGCCCTACGGCGAGAGGGCCAAGAAATCCGAATGTAAACCCGACCAAGCCGAACAGCGCCAGTGCCGCCGCTCGTGTTTCCCCCGTCGACGCGGACAAAATTCCCCCGGCAATCGCACCAACGTCGCCATAGCTGGTTATGCCGTGAACCAACAACAGGAACAGCACGAACACATAGGGACCGGAGGCCTGCCAGCCGAGAACCATGCAAACAAATACGGACGCGAGCGAAACCACAAAAATGACCTGTTTGCGGCCCCACCGCACACCGATTTCAGCAATGGCGAGGTTCAAGGGTACGGCGACGAACACCGACAGGCCCGCCACGACGGTTGGGTCAAAACCCAACGAAACGCCACGATTTGCCATTTCGTTGAAAACCAGGAACGGCACGAACCAAACCCGAACGGCAAACACTTCCCAAAGGTTTCCACCATAGGCAAGTACGTATCGCGTAATCTCAGTATTTTTGAGCGCGGTTCTAAAATCGGGAAACATTCTGCTGGAACGGGTTTCGGAGCCCTCCAACGGAGGACCGGTCAGAAGAAGTATCGGCAACGTCAACAAGGCACCGACACCAGCGGCGGCAAATGCGGCTTGCCAACCAAACCATGCCGAAAGAAAACCGGCCGCAAGAAACGAACACCCGCTACCGATAGCGAATGCACCGGTATAGGCGGCACTTGCCCGCGCCTGAGACACGCCTTCCAAACGATCCGCGAGTAGCTTCATGCCAACGATGTGAATGCCGGCAAACCCAATCCCGGCGATAAACCGTAAGACCAGCGCCCACCAAAATCCGTCAGCGAACAGTGCGACACTGAATGAGGCGAACGCGCTGATTAGTGCGGCGGTTATATAGACAATGCGTCCATCGAATCGGTTGGCGGCACCCGTCAAGAAAGGTAATGCGATCGCGTAGCCGGCAAAGTATATGCCACCAAGCCACCCAATTTGAGCCGCATCAAGGCTCCATAGCGTGGCAAATTCCGTGGAAAGGGCGGGAACCGCCATGATCGGCATCTGGCCCAGCATAAGGGCAACAGACAATGCAGATGTAATCAGCAGCGGTGAGCGTCTCATAAATCTCCGTTCACGAAGAGACGCAAACTCTCTGCCTTCGAAGCCTTAGCGGATACCAAGATCACAGCATCGCTTCGATCAGCCGTTGGACGGACAAAGCGGCTCCGAAATCCGGCATTGTGTGACTTTGGCCGGAAAAAGCCGCCGCGGCATTGTCGAGCTGCAACCGGTAGCCAAGTTCGCGTGGGTCGTCAATTTCAGTCATTGCTTCCCGCCATTCGCCGCCATCGCTGATCTGCAGGCGGTTCCAATCATATATGCGGCAGGACTGCCGCGATCCCCAGACAGTGTACTCGACACGGTCCGGACCGACACCGCCGATGCTTCCCGCAACCGATATCGGCACGCCGCCACAATCGAGGCTGGCATGTAGATGGGTTTCGGCACCATCCCCTTCAGGATATCGAGCGTCCCTATGTATCAAGTTTGCGGGGCCGAACAGGCGTTCGCTCAAATAAACCCAGTGCGACAACACTTCGCGAGTGAAGCCTCCCTGCGCGCGGCGCGCCAGCCAACCGGCCGCGCCCATTTGCCAATCGCGCGGCCATATCGAAAAGTGCAACCGAACATCGACCCCGGCGACATCGCCAAGTGACCCTTCACGCAACTTACCTTCAACCAACCCAACCGCGTGCGCCGATGCCAGGGAGAAATTGACGATGCAACAACAGCCCGACGCTTCCGTCCGTGCCGCCAAATCCCCGCTATCCGCAACATCGACACCAAGTGGCTTTTCACAATAGATCGCCTTACCTTCCGCCATCGCAATTAAGGCATGTTGGCGGTGGGTCGCTGGTGGGCTCGCGATATAGACGACATCAACCAAGGCGTTTCCAATGAGAGATCCCGCATCCGCCGCGACCACGGCATTCGGATAGGCCGCCTTGGTGCGTGCGCATGCGTCATCGTCGGGATCCCATATGCAAACGACATCGAAAAGGTCGTGCGCCGCCATATTTCCCAGCATGCGTTGCCCCATCACGCCAAGGCCGATAACGCCCACATTGTGAGTCATTCCTCATCCTTTCCACAATTTGCAAGCGCCGACGCTCCTGCGGCCTTTAACCTTCGGCTCAACGCTGTCACAATCCCTCTTAATAGCGCCTAACAACAGCCGGTGAATACCAGAATCAGGAGTTACCGTCGTGCCCGCCAAAGAACATCCCGTCGAATTGATCGCGCCCGACATTTCCGCCTACAAGGCTGGGAACACAGGTGTCGACTATGTCACCACAATGGACAGCGGCAAGCCTGGCCCTCACGTGATGATTAACGCGGTTACGCATGGCAATGAGATTTGCGGTGCGATCGCCCTTGATCACTTATTGAAGAACGGAGTCGAACCGGCCCGTGGCCGATTAAGCTTCGCGTTCGTCAATCATGCGGCCTTCCACCGCTTCGATCCCAAGGCGGCACGGTTCTCGCGTCTCGTTGATGAGGACATCAACCGGGTATGGGTCGAAGAGCGACTCGATGGTGAAGAAGACAATACCGAACTGCGCCGTGCCCGAGAGCTGCGCCCAATCTACAACACGGTCGACCACCTATTGGACATCCATTCCATGGGGACGCTTTCTCCGGCGTTGATGCTATGCAATGGGCTCGACAAGGAAGTGAAAATTGCCCGCGAAATCGGCTACCCGGGTCACATCGTATGCGGCTCGGGCCATGTTCGCGGCAAGCGGCTTATCGAGTACACGCCGTTCAATGATGCCACGAACCAGAAAACCGCCTTGCTCGTCGAATGTGGACAACATTGGGCGCGGGATACTGGAACGATTGCACTCGACACCGCGCTTTTTTTCCTTCGCGCCGTCGATTTCATTGACAGCGATTTTTTCAAGGCACATGTCATCGATTCGGAGCCGGCCCCACAGCGCGTCCTCGAAGTCACGGGCGGACTGGCGACGGAGACAGACGATTTTCAATTCGTCGAAGATTTTTCCGGACTCGAGTCCTTCACGAACGCGGGCACCGTGATCGCCTTGGATGGCGGTAAGGAAGTCAGAACGCCCCATGACGACTGTATTCTCGTGATGCCAAACCCGCACGCGCGCAAAGGTATGCGGGTGTTGAGGTTCGCGCGCGACGTAAACCCGTCATGAGCGACGCCGGCGATGCAAGGTCGATGGCGATAGAGATGGCACGGGCACTTGCGCTTCTGCGCGCCGGGCACACGCTTTACGCTGACATCTTAGGTGCCGTGAGCGAAACCGTTGGTCCGGATGGCAACGCCGACATACCCGTCCTCGTGCGACGGCTTAATGAAGCGTTAACGGCCTATGCCCCACGTGATGCTGAAATTCGGACCATGCTGGCGAGGTATGACTAATACGGAATTAATCAGTAGGTCGCCCGGCCGCCTGAGATATCGAATACAGCGCCGGTAGAGAATGCGCATTCATCGGATGCAAGCCAGGCAACCAGATTTGCCACCTCCTCAACCGCGACAAAGCGGCCCATTGGAATTTTGGAAAGCATATAGTCGATATGCTCTTGGCTCATCTGATCGAAAATTCGGGTCCGCGCCGCGGCCGGCGTCACGCAGTTCACCCGGACACCGGTATTCGCGAGTTCCTTTCCAAGCGATTTCGTTAACGCGATAACCCCCGCCTTCGCGGCACTGTATGCCGACGCGTTTGGATTGCCTTCCTTGCCCGCGATCGAGGCAATATTAACGATGCGCCCGGAATCCTGCGCAATCATTACCGGTGCCACCGCGTTACAACAGTAGAAAACGCCATTCAGATCAATGTCGAGAACACGCCGCCACTCATCTAGCGGATATTCCCAAACCGTGGCATTCGCGCCGGCAATCCCGGCGTTATTGACGAGGATGTCTATCCCACCCACTTCATTTGTCGACTCGGTAACCGCCGCGGCGACCGAAACCGGGTCGGTCACATCGACTTCAACGCCGCGCGCATCTGTCCCAAGCAATTTGGCGGCTTCGTCCATCAGACTCTTATCACGGTCCCAAAGACACACCCGCGCGCCTTGTGTCATCAGTTTAGTGGCGATTGCATATCCAATTCCCTGTGCGCCACCCGTAACGACGGCGCGTTTGCCACTCAAATCATCCCCCATGAAATACCCCTCATTCGTACCAAGCTTTGAAATCTGCTTTCGAATGCAAGCGCCAAAAAATTTTAGGTCCCGGATTTTAAACTCAATGATCAGAAACCGGTCTAAGTTGCGAACACGCCCTACACTATTTTATTCGCTGCAACTCACCGGTTACCGACTTTATTTCCTGACCTTCCAAAAACCGCTTGAAATCGAGCGCCATTCCGTTGGGCGACAATGTTCTGTTATAGACCTGCATGTCATAGCTACCGTCACTGGTAACGATCAGCGCATATACGGAAAGTGTATCGCCTCGAATACGGGCCCAAACATAAGGGTCGCCCCGCATCGGATCATTCGGGGTTCGGTTTCCAAAGACATCCTGGCGCATCGCGGATTGAAAGATGCCACTCCGCTTCGTCTTTCGAAAATCAATCGTATAGGATTTTCGTCTCGCCTTGCCGCCCTTACGAAACGTGACCGTCGTCCAGGAAACATTGAAGCCGCGCCGGATCGATTTGATCTCGACATTGATATCCCGCTTTTTCAATTTGTCCGCACTGGCGGAAACACTACGGCCAGCATATTCACCGTAAAAATCCTCGATCGGTCGATCCGCGGCCTGTACCGCCGCGACCCAGAAAAAAGCGATGCCAAACAAAACGGCGGGCGCGAGCTTCATCATTTTCCAATCCGGCTATAATTTTGCATCATGGAACTTTCCATTCCCGGTGCCTTTCAAACTCAACCACCCGCGCCAAACACTTTTTGCAGCAACGCCGTCGACCGCTTCACAGGGTCTTCACGAATAGCGGCTTCCTCGCGCGCCAGATACAAAAACAAGGCATCGAGCGCGCGATCCAAAACATGTTTCGTAAGGTCCGCCTTAACATCCGGAACAAACGGCACGGATTTATACTGCCCCATCATCGTTTCATAAGCCTTAATGGCGCCGACTTCCGACAAACTCGAATCGACAACTGGCCGCATACTCTCCGTAAGCGGTCCGGACATCTTACCTTGGAAGTACTTAGTCGCGGCGTCATTCGGCCCTTCATATATACGCTTCGCGTCATCGAGTGACATATCGGTGATTGCTTGCCAAAACACTTCCTTCGCACGTGGCGTCGCCGCTTCCGCCGCGCGATTGAGCCGCAATTCCAGATCATCCGCCAATCCCGAAGCGCCGACCGTCCGTAAGGTCGATTGTACCTTGGCAAGGGTTTCCGGAAGTGGGATGTGAATTTCAGAGTTGCCGTTGAAACCGTTTTCGCGGCCAACCGAGCTCACGACGCGCTCCGTACCGACCTTCAGCGCTTCGCGGAGACCATTGGTAATTTCATCCACACCTAGCGATGACGTTCCAGCCGGTGCTGACTTCGTCGCGTTGTCCAGAAGGCTCTTACCCTTTTCGAGCCAACTTTGCGCTGATCCGGGAGCAATATTGAGAAGCATCGCTGTGGATGCCATTGCCGCGAATCCCAATAAACGAAAATTCATTTTCTTATCCTCGCGTTGCATCATCGAACCGGTTCGCCACATCTAATTCATACTCTTTATATTGACCGCCGAACAGCCATCGCAAGACAGCTGCGGTTTCTAATCGCAACTTTCCGCTCGCCAAATAGGGAAAGCGATCAATTGTTTCCCCGCTTGAAATAAGCTTGCACCCTTAGCGCACGAAATTGCCGTTAGAAAAATCAACCGTCCCTTTTTTATCAACGCTGGCGACAATACAGGCACGCGGATATCCTAGTGCACGCCGGATATGACGCGAAAATCCAATCCAGGATATTCAGCATGCGTTTCAAAGAGTCCGGTGGACCAACCGGGTAGTACATGAACCAGCCCCGCCGCCCATCGAAAAGTCCGGCTTCGCTCGGCCCGACAACACTTTCCGCGGGTGTCCTTTCCATCGTCCTGATGGGCGATGCGCTGATTTACGTTGTGCTCCCCATCAACGCCGAAACCTTTGGTATCAGTCTCATCTGGGTCGGCGTGCTGCTTTCCGCCAACCGGCTGATCCGTATTGTGACGTATGGCGCAATCGCACACGCAACAACGGCATATGGGATTCGTATCGCGACAATTGCGGCTTGCATTGGCGGCGCGACATCCACCGTGATGTATTGGATGTTCGACGGCGGCTGGGCCTTACTTGCCGCACGGCTTTTATGGGGGTTGTCCTTTGCCGCGCTGACCCTAACGACACTCGCCTATGCTATCGCTGACCGCGACCGCGCCGGTTCCAGGGTTGGGTTGAGCCGCGCCATACAACAGTTCGGATCCGTCCTGGCACTTACCGGAGGCGCTTGGCTGGCGGGTCAAATGGGACCGAAAGCGGCATTCCTATTTCTGGGACTTGCATCCTTTGCCGCGCTTCCACTAGCTTTGGCCTTGCCCCGGGAAACGGGCAAAGCCCCACGTGCGAAAACCCAATGGCTGCCGAAACCACAGCTTTTGGATTTTCTTTTTTTCGCCGTTGGGTTCGCCATCGACGGCGTCTTCGCCATGACGATTACGATTATACTTGCCGATCTTGTCTCCTATGAGGCGGCGATGCTGGGAGGCGGATTCGTGCTTTCGCTGCGACGTATCGGCGACGCTGTCATGGCGCCCCTTGGCGGCATGATTGGAGACCGTTTCGGGACTGAGATATCCTTGTTTCTGTCGACCTTTTTGGTTGCCCTCGGTCTCGCGGGCATTGCTCTTGGTTCGGTCTATTTTGGCGCATGCGCCATCATCGCGGGCCGCGCCGCCATCGCGGCGCTGGGTCCGGCAACCGTCGCAAAACGCAACCCACCCGACCAGGTCATGCATCGAATGGCCACCATGCAGACATGGCGTGATTTCGGCGCCGCGCTCGGCCCGCTACTCTCCGGGTTTTTGCTGAACAAGATCGAGATACCGGTCATTTATGGTGCTTTGGTCGCCATGATTACAGCGGCCCTCTTGTTGCAGGCATTCCGCAGGGGAAAGATCTAGTGACCAGAATGAAACATGCTCTTCGGGGAATGATTATCGCTGGCGATCCATTCGATACTGTGCCAATAATTCCCTCTGTCCAACGTTTCTAGGAGATACACTCATGTCGATAAAACGCGCACTCCGATACGCTACGGTTACAGGAATTTTCTTATTTGCCGTGGCCTGTTCCCCGGAAGTCGGTAGCAAGGAATGGTGCGAAGACATGAAGGCCAAGCCAAAGGGCGATTGGACGGCAAGCGAAGCCGCGGATTTCACCAAGAGCTGTATTTTGTAAATTGCGACGGACTTGTTCTGTACTGTCGGAACAATGGCGAGCAACGCAAAACGTTACCATCATGCGGTCTGCCTCCACGTACCGGAGGTGGACCAAACTGATTTTCTGCGCGCCAGCTCGCAACGGACATTGCCGTCTTGGAAAGCGCTAGCCGATGCCGGCATCGTTGAAAGCCGGGTCGTCTTCAAAACCGTTGCGAACGTACAGGAAGACACCCTACCGGCTTGGCGTTTTCTGGCACTTACCAGGCTGGGTGACGGTATCACGCCTACTGACTTCCTAAGCGAAACCGTGAAACATGCGGGTGCATTCGAGGAGCCCCATGCCAGAGTCCAGCGCGCGGAGTTTTTAACACCGAATGACAATGCCTATTACCCGGCTTCCGACTCCACGGCGGCGGTCTACAGCATCGAATATATCCGTGTTTTTCACGATTATTTGGACACGTACCGCAATATGATGGAAGCGCAAACCGGCCCCGCGGTTGGGGCCTTGGTTAAGGATGGGTACGCGCATAGTTTCCTTGCTTTCGATACGGAAAGCGTTCTGCAAAGCAGTAAGGGACTCCCGGACTGGACCGCTATTCACGTCCTCGGCCTGGACTCCACCACACGATGGGAGGGGTTTCCCGAAGCGATCGATCCGCATCTTCGTGCCTTCGATGAAGCATCTGGATTCGATGAAGTCTTCGGCGCACTGCCTCAAATTCGCACGATGGAACGCCACGTATTTGCGAATCGAATCGATGCCCTTTCCATTGGTTACTGAGAGAGAACGAATTCCTCGGGCACCCGCGCCGGCTTTCCATTTCGATGATCCATGATAACGTTAGAAAACCGGAACCGTTGAAGAGCGGGAGCGAAAACGCGGCTTGAACGAAAATATCAAATTGTCGCGGCTGAGGCATCTGGTCTGGGGCGAACCAGTGGCGGCGCTGCCGGTCGATGGTCGTGCGGCAGCGTAAGGAAAAGGAATAGAAAAGTGGGCGAACCCGAAACAATTTTCGACATAACCGATGGTGTAGGCCTCTTTACGATGAACCGGCCGAAGGTCATGAACGCGATTAGTCAAAATATGTTCGACAATGATTTTCCGAACATGATTTCTCAAGTCGAAGCGGATAATTCAATTCGAACGCTGATCCTGACCGGCGCTGGTGGAAATTTCTGTTCCGGCGCCGATGTTGGCCGTATGGGCGGAAACAATCCGCGCACACCCGAGGAACGCAAGGAAGGTTTACGGCAAACCTTAAAATGGATTTATCGGCTGGGCAATTTGGACCGCCCGGTCATCGCTGCAGTCGACGGTATTGCCTATGGTGGTGGGTTCAGTTTGGCGCTCACGGCGGACATAGTTTTGGCGACACCTCGCACCCGCTTCTGCCTGGTCTTCGGACGTATAGGCCTTATCCCGGATATGGGGATAACCTATTTTCTTACCCGGGTGATCGGTCCGAAGCGAACAAAGGAACTCGCCTATACCGCAAGATCGATTTCTGCCGAGGAGGCCCTCGAACTGGGTATCGTCAACGAAATTCATGAACCGGACGCGCTTTTGCCAGCCGCGCGAGAAATGGCGACCCGATTTACCACAGGATCGCGAGTTGCCATGGCGCAGGCGAAACGACTTATCGACCGCTCCCTGAACAGCACGCAAGAGGAAATGCTCGAAGCGGAGGTCGAAGCACAACCGTACTGCCGTGAAACCGAATTTCACACGGAAGCGGTGCGCCGTTTCGCCAATAAGGAACCTCGATTGTACGATTGGGATTCAATGGCTCGCGCCGACAAGGCAGCGGAATGAACACCTCTTCCAACAATGCCTTGTTGGAAGCCAAGGCCTTACATGAGAAAGGCAACCTAAAGGCCGCCGCTCGGCTATACCGGAAAATTCTGGTGCAAGATTCGAATTGCGCTCCGGTGCTCAATCTTTACGGCATTCTTGCCAGCCAGCGCGGCGACTCGCGCGCCGCCATCGAACGCATTGAAAAAGCCATCGAGATCGATGGCGAGGTTACCGACTACCATATTAACCTTGCCGTCGTTCAAGAATCAGCAGGAGACTCGAATGCCGCATTCGACAGCTACACAAAGGCGCTTGCGATTGAACCGCGCAACAGCGGAATACTCGAACGCCTTTCACCCGTTGCACAAAGTACGGGCCGCTATGAAGATTTCGTGACCGTGTTATCGGACCTTTGCGACGCAATGCCCGACCACGCCGAAGCTTACTATTTGCAAGGTCTCACCTTGAACATTTTGCGCCGGCTCGACGATGCCGCCCATTGTTTTCGCAGGGCCGTCGAACTGGCTCCGGGATTTACACAAGCCTACGCCAACCTGGCCAGCGTCTTGATGGATTCCGGGAATACCACCGATGCGCTTACCGCTTGCAATGACTGCCTCCTGCTGGACCCGGGCGAGACCTTCGCGCTGGCGACAAAAACGATTGCGCTGACGGAGCAAGGAGACACCGAAGCGTTGCGACCGTTAGCCGATTTTGATGCTCTTATAGACATCCGCACACTCGATCCACCGCCCGGTTATGACGATATCGAGACCTTCAACGTGGCTCTAAAGGATGCGGTCCTGGCACATGGGACATTGCGTCTCGACCCGGACCATCGTTCCTGTCATTTCGCCGATCAAACCGATGATCTTTTCCTCGATGCGAAGCCGCCCTTCGACGCCTTCGCGGTCATGATCCACGACGCGGTCAAGGATTACCAGCGCAGGCTGAACCGTACCGTGGAACATCCCTTCCTCGCCAATTCAATGCCTTCCGCGACTTTAGTCGGTTGGGGAACGGTCTACGGCGCCCAAGGCCATCAGTCGGCGCATATTCATCCGACATCATGGCTAAGCGGGGTTTATTACGTAACGGTGCCGGATTTCGTCCATCGCGGCGATAACGGCCATAAAGGCTGGATCGAATTTGGCCGACCGCCGGAACATTATCCAATAACGGTCGACCCCGATGTCACATTCATCCAACCGGTCGAAGGCAAGCTGGTGCTGTTCCCATCTTACCTTTATCACCGCACCGTACCCTACGAGGAAAATGCACTGCGAATCAGCATTGCCTTCGACTTCGACACCACGCTCACGGGCTGAAGTCGCACTTCAAGCCCGCGTCTGTCTCGGAGCAGGTCCTAATTCCACCGGCCCTAAAA
This sequence comes from Alphaproteobacteria bacterium, assembly GCA_021774385.1. Taxonomy (GTDB): domain Bacteria; phylum Pseudomonadota; class Alphaproteobacteria; order UBA8366. The sequence continues at coordinate 16,082 of JAJFJC010000252.1, forward strand.
TCAGCTCGGAGAGGCTTCCCCTTCGCCGTCCGCAGCAATCGGCCCCACGGATTTGGCAAGCGATAGAAAATGTTTACGCGCTTCCGCCGGGATGTTCATAAAATTGCGTACCAGTTCAAGCGTTTCCCGCTTCGTCCCAAACTCGGCGGTCGGGCTCTTTCCAACCACGGCATCAGTAAAGAACCATTGTACGGGCGCGTCCAGTTCCTGAGCGATAAGCCATAGCTTGCTCGCCGAGATACGGTTCATGCCGCTTTCGTATTTTTGCAATTGCTGAAACGTTAAACCAATCCGGTTCGCGAGCGCCGTCTGGCTCAACCCGCACATGACACGGCGCATACGTACCCGTTGCCCCACATATACGTCGACAGGGTGGGCGCCAAATTCCTGAACCGTGCGTCTTTTCGCTCTCGCCATGATTCCTCACTTCTCGTTACTCGTTTCAAAATTTGAGAAATCCTATTCCGATCCCACTGCGAATTACCATACAGGAAACCGTCTTAATTTCTCCGCCACTTAAATTTTTGGGCAAATTCGCCAATAAAGTTCAAAAAAGACCGTCTCTAGTATTACCATCACGCGTATAGTATTGCCTAAAAAATTCGGTCGGTTGAAAAGCCTGCGTCAATTGGCTGCAATCCTCGAATAGTGCCACATTCGACCGAAAAAACGTCCTTCAAGGGACGGCAAACTGGCGATTTAAATCATTCAAAAAAATAATTTGTCATTTGTTTTCAATTCATTATGGTTTTTTCAAAACTCTTCCTGAATTTGGGTGTACCGAAATTACCGCCCGTCGGGGCGTTTCGATCGGTGCAATCTGGTCCCGTAGTACAGCTGCGACAGTATTTGTCACCCATCTCGAATTTGCACTATAGTAGCGTCACGTTTGGAGCGGAGATTATCCAACGATAGGGCCGAGGGGAAAAGTATTGCGGCTCTACATTCAGGTTTCGCCAAGAAAGAGGCCATAAAAGGCTGACCTTGGCGCCATTTTGGACGTAAACCTGGCAACCGCTAAGGTGTGTATTCGATGCCGTGTACGTTAAAAAGACTAATAATATTAACATCATTCCTTGCGACAACCGCGCTTCCGATCTCGGAAAGCTTGGCCCTTGATAAAGGCGACTGGCTCGTTCGATTGCGTGGGATTGGGGTCATTCCAACAGACGAGAGCGGTGGAATATCTCCGGACTTGTTGACGTCCGGCCTCGACCCACAACCCGCCGTCGTTCCGGAAATCGATATCACCTACATGGCGACCGACAGTATCGGAATTGAACTGATCCTGGCCACGTCGCCACATGATCTCGACGCAACCGGCGCCATTGCCGGTATTGGCAAGGCGGCGGAAACAATGCTGCTGCCGCCGACATTACTGCTGCAATATCACTTTAATACGAAGGGCAAGATACGGCCCTATGTCGGCGCCGGCGTCAATTACACGATCCCCTATCTTGAAAATGCCGACCGTTCGCTGGAAGCCGTCCTCGGCCCAACGAGCGTTAGTGCGGACAATTCACTGGGCTGGGCGGCCCAGGTAGGGGTCGATTACCATATCAACGACAACTGGTTCGTGAATCTGGATATCAAATATATTGATCTCTCCGTCGACGTGGAATTGAACTCGCGCGGCACGGTTCGCACGCTCGATGTCGACATCAATCCCGTGATTGTCGGTATCGGTTTCGGCTATCGCTTTTAAAGCGACAACGAACCAGCGCGTTTAAAAATCGTAGCGGGCGCCGTCTCCGACGGCGACCCCACCGCGCGGTCCGGTATTGTATTTATCGGCAAAATCTGGCGCTAACGCGCGGGCATTGCGTGAATTGACCCAAAACCGCATCAGACGCCGCTTGCGTTCCGGGTCCGCATGATCGGTATAGGCCGCTCGCGAATGCAGTACCGTATAATTATTGACGAGCTGAATATCGCCTTTCTGTAAATGCGTGCGGAATTGAATGTCGGGACGGCGCGCCAGGGTCATGACGCATTTCAACGCGGCTTCTTCAAGATCTGTAAGTGGCTCATTCATCCGCACGCGGGCCGAGCGAATGATCTTATCGTTGAAATCACAACTGAGCTGATTGCCGAAATAACTGAATATCGGAATTTCGTGAAACGTCACCTCATCGATCTTCTCGGTCACACCTTCACCTCTTAAATCGCGGTGAAAGCCGCGGCAGAGGACGGGCAAATATTCGCGGTGATTTTCCAGAATCTCATTGTAGATCGAAATCGAACTCGACAGCATGCTTTCTCCGCCAGTTCTCCCGGTATTCACGCAGAGCAACGCTACCGTATCCGAGGAATCCACATGCGGCAAAAGCGCGGCGCTCGTCTTATAGCCGCGGCTGTTGATATCGCCATAATCGTTCCCCAAATCGACCACGTCGGCGAGGATCTGGCCCTTGGAATTTTGTGATATTGGATTTCCGAAATAGGCGCCGATACCCCAATAAATGATCCGTAATGTCTCAATGTCATAATTTTCAACCGGCAAACCGCGAAACAGCGCAAACCCACGCCCTTCTTCGACTTCCTTGATGACCCGGTAGATTTTTTCTTCAAGCCTTGGCAGCGGAAATTCCTCCCGGCCGAAATCGGGAACCGACAAGCCACGCGCGCGAATCCCCTTCAACGCGACATCGATTTCCGCTAAATCCGCATCGCTGAATCGATGAATCCATGAATCGTTATTCTCAAATTCAGCACTTTTCCAGGCAGATTGGCCGCGCACCGGTTCAAGCAGCATCTCGGACATTGGGTTTCTCATCTTTCGATTTTAGTCGCCATAACATTACAGCAAAGGACCAGAAAGGATCAAACGAGCCCCAGACCAGCGTCTACATGCAAGATTTGTCCGGTGATGTGTTCCGCTCCTTTGCCAAGGAAGAAGGCGATCGCGGCGGCGACATCCGTTGGCAGAACAAGCGTACCCATCGGCGCGGCATCGGCCGCGCGTTGCCAGCCATCGCCGGACACGGCGGCATGAGCACCGGGGTCCTTTTGCGTGAAACCCGGCGATACGCAATTGACCGTCGTTCCCGAGCGGGCAAGCTGAAACGCCAATGTCTTCGCCAAACTTTCAAGGCCCGATTTCGCGGCGGCGGAAACCGGAAATATCGTATCGTTGACGCCGATTGAATGGGCGACGAAGGAACTGACCGCCACGACCCGTCCCCAGGAGGAGGCTTCGAGCTGCGGCAGCGCCGCCGTCACGAGCCCGAAAAACGCTTCGGTGATCGACGCCAGCGACTCGCGCAGTGCCGCCGCGTCCACTTCGCCAAAGCGCCGCTTGTCGGCATAGCCGGCATTGCTGACAATTTGATCGAGCCGTCCGAAATGTTCACAGGCAGCGGTTACAAGCGCTTCCGGGGCCTCACCCTGCGCGAGATCAGCCATTGCCGTTGCCACTTCCGAGCCGGCTTGCCGGGCCGCCTCGGCAACGTCATCCAAACCTTCCCGGTTGCGGCGCGTATGGAGCAGCAGCGCCGTTCCCGGTGCCGCCAGAGCCCGCGCGGTTGCCGCGCCCACCCCACTGGCTGCACCGGTAATTAGAACGACGCGTTCAATTTCAATTGCCATATCGAGCTGCCTTTCCGAAGGTTCCAGTTCTGCCGCAGTTGGAATGTATGCCCTGTTGCTTTAGCAATATGCAATCCAACCAACGTCAAGTTGCCGATGAAAATGGATCAAAAAGGCCACCATTCCAGAATGCACGTGCACGACCGCCGAGGCATCCGATGATCACCCTGGGCGTGGATGTCGGCGGCACGTTCACCGACCTGGTCCTGCGGGACGCGGAGAGGGGTACCCTGCAAACGCTCAAGACCCCTTCCACCCCAGAAGACCTCGCACGGGGTGTGATGAATGCAATCCGGCTAACCGGTGTGCCAGCAACCGACATTGCGGGGATCACGCATGGCATGACGGTCGCCACCAACACGGCGCTGGAAATGAATGGCGCGCGGCTTGGCGTCATCACGACGCGCGGCTTCAGAGACGTGCTCGTCGTCGGCCGCGGCAACCGCACGAAACTTTACGACATTAAGGCGGTGCGTCCCCCGGCGCTGGTGCCGCGGTCGCGCATTCTGGAAGTCGATGAGCGGCTGACCGCCAATGGCGCGGTACATATTCCGCTTAACGAGGATCAGGTCCGCGAAGTCTGCGGGAAACTAAAAGAAGCGCAAGTCGAAGCGATCGCGATTTGTTTCCTGCATTCATACGGCAACGCCGTGCATGAGCGCCGCGCCGCGGATATCGTGCGTGAAATCCTGCCGGGTATCCCGGTTTCATTGTCCGGCGAAATCCTGCCGGAATACCGCGAATTCGAGCGCTTTTCGACCACCGCCCTGAACGCCTATGTCGGCCCCAAGGTGGCGGGCTATCTAAACAAACTCTCCACCAACCTAACCGACAGCGGCATAACGGCGCCCTTGCGCATCATGGGCTCGAACGGCGGCAGTTGGCGCGCCGATGCCATGGCGGCGGAGCCCGTAAACGCCATGCTCTCCGGCCCCGCCGGGGGCGTCACGGCATCGATCGGCATCGCGCGGCTGCTCGACCTCCCCAATATCATCACCTACGACATGGGCGGCACCAGCACGGATGCCTGCCTGGTGCGTAATTTCGAACATGACATGACGACCGAAGGCCATGTCGGCATGTGGCCCAACCGGGCGCCGCAGATCGAGATCAAGACGGTCGGCGCGGGCGGCGGTTCGATCGCCTATCTCGACATGGGGAAGTTCCTCAATGTCGGGCCACGGTCCGCCGGCGCGCTGCCGGGACCGGCCTGCTATGGGCGCGGCGGGACGGAACCGACGGTGACCGACGCCAATGTCGTGCTCGGCCGGTTTCGCCCCGACCAAGCGTTGGGTGGCGAAATCGCGCTCGACACTAAAGCCGCGCATGCCGCGGTTTCAAGTCTTGGCCGCGAACTGGGTTTGTCGCCGGAACGCATGGCGGAAGGCATTGTCCGGCTCGCCGTTTCCCGGATGACGGCGACGGTTAAGGAAATCTCCGTCATGCGCGGTCTCGATCCACGCGACTTTACCCTCTTCGCCTATGGCGGCGCGGGGCCCCTGCACGCCGCGGCAATCGCCGAGGAACTCGGCATGACGCGCATCGTTATTCCGCCAATGCCGGGCGCCTTTTCCGCTTATGGCTTACTGACCGCGAGTACGCGCTACGATGTGACGAGAACGCGTCTGACGAAGCTCGACCAAACCAGCACAAGCGAATTGCAGGAAATACTTGAGCCGCTCCGCGCGCAGGCGCGAACGCGATTGAAGGACGATGGCTTTCAGGACGACCGGATCGATCTGCAAATCTTTCTCGATATGCGTTATGTCGGCCAGGCCTTCGAGTTGACGACAAAAATTCCAAATGAATTCGATTCAACCGAAGTGATCGAAGAAGCCTTCCGGCAAGCCTATGAAGAACGCTATGGACAACTCGATGAGGGGCCTGTCGAAATCGTCTCGTTCCGCGTCATCGGTATCGGTGCCGCGGCTCACAGCGACCTTCCGAAAGGAACCGTTACGGGCGCGATTGAAGATGCCCAAATCGCGGTTCGCCCCGTGCTATTCGACGGCCAAGCCCTTGATACGCCGATCCTCAATCGCGGCCTGCTACCAACGAACGCCATATTCGAGGGCCCCGCGATCATCGAGGAAGAGGGCGCCACCACGATGCTCCCGCCCGGCTTCACCGCGCGCCAAGACACGTATGGGATCATGACGCTGACGAAGGCGGGAGTGTAGACATGCGAAATGCATCGCCGCCCCCCCCCACCTCGATCCTCCCCCCTCAAGGGGGAGGAGGTAACACGTTGATATGCTTGGTCTACCCCTTCCCCTTTGAGGGGGGAAGGCCAGGTTGGGGGTGGACGGCGGCACCCTCTGAAAATACCCGCCAAAGCGCCACCCAGGAGCCCGCGCCATGATCGATCCGATCACGCTGGAAGTCGTGACCGAGGGCTTGATCTCGGTCGTGCGCGAAATGCGGGCCACGGTCTTCCGTACCGCGCGCTCGGTCGCGATTTACGAAGCCCGCGACTTCTCCTGCGGGCTGTTCGACGCCAATGGCCAGGTCGTCGCGCAATCGGAGGATATCGGCTCCCATGTGGTGCCCCTGCCCTGGTCGGTCGAAGCGGCCCTGGAAGACATGGGCGACAATCTCGCGCCGGGCGACGTTATCCTGATGAACGATCCCTATCGCGGCGGTACCCATCTCAACGACGTCACCATCATCTACCCCATTTTCGTCGACGGCGAATTGGTCTTCTTCCCCGCCGTCCGGGAGCATTGGGCCGATGTCGGCGGCGCGGTGCCAGGGTCGATGTCGGGCACCGCCACGGAAATCTATCAGGAAGGCATGCGTATTCCGCCGGTCAAGATCGTCGAGGGCGGCAAGATCAACGCGCCGCTGATGGAGGTCATGCTCAGCAATATGCGGGTCCGCGACGAGCGGCTTGGCGATTTCAACTCCGGCCTCACGGCCTGCCGCACCGCCGAGCGGCGATTACGGGAACTCACCGACCGCTACGGCATGGACCTGTTGCTCGATTGCGTAAAACTGAACCTCGAGCGTTCGGAAGCCCGCATGCGGGAAAACATCCGCGCCTTGCCGGATGGCCGTTACTATTACGAGGACTATCTCGAAACCTTCGGGCCGAACGGGTTCGAACCGCTCCTCCTGCCGCTCGACCTCACCATCAAGGGCGAAGAATTGACGGCGGATTTTACCGGCGCCTCGCCGCAGGTCCCGGTGCCGGTGAACTCCACACTGGCCGTGACCGCCGCCTCGGTTTTCATCACCTTGAAGTCCACCTTGGACCCGCATCATGCGCTCAATCATGGCTCCTTCCGCCCCGTCACGGTGATCGCGCCCGAAGGCACCATCGTCAATGTGGCGCACCCCGCCCCCGCCGGCAGCCATGGCGAAATCCGCAAGAGGGTCATCGCGACGATGCTGGGCGCGCTCGCCCGCGCCTGCCCCGATCTCGTCTCCGGCGACATTCACCGCACCTCCTTCCACAATTTAATCGGCGGCATCGACCCCGCGACGAACGCCGAATTCGTCCATTACGAATGGGCCAGCGGCGGCAATGGCGGCTTCCTCGAAGCCGACGGCCCCAGCGCCATGGCGGCCATCGATTGGGGCGACCTCACGACCGTGCAATCGACGGAAGTGCTGGAAAACCGCTTCCCCCTGCATATCGAATGGTCACAGCTCGGCATGGATTCCGGCGGTCCCGGCAAACACCGTGGCGGCCTCGGCATGCGCCGCGCGCTGAAACTGAACCGCGGCACCGCGAAATACTCCCTGCTCTCCGACGGCGCCATCATGCCCCCCTTCGGCATCCTCGGCGGCGAGAGCGCCGCGCCCGTCGACAGCTATGTCATCAACGCGGATGGCACGGAACACCGTTTCACCTCCCCCGGCAAGGTCGGCGGCCACCCCCTCAACGACGGCGACACGGTGATATTGCAAAGCGCCGGCGGCGGTGGCTACGGCGACCCGCTGGAGAGGGACGTGGACGCGGTACGGCGCGACGTTCTGGATGGGCTGACCTCCGCCGACAGCGCCCG
>JAJFJC010000253.1 GCA_021774385.1 Alphaproteobacteria bacterium
GTCGGCAGTACCGCGACCGCATCCGGTCACGCGGCGCAAATTCTCGCCTTGTTTCCGTTGATGCAGCCAGGCGACGAAATCGTCGCCGCGAATAAGCTCTATGGCGGTTCGATCAACCAGATGGGCCATAGCTATAAAAAGTTCGGCTGGAACGCGAAGTTCGTCGAGACCGAAGATCCGGAAAATTTTCGTCGCGCCCTGACCGACAAGACGCGCGCGATCTTCATCGAGAGCCTCGCCAACCCGGGCGGCGTGGTCATGGATATGGAAGCCATTGCCGCCATCGCCAACGAAGCCGGCATTCCCCTGATCGTCGATAATACGATGGCGACGCCCTATCTCTGCCGCCCGTTCGATTTCGGCGCCGATATCGTCGTGCATTCGACGACCAAATTTCTCAGCGGTAATGGCACGGCAGTCGGCGGTATCGTCGTCGATTCCGGACGTTTCAACTGGATGCAAAACGACAAGTTCCCGAGCCTGTCGAAACCGGCGCCGGAATATCACGACCTCACCTTTGCGGAGACCTTCGGCGAGTTGTCCTACACCATCTACGGTCACGCTATTGGCTTGCGCGATCTCGGCGCCTCGCAAGCACCGATGAACGCTTTCTTGACCCTGCTCGGCATCGAAACCCTGCCGCTACGCATGGACCGGCATTGCGCCAACGCCCTGGCGATTGCGAAACATCTTTCAGGGCATTCGGCCGTGGACTGGGTTTCCTACGCCGGACTGGAAACCGATCAGTATTATAAGTTGGGCCAACACTATCTGCCGAAAGGCGCCGGGGCGGTCATGACCGTGGGTCTAAAGGGCGGTTACGACGCCGGGGTCAAGCTAGTCGAGTCGGTCGAGCTATTCAGTCATCTGGCCAATATCGGTGACAGTCGCTCGCTCGTCATTCACCCCGCCTCCACGACGCACCGCCAGCTCACCGAGGAACAGCTTTCGGCGGCCGGCGCCGGCGCGGAAGTCGTACGGTTATCGATCGGTATCGAAAGCGAGGCCGATATCATCGCCGACCTCGACCAGGCGCTGGCGACGGCAGGCGGCTGAGGGCGGAGCCCCCTGAATCCGAACGCAATAGGACAGTTCGTTTTTGTTTGCATAGCCACGCGTGTGCATAGTGAAGGTCAGAAAGACATAAATTACTTGGAGAACTTCCCATGGATGACGCAATCCCCACAGCCATGAACCGGCCTTCATTGTCCTCGAAGTCGATCCTCGAAGACCAAATTGCCGCGACTGAAACCTCGAAACCGACGCTCTTCAGCATGAAGGCGCAGATGCTCGAGCAAGGCCGTACCGATACGGTGCTGGCGGCGACCGAGGATCTATCGGTGCGCCTCAAGGTTTATGCTTCAGGCGGCGAGAACGAACTGCACGCGCATCCGGATGAAGACCATGTCTTCGTCATTCTGCAAGGCAGCGCGCTCTTCTATGGACCCGACGGTGAAACGCAATCCGTCGAAGCGAACCAAGGCTTCATGATGCCCAAGGGCATGCTGTACCGCTTCAACGCCACCAGCACCGACGAATGTCTCGTCATGCTGCGCGTCGGAACGCCGAATTTCCAGGGCCAGGCCACGGACGACCGTATCGGCCGCGACGGCAAACCGCTAGTCGGTGACTCCAAGGAAAACAAGCACGTGCCCGTGGTGTTCAAGGATGGGGTATATTTCGGCGATTGAGGCGCGTAGTTGCCCCCTGCCCAACCCACTCCCCAAGGGAGAAGGAGGGATTCCCTTGCGGGAGGATGAGGGAAATTCCAGGCTCAACAAATATTCAACGGGGCAATGCTCATGGATCTGACGAAACTCTCCGCCACCGACATCGCAGCCAAGATCGACGCCGGTGAAACCTCCTGCGAAGCGGTGACGCGCGCCCTTCTCGACCGCATCTCGGAACGAGAGCCGATGGTGGACGCGTGGGAGTATCTCGACCCCGGCAAGGCGCTTGCGGACGCACGGGCCATCGACGCGACTCCGTCAAAGGGCTTGATCCACGGTGTGCCGTTGGGCGTTAAGGATATCATCGACACCAAGGACATGCCGACGCGGCACGGCTCGCCGATCCATGCCAACAACCAGCCCTGCGCGGACGCGCCCTGTGTCTCGCTGGTCCGGGGTGCGGGCGGACTGACGCTGGGCAAGACAGTGACTTCGGAGTTTGCGTCCCAGCATGCGGGCAAGACCAAGAATCCGCACAACCCGGCGCACTCGCCCGCCGGCTCGTCGAGCGGTTCCGCGGCGGCGGTCGCCGATTTCATGGTGCCGGCCGCCTTCGGGACTCAGACCGGCGGTTCGATCGTACGGCCCGGCGCTTTCTGCGGCTGCATTGGCTACAAGCCCAGCTATGGCGACTACAATCCGCTTGGCGTGCACGACAATACCCGCAGCGTCGATACGCTGGGCATGATGAGCCGGACAATGGACGACCAGGCACTGCTGCGTGCCGTTATGACCGGTGCGCCCCTCCGGCCAATCCAGGCGCCCGCGATCGGCGACCTTCGCATCGGGATGTGCCGCACGCCGAATTGGCACCTGGCCGACGCAGCGACACAGGCCTGCCTCGAAGGCGCGGCACGCGACCTGTCCGCCGCGGGGGCCACTGTGTCCGACTTCGATTTACCGGATGGCTTCGATACCGCGATGGAAGGGTTTGATGCGGTATCCGGCTATGAATATTCACGGGCCTTGTCCTACGAATGGATTAATTTTCCCGAGCTGCTGAGCGAGAACCTTCGTGGCAACCGCGTACCGAACGGCCTGAAGGTCAGTGCCGCTGAATACCAGGCCGGCCTAGTCGCCTTGGGTGATTATCGCAAGCGCTACGCAGCCGCTCTCGAAGACTGGGACGTGTTGATCACACCGAGCGCGACCGGCGAAGCGCCCGCCGACTTAACCACGATCGGCGATCCCGCTTTCAACCGCATCTGGACCGGCCTGTATGGACCGGCGATCAATCTGCCACTGTTCACGGGCCCGCAAAACCTGCCAATCGGATTGCAGGTCATAGGGCATCTGGGTCAGGATGAACGCTTCCTCGATGCGGCGGACGCGGTTTACAAAACGCTACGTTGACGGGCCGTCTTTTGCAGCAGGAAAATTATTAATACCAGTTCACACCCGACTGAATTTATACGAACTTGCAACAACCCTAGTGCTCTAAACCTTCGACGATTTGCGCGGCTATAAA
>JAJFJC010000254.1 GCA_021774385.1 Alphaproteobacteria bacterium
GCGAAAACATTCGCAGAAAAAATCGCTTCCAAATAGGGCGGGTTCTCCAAACGCTTACGATGGCGCCGGCTTTCAGGGATTCGATTGTATCGGTGTCGTACTGAAGTTCGTCTCGAAGAATTTCGTCGTTGTGCTCGCCCAGCAAGGGTGCGGGGCCAACGACGCCCGAACGGCTATTCGTGTAGCGAAAGGCGGAATTGATCTGTTCGGTCGGACCGAGTAACGGGTCATCGACCGTCACGGTTAGGCCCCGCGCCGTGACCTGCGGCTGCCGCGCCGCCTTTTCGATGGTGTTGACGATACCGCTGGCGACATGTTGTTCGGTTAGCAATCGCTCCGCTTCATCCGACGTTATCGAAGAGAGCCAGTTGGTCATGATCTCGGTTGCTTCTTCCCGGTTGGCGCTCAACTGGGCTTCATCGCTGAAACGGGGATCATCGGCTAATTCCGGGCGCCCCATCGCCACGCAGGTGTTGCGCCAGGAGCGATGGTCGGGACCGACCAGCGTGGTGAGGTAGCCGTCTTTCGTGGCGTATACCGGGTGGTACCAAACGTCGATCTCTTCATTCATCAAATAGGTCTGTAGACTTGAATCGTTGGAACCATACAGGCTATCGAAGAGGGCGATATCGATATGGTCGCCTTCACCGGTCATTGCCTTGCGGTAGAGCGCCGTCGCGACCGCGCCAAATGCGGTAAGGCCGGTGGTGGTATCCGCGATCGCGATGCCGGGGCCGCGTGGGGGCTCCGGTGGATCGCGGTGTAGGAACTGCATGCCGAGCCATCCGGTCATGGAATGGCTGATATGGGCGTATCCGGGACGGTTGGCATTTGGTCCCGTTTGGCCGAAACCACTAACCGAACACAGTATGATCGATGGGTTGAGGACCTTCAGATCCTCGTACCCCAACCCCAGCCGCGCCATGACGCCGGGCGTGAAGGCCTCGATCACCACGTCGGCCTTGGTGATCAGATCACGGACGATCGCCATGCCTTCCGGTTGTTTGATGTCGACGCATAGGCTTCTTTTGCCGGCATTGTGTTGCACGAACATGGGACTCCGAGGGCATCCGGTTCTATTGGAGTGCCGGGAAATATCGCCAAGCGGATAGCGCTCGACCTTGATGACGTCCGCGCCGTGATCAGCGAGATATTTGCCGCAGGATGGGCCCGCGATCAGCGCCGCGAATTCGACGACACGTACGCCGTCGAAGGCGCCCGGTTTAGCACTGTCTTCACTTCTCGTACTCATGATCAATACTCAGTCTTTGCCGGATATGTTGTCTGTTAGCCCGCTTTTGACATCTGCATTGTGACTGTGAACCGGCGCGATTTGCCCGTTGAGACGCAACAGCTGATTTAGTTGATTGCCGAAATTCAGCGCGCCATGCAGCGCCATGTCCTCGGCCAGCCGGTAGGTTGATTTGGTGCGCTTGATGGCCCAGGGCGCACGGTCCGTCAGGGTCGCGGCGAAGTCGCCGGTGACGGTCGCCAACTCACCGGGTTCCGCAAGCCGGTTGATCAGACCGAAACCGTGATACTGCTCGGCTGTATACAGGTCGCCCGTCATCGCGATTTCCAGACCGATGCGCCGACCGGCCTGCCGCGTCAGAAGCGCGATATTCATCGCCGCCGGAAACCCGTAGGCCATTTCGACATTGCCGAATTTGGCATCCCGTTCTGCGACGACGAAATCGCACGCCAATGACATCGCCTGACCGCCGCCGAGCGCCATGCCGTGTATCGATGCGATGGTCGGCTTCGGCGATTCGATGAGCAGGGTGAGGGCTTCGAGGAAGATATCCACCGCGGCGTCCACTGACATGTCCTGCAGTAACGCCGCTTTTTCGAATTGCGAGGTATCGCGCCCGGAGGTGAAGCAACTGCCGGCGCCCCGGATGACAATCGCGCGGACTTCATCGTCGGAATTCGCTTCGCGTACGGCCGCGATGAGTTGTTCCAAAAGCGCGTCGCTCATCGCGTTCTTCTTCGCCGGGCGGTTCAGCGTTAGGACCGCGGCATTGTTTTGCCGCTCGATTATTACGAGCGGTTCGGTCGGTTCGGTCATCGTGTCCCTGTCCTTGATGTGATTTCGTCAGCCTATACCGCACCCACGATCATACGGTAGGCGTCTTCGTTGAAGGCCCGCAACGTCGTCGCCTTGACGTTGCCAAGCGCCCCGATCCGCAGCATGAAGGTGGAAGCCGTCGCGGCGTCGGGAAACTCGGTAATCGCGACGATATCGTAGTTGCCCATTGTCAAAAAGATTTGATCGATCTTACCGCCCAGCTCTTCGGCCATATGACGCGCTTCGTCCACGCGGCTGGTCGACTTCTTGATGCTGCGAAGGCCCTGGTCCGTGTAATTCATCAGGCTAATATATGTTGGCATGCTATCTCCCCTGAAATTTCCGGCGCCAATTCTTGAAACCCGCGATCCTCCATACGATGTTAAACCGGCACCGTGATCAATGTTGCGTTCGTTAGACAGTAGCATAGGATGCGGTGGAAGAGGGCGTTGAAGTAACGCGAACATCGATGTCGCCCCGTTTGGGGCGCGCAAGCACAAGGAAAAGAATTATGGATATGGAAGTTCCGCGCCTAACCACGCTTTCGCATGGTGGTGGCTGAGGCTGTAAAGTAGCACCGTCGGTGCTTAATGACATCCTCGCCAAACTGCCGCCGCAAGCGGTCAATCCAGGACTTTTGATCGGCCATGAAACCGGCGACGATGCCGCCGTGTTTAAGATCATTGACGAGCTGGCCGTGGTCGCGACCACGGACTTCTTCATGCCGATCGTCGACGACCCCTACGACTACGGACGGATCGCGGCGACCAACGCCTTGTCCGATGTTTATGCGGTTGGCGGTACGCCGATCATGGCGCTTGCGATTGCAGCCATGCCGATGAATCAGATGCCGGCGGACATGGTGCAGAAAATTCTCGCCGGCGGCGCCCAGGTCTGCGCCGATGCGGGCGTGCCGGTGGCTGGCGGACACACGATCGACTCGGTCGAACCGATCTACGGCCTTGCCGTCGTTGGGCTGGTCCACCCGGACCGGATTAAGCGCAATTGCGAGGCCCAAGAGGGCGACGATCTGGTGCTCAGCAAGGCGCTCGGTGTCGGCATACTCGGTGCCGCGATGAACAAGGACGAGCTCGATGCCGAGGGCTACCGCCAAATGGTGGAAACCGCGACCAAGCTGAATTCGGTCGGGGCGGAGCTGGCGAAACTTCCCGACGTTCATGCGCTGACCGACGTGACCGGTTTCGGGTTGATCGGGCACCTGCTGGAAATCTGTAAAGGCTCAGGTCTATCCGCGACGGTCGATTGGAACGCGCTGCCAATTCTGCCAGCCGCCCTCGACTATGCCGAACGCGGCTACAACACAGGGGCGGCGGGCCGGAACTGGGAAAGCTTCGGCCATGACGCGACCTTGCCCGACGGATTGCCGGATTGGCGCAAGAACCTGTTGACCGATCCACAGACCAGCGGCGGCTTGATGCTGACCTGTTCGCCGGAATCGACGGACAAGATCGTCGGTATATTCAAGGAAGCGGGCTTCCCTGATGCCAGCGTGATCGGCAAGGTGCAAGGTGGCGTCCCGCGCGTCACGGTCACTGGTTAGCCGTTGCCAGGTAAGGAGGGAGTGGCATGATCAAGGGACTGCACCACAACGCCTATCGTTGCCGCGATTCCGAGGAGACGCGGAAATTCTATGAGGATTTCCTCGGCTTGCGGCTGGCCGGTGCGCTCGATATTTGCGAAACCAAGACCGGCCGCGAAACCGATGTGCTGCACACATTCTATGAAATGGGCAACGGCTCCTATCTGGCATTCTTCGAAGCCCCGGACCGGGATTTCGAGTTTAAGAAGCAGCATGATTACGATCTGCATATAGCCCTTGAAGTTGACCGTAAAACGCTCGCGGAAATGTTTCAGCGGGGTAAGGATAAAGAAATCGAGACGCGTGGTGTTGCCGATCACAAATTCATCGAGTCGATCTATTTCCGCGACCCCAACGGCTATGTCATCGAACTGACGGCGAAACTGTCAGGGCACGACGAAAGCATGGACCCGGCGACAAATGGCGCGCGCCAAATTCTCGATGATTGGCAAGCAAGGCGCGCGGGCTAGGACGGCATGGAAACTCATACATCCTCGGTCGCGGCGCATTATGAACAGAACGAGCTGTTCGATTCCATTAGGCAAGCGCTTCGGGATGCGGGAAAGGACCTCCATGCGCTCACCATCGATGATCTTTCCGCCATCGATGAGGTGCATACGCGGGGGCGCGAGGCGACCGTCGAGGTTGCCGATCTGGTGAGTTTTACGCCGGAACTCAATGTTCTCGATGTCGGGAGCGGTATCGGTGGGCCGGCGCGCTATATTGCCCGCACTTTCGGCTGCCGCGTGACCGGTATCGATTTGACGCCGGCTTTCTGCGATGCGGCAACCAAGCTTACCGAACTGGTCGATCTCCAGGATCAGGTTTCATTCCAGGTTGGCAGTGCCCTGGATATGCCCTTTGAAAACGCGTCGTTCGATCTTGTCTGGACGATACAGATGCAGATGAATATCGCCGACAAGCCGGCTTTGTATCGAGAGATGGCGCGCGTCTTGAGGCCAGGCGGCCGCTTGGTCTTTCAGGACATCGTTGCCGGGCCTGGCGGTCCTATCCACACACCGGTGCCCTGGGCCAGCGAACCCGGTCAAAGTTTCCTCGCCATGCCCGGCGATCTGCGGGCAATGATCGCCGGTGCTGGATTCGAGGAACTTTCCTGGCGGGACGCCAGCGACGCGCACCGCGTTTCCTACGCGGAAGGCGATAGGAAAAGCGCCGCCCGCAATGCCTCGGGCGCATCGAAACCGGACGGCCCGCCACCGCTCGGCATCCACTTGGTGCTTGGCCCCGGTACCCCGGAAAAACGAGCGAATACCAAGCGCAATCTGATGGAAGACCGCGTTGGCTACGTGCAAGGGCTCTTCCGCAAACCGGATTAGCCAGCCCCACCGCCAAATATTTCATACACCCGTTCGCGCGGTGCGATGAAGTTCTGGCCGCGCTCGCCGTCTAGGGCTTCATCGAGCCAGCCCCACCATTCCCGATCTCCAATACCGTGTCCGTTGTGATCGGTGGCGATTCCGAGTCCGTCCAAAAACGCACTCAGATTGCGGACACCGGTCGCAAGGTCGTCCCCGAAGATTTGACGGAGCGCTTCGTCGCAGGCCGGATTCGCACCGATGGCGCTTTGCATCACGGCTGGCAAGGTGAAGGAACAGGCGATGCCGTGCGGGATGCCGTGATGCAGCGTGGCGGGATAAGACAGCGAATGCGCCAATGCGGTCTTCGTATTGGAAAAGGCCAGCCCGGCCAGGGTCGCGGCCTGGGCCATGTGGCCGCGCTGCGTGATGTCAGCAGCATCCGCGAGGAGAGGACCCAAATGCCTCAAAACCCCGCGCGCGGCGGAAATGGCGAAATTTGTCGATACCGGATTGGCGTTGACGTTCCAAAGGCTTTCCAACGCGTGTGACAGGGCGTCGAGCCCGGTGCTGATCGTGTGATCGCGCGGCAGCGATAGCATCAAGGCGGGATCGACGATGGCGTCGGTAGGGTACAGGTCTTCGCGGGCGAGCGAATATTTCTTCGCCGCCTCGGTGTCCCAGACGGTCGCCCAGCTGGTGACCTCGCTACCGGTGCCGGCGGTCGTCGGGACGATGATGAGCGGTACGGCCCGGCCCGGCAGCGAGCGCGATCTGCCGCCCGTTTCCAGGTGGGCGCGGACGGCATGGAACCCCTTGCCGCCAACCGCCAACACCTTGGCCGCGTCGATAACCGAACCGCCGCCAATGGCGACGATCACTTCCGGTGCTTCCCGCGTTTCGGCCAGGCGGGCGCAGGCGGCGCCTAGCATCGTGAAGTCGGGGTTCGGCGTGATGTTGTCTATACGTAGGACGGCGGGACCCGCCGCCGCGCAAAGCCGCCTGGTCAGTGATTCGAAATAAGGCGCGTCATAGCTGACCGTGGCGTAACGGCGTCCCGCGATCAGGCCGGCAACCTGGTCGAACGCGCCGGTACCGAAATGAATACGGACGGGGTTGTGATAGCGCCACATGGCGTGCCCTTTGGGATTATCCGTGCCAAGTTATGGGCACGAGGTTGAAGCCGGACATCGACTTGAACGACTATAGACCCTAATGCCCCTGGCTCGGTACCAGTGTGCGGCATGATATTTAATTTTTAGGAATTGAACGTCCTAAACAATCACGAGCCCGACAAGCGCGAGAATGCCTTAAACGATCCGTGGAAAAGAATTTCGATACGAACGAGGCACTGGCTAAGGCCGTGCATGCCGTTTGGCCGCGTGATGCTTAGATTTGAGGTTATTTCGCTTCGGCTTTCGTGGTGTTCGCGTCGCCAATGAAGGCAATGGCTTCTTCGTACGCCTTCACGGCGGTAAGACGCCGGTCGGCATACGACTTAATCGTATTGCGAAGAACCCGCGCGGCTTCCGTCAGTGCGGCGCCGGGCGCGCGCTTGGCGCTTTCCAAATCCGATTTCGCCTTTGCTTCGGCGGCGGTTGCGGTTGTGACGGCACTTTTCAGTGCCTTATTGTCTGTAGCTTGTTGGTCTCTTGCTGTTTTTGCCAGCTTTTCTCCGCTGGTTGGCGGGTCATCCGGCTTGGGCTTCTTCGCGATCTCCGCATTTAATTTTGCTTCGCGTTTGGTGAGCTCGGCTTCGCCCTCGCTGAGCGCCGTCTCCGTACTTTTCTTGGCCGCCGTTTTCTTCGCCAATTCGGCAGTCGCGTCGGTGACGATCGGCTGCGCCTTAATTTTTTGCGACAGCGTGCCGAACATCGATTTTACGTCGTCCAACGCATCGATAATCGCCGCCGCTTGCTCGTCCGTCGTGATGTCCGCGCTTTTCTTTTCCAGCTTCTTCTTCGCCTCGCCCAAGGCTTCCGCCGCCGCCGCGCTCAAGCTGTCCTTGAGGTGATTAAGGCGTGCCTCGGGTTTCGTATCGGCGTTCCCCGCCCAACCGGTTTCTATGGTCGTAACGATGCTGGACTTCGCGGGGTCATCGACTAGTTCTTGTAAATCGTCGTAATCCTTCTTGGTCGCATCGATATAAGTGTCGCTGTGTTTTTCCAGAAGCTTGGCAAGCGCCGATGTCTGAGCGGGCGACGTGCTTTGCGCCGCCGCGGCGGCTTGCGCGCCGTCCGCCCCATCCGGCGTGTCGGCTAGGAAGTTCGTGTCGAACTGCCCACCCAATCCGAACATGGCCAGGCTTTTCGCCGACTTGATGATCGGTTCCGGATCGGCGGAATACGACTTCACATACCAGTTACCGACATCGTCCTTGGCCATGACATAATTGGTCGTGCCGGCACCCGCGACCCGGACCTGATTGATAGTCTGCCAGAATTGCTTGTCGGTTTCGGCATTGATGCGGGCGGCTTCCTGGTCGGTCGACAACTGATTGTAAATTTCCCCAAATATCGGCGCGGTACGGCGCGCGTGCCCGCTCAGCAAGTTCTGCCAGTTCAGCCCCGGATCGTTTTGCAGGGTCGTCGCGAGCAGACTGCTGCGCAGATAGGCGCCCGCCGGCCGGATGTAGGCCATGCCGGCGCGCTGTTCATAGGCCTGAACCAGCGAACTGCTGAGGTTCATGGCTTGTTTCGATTTTTCGCCATTTTGCCGAATTTCCTCCAGCAATTCATAGCGCAACAGTGCAATCATTTGGTCCAGCACTTCGACCTTGGTCTTTCGCGGTTTGTGCAGTGCCAGGTCCGTGGCGTTGTTTTGTTTCGGCGGTGTTATCTGACCCACCACTGTCCTCGTGGTGCCAAGTGCCGTTTTAAGCGTTGCGCTGGGCGGAGGATTTTTTTCATCTTCGGCGTCCTTCAAGACACTTAGAGCGACCCGTTTGAAGGATGGATAATCGCCGCCGACATTTTCACTCGCAGCGCGTTTCATGATCACCGATTGTTGGGCGTTGTAGGTATTCAAAGCAGTTTTTGCTTCAGTATGCGCGCTATCGGCATTGCCTTTGGCCGTTGCGGCGGGGCCGGTTAATTTTTGTGCTTCGTGGTAACGCGTCGTCAGTTTGGTTTTTAGGTCACCGACCAAACCCGATAAATGTGTGCCTATCTGGGTGAAAACATTGGTTCCGGTGTCTGTGCTTATGCCACTGAAGAAGGCTTCGGTATGCGTTGTCAAAAATTCCTTGGCATCGTTGAGGAGTACCGGGCGTGGCGCGTCTTTCAAAGCGGCGGGAACACCGCTAATTATGTTATCTATCGCGACTACAAGCTCATCGAATGCGGGCTTGTATGCAATTTTAGTGTTGGCTAACCCGTTCGCCTTGGCGATGAGCGCATTTCTTAGAAATGCGGCGTCGGTACTC
>JAJFJC010000255.1 GCA_021774385.1 Alphaproteobacteria bacterium
GGCAAGCACCTGATCGTCGCTTAAGGGGGTTAAGACCGTTCCGTCGAAAGCGACGCGTTCGTCTATTTCGCGAATATGCCGGCGGGAAACGAGTGGTGCTGGGAATTGCAGGAAGAGGTCGTGAATGTCGTAGCGCTGCTCGGTCCCCATTTCGAGCGTATCGCGGAAACCCTTCGTCGTCAGAAACCCAACCTGACACCCGCGCCGCTCGATGATCGCATTGGTGACCAAGGTGGTGCCGTGGACGATATGACCGACCGCCGCGAGGGGAATCGCGACGCGCGTCAACAGTTCGGTCATACCGCTTAACGCGCCAATCGATGGGTCGTCCGGTGTGGTCAGGCACTTGTGAAGATGGAGGCGGCTTTCCGTGACGTCGACCAGAACGAAATCCGTGAACGTGCCACCGATATCGAAGCCCAAACGATAGCGCTGTGTGTGCGTCGCCATGCCGTGTCCGCCGTGAGTTCTTCCCATTCAACGAGCGAACAGCATGACACACGGTTCTCCTATGGCGAAAGGTTGAAGTTCCTCCCCGGAAAATACTTCGCGAGGCGGACGTCACCGGTGCGGGCGTGGCCTTCCATGCCTTCCAGCCGTGAGATCCGGGCGGTTACGGCGGCCACGTCCTCATTGGCTTCCTGCGTCATACGTTGCGTTGTGACGATCTTGATGAATTTGTGTACCGAGAGCCCGCCCGTGTAGTGGCCAGCGCCCTTGGTCGGCAAGATGTGGTTGGTGCCGGAACATTTATCGCCGAACGCGACGGTTGTCTCTTCGCCGACGAACAAGGATCCGTAATTCGTGAGCCGCTCGACAAACCATGTGTCGTCGTTTGTTTGCAGCTCAAGGTGCTCCGGCGCATATCGATCGCTTTCCGCCGCGGCCTCCTCGTTGGTATCGCACAATATGACCTCGCCATAATCCCGCCACGCGGCTTCGGCGGCAGTACGCTGAACTTCCGGCAGTGCCGCTATTAATCCCGGCATCCGGGCCATCGTATCTTCCGCCAGTTTCCGGTTCGTGGAGATCAGCCAAGCCGGCGAATCCGGTCCGTGTTCAGCCTGGCCGACTAAATCGTTGGCGACAATATCGGGGTCGGCCGTGCCGTCCGCGATGATCAGGATTTCCGTCGGGCCGGCGAACAGGTCGATGCCAACGCGGCCGAACAACAGGCGCTTGGCTTCGGCGACGAAGCGGTTGCCGGGGCCAACCAGAATATTCGCCTCATTCCCCGTGAACAGGCCGAATGCCATCGCCGCGATGCCTTGAACGCCACCCAGTGCGAGAATTTGGTCCGCCCCGCATAAATCCATCGTGTACAGGATCGCGGGATGAATGCCACCGTGTTTCTGGCTCGGCGCGGAACAGGTAATAACGTTTTCGACGCCGGCGACCTTGGCCGTCGTGATGCTCATGATGGCGGAGGCGACGTGGGCGTATCGGCCGCCGGGGACGTAACAGCCGGCGGTCTGTACGGGGATCAGGCGTTGCCCTGCCCACAGGCCCGGCGACAGCTCGGCCTCGAATTCGCCAATGCTTGCCCGTTGCCGTTCGGCGAAACCGCGGACCCGGTCATAGGCAAATTTTAGATCGTCCTTGAGCTGGTCGGGAACTTGCTTGGCGGCGTCGGCGATGGCGTCGGAACCGACTTCGATATCGCCATCCCAGCCGTCGAGGTTTTCGCCATAGGTACGCGCCGCGTCCTCGCCGTTGCGTTCGATTTCCGCCAGCATATCCGCGACGATTTTCCGGGTTTCGTCTTCACCGGTGGCGGATGTTTTCACCGCCTGCTTTAAAAATTCGGTCGCCATGACGTTTCGCCTCCCCTTCTTCTCCTAATCGCGAAATTCAGTCTAACCAATTTCGTGTGATTTGGAGGCCAAATTTCGATGATTGCGATTCCCCGAAATTTTAAATCAGAATCTCGATATCCTACGCACTGTTGTAAGCGCTTACAGGATTAGCATACAAGGCAGCCGGCCCTATTCGATGTGGCACGCTAAACCTGTGTTTCGATGTCGACGATATCGTGAGTTTTGAATCGGCAGAATGATGTAGGCTCCGTGATGCGAAAGCGCGTTCTCGCCAAAATCGAAAGCATTGGTCACGTCCCACACACTACCGCCCGGACAAGGGCATCACAGCGGTAGAGTACGGTTGGTGCGATCTCTCCCACTCAATCGAACACGGTCTTCGCCACCGGCTTGTTAGGGAAACGTTTGGATGCCCTGCGCGTGCGGGGGGCAAAGCCCCAAAGCCGTTTAATGAATAACGCCCGCAGCAGTGATCGTTATCTGAATGGCTAAGACGACTACTTCAGCGGCTTTAGCCGTAGAGCATGCCCGGATGGCCAAGGCTCCTTATGGATGTTTATGGGTAAATTTTGGACCTTTCGCTGCCATTGTTGCATTTATGGGTAAATATGGGTAATTTTATGGGTATGAACTTTAATATTGATTCGCTAACGATCACTCCCGAAATCCTGTCCCTCATCGCTGAATTGGATGAGTTTAAGGGCGCCTGGAGAGCGCTTGGAAGGTTGGCTCCGGACCGGCTATCCGCGCTGCGCCGGGTTGCTACAATCGAGAGCGTTGGCTCTTCCACGCGGATCGAAGGCAGTAAGCTCTCCGACAGGGAGGTCGAGCAACTTCTTTCAAACCTCGAAATCAAGAAATTCGATACGCGGGACGAACAGGAAGTCGCCGGCTATGCGGAAGTTATGGAGACGGTTTTTGCCAATGCCGCCGCGATCGACATCACCGAAAACCACATCAAACAGTTACACCGCGACCTTCTCGTCTATAGCCCCAAGGACGTGCGACATCGGGGCGAATACAAAACCAACCCCAACAATGTCAGCGCGTTCGATGCCGGTGGAAATGAGATCGGTATTGTGTTCGAGACGGCGACGCCGTTCGATACCCCTCGGCTAATGTCCGAGCTTGTCCAATGGACAAAAACCGCGCTTGAGGAAAACGAGCTTCATCCGCTTCTTGTTATTGCGATCTTCATCGTCGTTTTTCTTGAGATCCATCCGTTTCAGGACGGTAACGGCAGACTGTCGCGCATCTTGACGACCCTGTTGCTGCTCCGTGGCGGCTACGCCTACATGTCCTATGCTTCTCTCGAGCACGTCATCGAGCAAAGCAGGGAGGACTACTACATCGCCTTGCGGAGGACACAAGGCTCCATCCGCAGTGACGCACCGGCATGGCACCCTTGGATTGCCTATTTCCTGCGAGCTCTTCAGCAGCAGAAAAGAAACCTTGAACGGAAGATCGAACACGAACGCATCGTGATGGATATGCTCTCCGAACTTTCCGCTCAAATTCTGACGCTCGCTAAGGAGCATGGGAAAATCACGATCGGGCAAGTCGTCAAGATCACCGGCACGAACAGGAATACGATTAAAAAGCACCTCAAAGCCCTGGCGGCGGCTAATCACCTAACGCAACACGGGGTCGGCAAGGGTACGTGGTATAGCTGAAGATTACGGCCAATGATAAACGATCTTTGGTGGGCCCGGCAGGACTCGAACCTGCGACATAACCGTTATGAGCGGTTCGTTCTAACCAACTGAACTACGGGCCCGCGATGCCTCTATACCAGTGTCGGTCCGCGGGGACAATCTTGGTATCGTGGCTGTAGTTTCCAAGGGCCGCGCGGCGTTTTGAACGGTTGGACCGGGACGATCAATTATGATTTGCTGTTCTCGAACCGGCCGACCGGAGCACCGCCATCGTGTTTTCGCGGTCGGTATGAAACCATCGGAACGAAGGTTGAAAATATGAAAATCGACGATATTACACTCACCTTGTTTTCCTGGGACGGTATACCTGCAACGCAGTATGGCCAGCACACGGGAAAGTTTTCGGGTCAAAGCCAGCTTGGTTTGGTGACGATTCGCACCGATGACGGGGTCGAGGGGCACGCCTTTCTTGGCGCGTCGAGCCGTGGCGGACATCTCGATGCGCATTCGTTGATCGATCACCTAAAACCGCAATTGATGGGCCAAAACCCGCTTGACCGGGAGCGGCTAAATCGCGAGATGCATAAACGCTCTCGCGCCACGACCTTGCGTGCTATAGGCGCCATGGATGTTGCGCTATGGGATATTGGTGGGAAAATTGCCGGTTTACCGATTCATCAATTGCTTGGTAGCGCCCGGGATCAATTGCCGGCCTATGCCAGTTCGCCGACGTTTTCGACGGTCAACGCCTATGTCGAACAGGCGCTGGAATTTCAGGCGGCGGGCTGGGCGGCATACAAAATTCACCCTCCAACACAATGGAAAACAGATATCGCGGTATGTCAGGCAGTGCGCGAGGCGGTCGGTGACGATTATACGCTGATGCTCGATTCGACATGGGCGTATGATTTTCCGGAAGCCATGCGCGTCGGCCGCGCGATCGAGTCGTTAAACTACTATTGGTACGAGGATCCGCTCGCGGAACAAGATTTGTACAATTACGTGAAATTGCGAAACCTGCTCAGTATCCCAATCCTGGCGACGGAATACTCTCCGGGTGGTTTTCTCGGCTATGCACCGTGGATAATGCAACAAGCGACCGACTACCTTAGAGGCGACGTTGCGGTAAAAGGTGGGATCACGGCGTGCATAAAGGCGGCGCACCTTGCCGAAGCATTCGGCATGAATTTCGAAATTCACCATGGTGGTAACTCGCTAAACAATGTCGCGAATTTACATGTATCCTTGGCAATCACCAATTGTGAGTTCTTCGAAGTTCTCTTGCCAGATGGCGCCCAGAAATATGGTTTGGTGGAAGATATCGTGGTCGATTCGGAGGGGCTTGTGCATGCGCCTTTGGCACCGGGTCTCGGCGCTCAGATCGATTTTGACTTAATCGAATCCCAAAAATTACACGTAATGCAGTGAGCCGGTTCGCGGTTCTATGAGAAAAAACCCGGTAACTCAGAGAGTTACCGGGAGTTTGAACAGGGAGGCTTCACGTCTGGGAGACGAAGAATCTAGCGATCCTTAAATCCAAGCTAAGCAGCCTGAAAGCAGAAGCGTGTGTTGTTGCATCGCAACAACGAGGTGTACCATAGATAAGGTTTTGTACTTGGATGCGCTATTGGGAATTTAACAATTCAGCCATGCGGAATTTGCATAACCAGGATTTGTTCCAGAAAATCTTTTACCGCTTTGATTCAGCGACTTTTTGCAAAAGAAAATCCCGAAAGACTCCAATTCTTTTCGAATGCCTTAACTCTTCCGGATAGACAAAATAAGCCTGTATCGAAGGCCCCGCGAGGTCTGGCAATACTTTTACGAGATTAACATCATCGGGTATCATGTAATCCGGTAGGCTGGCCAGCCCAAGACCACTACGTACCGCGCGATAGATACCATAAATGTTGTTTACGCGTAGTACGGGTCGCCGTGGTTTACCCGAATCGGCGCCGACGTCGAGTAACCAGTTGACCGACGGTACGGGTGGCGGAACATCATGCCCGTAGACAACCAACTTGTGGTCATTCAACTCATTCGCGGAATTCGGAATGCCATGGGCTTCGAGATATTGCCGCGAACCGTAGATATGCGTACTTAGCGCTAGCAAATGACGCTGAATGAGGTCGGGCTGCCGCGGTGGCGTTAAACGAATGCCAATATCGGCCTGACGCATGCCGAGGTCGAGTTCCGCGTCGGTCAATATCAAACTGAAGTCAACTTCCGGATATGTTTCGATGAATTCCTTGACGCGTGGCGTGAGCCAGGTCGAACCGAAGGAAACCGTTGTCGTTACTTTGAGGGGACCGGAGGGGTTTTCCCGCGTTTCGCTCAATTGCGATTCGACCATCGCCAGTTTGTGAAAAACATCCTTGACGGTTTGATAGAGCAGTTCACCTTGTTCGGTCAGCATTAATCCCCGGGCATGACGGTGAAACAGCTTAATGCTGAGACTGTCTTCCAAGGCGCTAATTTGCCGGCTAACCGCGGATTGACTCAGATTAAGCGTCGCGCCGGCATGGGTGAAACTGCCCGCGTCGGCGACATCATGAAATATGCGAAGTCTGTCCCAGTCCATTGCCCTGCACTATAGAGATCAATTAAATTTACGTCGCCTGTTGGATCGTCGCGTCGAGTTACTGAAGGTGATTAAAATCCGAACATGTGATCGAGGCTGAAACTTGCGCTTCCATGCAAAAGCCCGTGGTATCCGAACAGACGGCAGGTGTGATCGCGAATGAGCACATACCCGTCGTCGCCGGCCGCGCGCTTTTCCGCCTCATCGAACAAATCACCATAACACCAATATAGAGAGCCACCACAAGGTATTTCTACTTTATGGTCAGTTATTTCCGTTCCAGAACCGTCGAATAATATCAGATGTGTATCGGAACGATCATGCCAGGACGTTGAGGCTGGATAAATTAGATGACATTGCGTTTCCAATGGCGCCCTGCCGAGACGCAAAAAAAGTCGGGTGCTGAGGCCTGGCGCGGGGCCCGAATAGGACTGGGGTTCGTTTCGGTACGTCAAGGTGGTGTTGAAAATATGCGCGCCAAAGCTCGTATCGGCGCCATGTCCGTTTTCACGGTCTTCGTACCGGAACAGTCCGTGCATCCATCCATCCGCTGCACCGCCTTGGGTAAAATCGTACACCAGTTCGACATGTCCGTAGCCCCCTGGCAGTGCCGCGCCGGTCGTATCACCGACCAGCCGGTCTATTTCAAGGGCCGAACAATGATCGCGAGGCAAGTTGCCGAAGGCGTGACGTGCTACGGTGCGTCCGTCTGAATCATAGACAACCGCCGCGACCGGCAGTGTTTCCTGAACCGTGGACATCGGTGTTGGCAGTACCACGGTACGGAATCGGTCTATTGGTAGAATTGGTGCGGGCAACAAGTATCCCTTGCCCATCAAGTTGCCGATTTCGGGAATTCCAGGATCGGGAACGAGGTCCGTTCGCTGTACGTTCGGATGGGAAATGCGTTGCCGTCCCGTACGCGAAATGACCTCGTAACGCGGCCGGACGAAATGTTTTCCCGCGTGAATTTCGATTTGCGCGGGCCAGCGTAATTTGGGCAATAGGTGTCCCACATCCAGTGGATAGGAGCCGAACGGTGGTATCGCCTGGTCCAGCGCGGCGAAGCAATCTTGACCCATTTGGTTCAGCTTGAGCGATCCCGCCGGAATTGGGCTGGGGTGACTGTTCTGAACCCACAAGATTACCTCTTCACCCTCCCCCGGTGCCGGCAGTCCCGCGTAAAGGTCGGCCGGCCATGCATTGGCGTCGTGCGTGCACGATAGGATGGTGTCGGATTGGCCGTACGTGTCGAGGGCGTACTTCACCACGTCATGGCCCGCCCCGTTGATAACGTGGAGGAAAATTTGACCCGCGAATTCAGGAAGACCGAAGCGCGTTCGAATTTCTCGGCTGTCGAATGTCACCGTGCCCATGGTCGATGGAAGATCTTCGGTCCAATCCGCCATTGGCTGGCCCGCGGCGTCGAATAAACGAAGCCAAATACGGGTATCACGCGCGCCGTAACCAGCCCAATAATTTGCCGTGACGAGGCGGGTATGATGTTCGCCGGTATCGCGGAAAAACGCGAAATTGGTCGCGAAATTAATAGGATCTAAGTAGCGTTGCGGATTGGTGAGCATGGTGTCATCAAGCCGTACGGCGTCAAGGCTAACGACTTCCATTGAACCTGGAACAAGATGCTGGATATGAGCAATCAGCCGTTCGGCATCGAAGGCGAGAACCAAAACGGCGTGGGCGTCGCAATCGGTGATCGCCGTAACGGGTTGGGTTCGTTGACCCAGTACCGTATCACCAATTGCATCGAGATCCTGCACGAACACACCGGCGCATTCCAACGACGTCATGTCATGCAAGGATGCGAATGCCGTCGCGTAACCGCTCGGATCATAAATGGCGACCGAACCCTCGAAACGATTCAAAAGCGCATTTACCTTGGGTGCCGCGAGAGGATGGCCAATCGCCTTAAAAAAACTGAAGCCGCCCGACACATTGCTAAAAGTGTCTATGTTGAGAGCCATGTCCCTACCTGGTCCGCGCGATCTTGAGCACGCTCGGTTTTTAACTAGGCGCCGCTGCGCGGCGCAAAAAAAAGATATAGGGACTCACTGGATTCTTGGCAATCTCGATACCATCGATCAAGTGTGGCGCAACGCCGCGTCGTTCATGCGGCGGCGGACTTCCATGGCTACATCCGCAGTGTCGTCGAAGGGCTCATATTGCCAATTTTCCATGCCTCCGTGAAATGGTCGCGTAATGCCCGAACCGCGAAGTGTGTCGTGGAAGCGGCGAAATTTCTCCCCGCCACCTGGTAAATCGAAAACGTAAACCGGTTTGCCCGTCGCGCAGGCTTCCGACACCATGCTGACGGAATCGCAGGTGACGATTATTTGATCCGCCAATGCGAGATATCCAAAATAGGGATTCTTGCCCTTGCCATCCCAAATCACCGAAGCGGTATCCTTTAGGCCCGCCCTCAGCGCCGCAACGTTTTCGGTTCCGGTTCGCCGCGAAGGCGTAACCGCAAGCGTTCCGCTCGTCTCGTTGACAAACTTCGAAAGTTTCGCGGCAAAATCGTGAACAATTGCCGGGGTCATGCGAAATACCCGATTGGGGCCGCCGACGAGAACCGCGGTCAAAGGCCTTGGCAGGCCGGAAAGCGTGCCTGCATGCTCCGCACCCTCGACCTCGAGCCTTGATTTCGTGACACGATGTAAGGCGCCTCTCGTCACGATTACGTTGTCGCCGGTAAGCCGGTCATGGGTTGCCGCGACGATTAAATCGAATGACCGTAACGGTAGGTGTGGATTCTGAATATGAACGGCGAAAGTTCGCCCACCGCTCCGTCGTTTGATCGCCAAAGCGGGGCCGATCGATTTACGGCCGCAGGAAATGACGAGATCAGGCCAAGGCGGCGCCAAGGAGTCCGCGGCGGTATCTAATCCTAAGACACCGTTTGGCCAAAATCGCGGTGGCAGCCAGCGCCATGGCGTGCGAAGGGATATTGTCTTTGCCTGGAATGGCAGCCCGATGGCTTCCGCCAGCCCTACGGCTTGCGTCACCATGCCGGCCATCCCTTCGGTCAGGACCCAAGCTGATTTTTCGGACATTTTCTCGTGTACGATTCGTCTATTTAGGGTCTCGGAATATGACGATTGCCGACAACGGGGGCAAGCCGCATGCGACCTACTTGCGTGCTCTCCGCATCCTTGTAATATAATTACTCGTTTAACCCTCTTGGGGAGCACCTATGCGCCGCGTGAAACTCGACCGGATCGATCGAAAAATTTTGCGCGACCTGCAAGATAACGGCAGAATTACGAATGTCGAATTGGCCCGCCGCGCGGGTATCTCGGCACCACCTTGCTTGCGTCGGGTAAGAGCGCTCGAAGAAGCGGGCTTTATCCGCGGCTATCACGCGGATGTTGATCCGGAACTTCTGGGATTTGGCGTCATGGTTTTTGCGCAGGTTGGCCTAACTAGTCAGGCTGAATCCGATCTTGTCGCCTTCGAAACGCTCATCGCGGATTGGCCGGAAGTGCGCGAGTGCCACATGTTGGCGGGCGAAACCGACTTTCTACTTAAAGTCGTCGCCCATGATTGGGATACGTATCATAAGTTTCTAACTTCGCAATTAACCGCTGCGCCAAATGTTAGTCATGTAAAATCAGCTCTGGCGATACGCTTATCCAAACAAAAATACGGCGTACCGATCGACGCCGATGGGCCCGCATTAGACCGAGGCTAGCGCTGTCTACGAGACCCTTCGAATATTCGTTTTTTATTCATGATCAAGACGGTGACAAGCTCCCGCGCTATCGCCCATCCCTTAGCCACGCGTCCTTGTCGAAGGCGACGTTGTCGCCGAAGAAGTGGACGGCTTGTTCCAGCTTGTCCATCGCCTTGATTTCGTAAATCCGTTTCGCGCCGGTGACCCGCTCGACTTGTTCGCGTGAATTGACCCAGTCCTCGGCCGGCTGCAGTGTGCTTTGGCGCTGCAGGACGTCCCAGATGTAATAGTGATGCGGGACGATGACGCGCGGCTTTAGCCGCTCGATAATCGATTCCGCATGGACATGACCCATGACATGCTGCGAGCCGTCGATCGGCAGCAGCGCGATATCGATATGGCCGAGCGCCTTCCAGATATTCTCTGGCGGATTGTGCCGGTTGTCGCCCCAATGCACGATCCGCATGCCGCCGGTTTCGACCACGATCAAGCAATGGTCCCAAGAGCGCGGGTTGTTCGGCGGCTCGATGGCGGTGCCGTGGAAGCGTTCATGGATCTTCTTGTAGTCGTAAATGGCGCAACTCGAATCGACCGCATGCTTGTCGGCGAGGCCGTAGATCGTCATGTCGCCAAATTTGTACATGCCGATCAACCGGTCGAGCAGGACGTGAGCGTCGAGCCGGTGCAGTGCGTCATGGTCGAAATGGGCGTGCGTCGAGGTGCCGATATCGACCGGTACGATGGGAAAGTCGTGGAAGTACCAGTCCCATTGCCGTGAAGGGTGATTGCGCCAGGGGTCTATCATCACGCTAACGCCGCGTGGTGAGGTAATCCGAAACGCCGAACTACCGAAATAAGCCAACTCGACCGGTCCGTCCCTCGGCGCGGACTTGTCTTCCTGCAGATCGATCATCCGATTGTGGTTGCTCGTCATTTGCCAAACGTTCAGCCCGGTATCGATGTCGGTCATAAAAGCTCCTGCCCGCTTGCATGAATGTTAGGTTCGAGACACTAACGCATGTTTGTTTCGCTTGTCACTTGGTCGAGTGCGGCGGCAAGGCTTTCAACTGTCCGGTCAATATTGTGCAACTTGTCCAATCCGAAAAGACCCAGCCGAAATGTCCGAAAATCGTTAGGTTCGTCGCAGCGCAACGGTACGCCGGCTGCGATTTGCAGGCCTTGCGCTGCGAATTTGCCGCCGCTTTGAATATCCTCGTCGTCGGTGTAGCAAACGACGACGCCCGGCGCTTGAAAGCCTTCGGCGGCAACGCTCTTGAAGCCTTTTTCGGTCAGCAAAGCCCGGATGCGATCGCCGAGTTCTTGTTGCTCGGCGCGTACTTTGTCGAATCCATAGGCCTGGGTTTCCTTCATGGTTTCACAAAACTGGGCAATTGAATCGGTTGGCATTGTCGCATGATAGGCGTGACCACCCTTCTCGTAAGCTTCCATGATTTCAAGCCATTTTTTTAGATCACAGGCGAAGCTCGAACTTATGGTGGAGTCGATCAGATCGCGGGCATGTGTGCTCATCATGACCAGACCACAGCCGGGTGACGCGCTCCATCCCTTCTGCGGTGCACTAATTAGAATGTCGACGCCAACGGATTCCATGTCGACCCAGATCGTGCCCGACGCGATACAGTCGAGAACGAACAATCCACCCGTCTCATGCACCGCATCAGCGATTGCGCGCAAATAGCCATCGGGCAGTATCATGCCGGAAGACGTTTCGACATGGGGCGCAAAAACGATTTGCGGACGCTCCGCTTGAATGGCCGCGACAACCTCGTCGATCGCTGCCGGTGCGAAGGGGGCTTGCCGCTCCGCACTGATTGGACGGGCTTGTAGGACAATCGATTTCGCGGGGATGTTCCCGGCATCGAATATCTGCGACCAGCGAAAACTAAACCACCCATTGCGGATGACGAGGCATTTCTTGTCGTTTGCGAACTGGCGAGCAACGGCTTCCATGGCATAGGTGCCGCCACCGGGCACGAGCGCGACCGCATTCGCATTGTAGACGTGCCGGAGGGTATCGGAGACGTCGTTCATAATGGCTTGAAACGATCGCGACATGTGATTGAGCGAGCGGTCGGTAAAGACCACGGAATATTCGAGTAGCCCATCGGGGTCGATCTCGGGCCGTAATCCAGGCATGTCGTTCTCCATTGCGAAACTGTGCGAATGGTTCCTGACTATTGCAATCGACTGGCCGCGACAAGTTCGGCTTCCGCATGACCACTATTCGCCCGGCGCATGGAAGGTGTCATTTAGGGACAGTGATACGAGGGCCCTTGTGCCGGGTGGCCGCCCGGACAGGTGTTACGACGACTATCCGCCGCGTCGCAGGCGTTGCGCGCGGCATTTTCAAGCGTGCGCAGAACAGTGTCGCTAGCCTCTCGGGCGGTGCACGCGGTGACCAAGAATAGTGCTAGCGCCAGTGATATCGAGAGTCGTTGCATGAACATTAAATTCATTTTATTTATGCATAAATTATCGTTATACTTTAATTTATGAAAGAGAAAGTACAAAATTCATCGGAAGCAAGCCGTCGGCGGCGCATCCAGCGGGTCGCCGGCGTTATGGCCATCTCTTGCATGTTTCTGGCGTTGGCTCTCGCACCGTGCATGGCCGTGGTCTGGGCCTATGTCGAGCATCTGGCCCCGTTGCGGCTGCCGGCGGCGTTGTTGACGGATCTTTCAATCGTTGATCGTGTCGGTGGATTTATGCTGTCGCTGCTGGTGGTCGGTGTCGCCATATGGGGGTTGGCAAGTCTCGCGCAACTGTTCGCGCGCTTCCGGCGCGGTGACATTTTCGATCTACGCAACGCCACCTTACTGCGCCGATTCGCCTTGTCGGTTCTGCTGTTGCCGCCGGCGAACCTATTGACGGAGGGGTTGAGCACGGCATGGCTGTCGCGTGATGCGCCGCCTGGCGAGGGGATGATCGCGTTGTCGCTGTCGAGTAACGATCTGTTATTCGGCGTCATCGGCGTTCTACTGCTGACCATCGCTTGGGTTCTGCATGAAGCCACCGCGATCAGTGAAGAAAACAAATTAATCGTATGACAATCGTTGTCACGCTGGACGTCATGTTGGCGCGGCGAAAGATGCGCGGCAAGGCGCTCGCCGCGGCTATTGGTATCAGCGAACAAAATCTTTCCTTGCTACGGTCCGGTAAGGTCAAGGGGGTGCGGTTTGCGACCTTGCAGCGCATTTGTGCCGTGCTTGAATGTCAACCCGGCGACTTGCTTACCTTCGCGCCCAGTTCCGATGATGAGGCGAGTTGACCGCGCTGTGTATCGTGGCGTTGGCGGGTTGAATTTTGTATGTTGAAACAAAGAATTGAAAACATGAAAGAAGGGACGGGAAGGCCATGAAGATTGGATTTGGAGCCTCGCTGCTCACGTTACTTTTCGGGTTTGGTGCCATACAAAATACCGCTGTCGCCGAGATCACCGTCCTGCGCGGAAATTCGGTTGAAACAATCGCTACTGGACAGGCGGGACCGACGGTGCTGCGCGGCGGCGGCACGATGCAGGCGATGCAACTCGTTAAAGCGCAGAAAACGCGGTCACGCATTGTAGCGGGGCGGACTCTATGGATCGTCGATGCGGAGGGCCGGCCGAGAGGCGCGTGTTTTCTGGCCCATACCGGGTATGTCGGTAAACGCGCGATTCGATGCACAAACTATGAACACTGAATAGCGGCATTCGAGAGGAGGCGGTGATGGAGTTCCAGTATCTCGGCCATAGCGGGTTGCGTGTTTCGCGGATATGTCTCGGCACGATGGATTTCGGCGCGACGATGAGCGACGCGACCGCGCGCAAGGTGATCGACGCGGCGCGCGCGGCGCAGGTCAATTTTATCGACACCGCCGATGCCTATTCCGGCGGCGCGTCGGAAAATGTGGTCGGCAAACTGATAAAGAAGGATCGTGCCGCTTGGGTGCTGGCGACCAAGGTCGGGCAGCAGGACGGGCCGCCGGAACGCAAACGCGGCCTGTCGCGCAAATGGATGATGGAAGCGATCGATGACAGCCTCGGGCGGCTCGGCACCGATTATGTGGACATCTACTATATGCATCACCGCGACCGCGACACGCCGCTGAGCGAGAGCGTCGCCGCGATGGGGGACATCATCGCCAGCGGCAAGGCGTTGTATTGGGGCTTCTCGAACCATTACGGCTGGGAGGTGGCGGAGATCATTCGCCAATGCGATCAGCTTGGGGTGCCGCATCCTGTTGTTAGTCAACCGATGTACAATCTGGCGATGCGCATGCCGGAAAACGATCATCTGCCGGCCTGCGAGTATTTCGGTATCGGCGTGGCGCCATTCTCGCCACTGGCGCGCGGCGTTCTTACTGGCAAATACGATCCCAAGAAGGCCCCGCCGAAGGGTAGCCGCGCGGCGCGCGGCGACGGCAGCGTGTTGAACCGGGACATGCAGAAGGAAACCTTCGCCGCGGTCGAGAAAATCCGCGTCCACGCCGCCAAGCGGGGCATGACGCCGGTGGATTTTGCCGTGCTCTGGGTGCTGAACAACCGCATTGTGACCAGTGTCATCGCCGGCCCGCGCACCTTGGGACAATGGAATGCCTATCTCGGCGCGCTGAAGCACGATTTCACGGCCGAGGACGAAGCGCTGGTCGACAGCCTCGTCGCGGCAGGTCATCCGGCGTCGCCCGGTCTCAACTGGAACCGCCACCCGCCAATGGGCCGCGTCGCCCGGACGGGGTGAGGATGGCAAACTCGATCCGTTTAGAAAAAGTCGGATTCGCTGCGCCAAACGTCCAATGGTAGTGATCGAAATCAGCGACGTTGGCGCTAATGCCTAATGCTGAGCACTTGCTCTAGGAGCCGCTCCGCAGCAGCCGTCCGGGTAGCGCGCCCGTTGGCTCTCCATCACGCCAGACCGGCACGCCGGCTTTGATTGTCGCGTCGAAACCCGTGGCTTGCTGCAAGAGCCGTTTGCCCCCGGCCGGCAGGTCGTACAGCATCTCGGGCAGTTGTAGTTGCAAGGCGTCGTAATCCACGACATTGATATCGGCCAGCAGGCCCGGCGCAATCCGGCCGCGATCGTGTAATCCGATGGCCTCGGCGTTGGCCGAGGTGAGCCGCCGCACCATTGCCTCGATGCCGTGTTTCGGGCCGCGCGTGCGGTCGCGGGTCCAGTAGGTGAGCGTGTGCGCCATGTCGGTCGCATCGCACATGACCCCGACATGCGCCCCGCCATCGCCGAGACCGATCAGTGTGTCGGGATGCTCGAGCATCTCATGCACCACCGCCAGATCACCGCCGGCATAATTCGTCGTCGGCCGATAGAGGATGCCGCGCCCGTCGTTCTCCAGCATCAGATCGTAGGCGAGTTCCGCCGGGTCGATGCCGCGCCGCCGTGCCTCGGCCCCAACGCTTGTGCTCGGATCGGGTTCGTATTGCGGCGGATCGCCGAACGGGTAAATCCGGTCCCAATCCTGGAGCCGCTTGAATTGCGGCTTCGTGACGCCGGGCTCGGCGATCAAACGCGCCCTGAATACCGGATCGCGCAGGGCGGCGATGCGGGCATCGAAATCCAACTTCGCCACCTCCCGCCAGCCGGCACAGCCGCGAAACGGGTTCAGCGACAGCTCGAAGCCGAGCAGGACGCTGGTCGGACGGCCGCGAATCTGGCCGGTGATCTTGAGACCTTCCGCATTGGCCGCCGCGATCCGGCCGAGCAGGTCGCGCCACTGATCCGGGGAGGAGTCCTTTTGCAGCAGGGTCATCGTCAAGGGACGGCCCGAGCGCTCCGCCAGGCGTTTGCGCAACCCGAACTCTTCGTCGATCGCGTCGTCGAAGTCACCCACGGTCTGTATCCAGCCATGCCCGACTTCACCCACGGCTTCGGCGATCTCCACGAGCTCCGCTTCCGCCGCGCCGTAGGACGGAATCGGATCACCAGCCGCCGTGCGGTGTTGCAGCAGCCGCGAAGTCGAAAACCCGAACGCGCCGGCGCGAAGGCCTTCCGCGGTGAGCCGCGCCATTTCGGCGCGGTCTTCCGCCGTCGCTTCCTCGCGGTTGGCGCCGCGCTCGCCCATCACGAAAACGCGTAGCGCCGCGTGCGGGACCTGTGTCGCCACGTCGACGTCGTATTGCCGTTCGGCCAGCCTGTCGAGATAGTCGGGGAAACTATCCCAGGTCCAGGGTAGTCCCGCCGACATCACCACTTCGGGGATGTCTTCCACGCCCTCCATCAGTGAGATCAGCATGTCGTGGTGGTCGGGCCGCACCGGGGCGAAACCGACACCGCAATTGCCCATCAGCACCGTCGTGACGCCATTACAGGAGGACGGTGTGATCTGATTAGCCCAGGTGACCTGCGCGTCATAATGTGTGTGAACATCGACGAAGCCGGGCATCACCAGCCGGTCTCTGGCGTCGATCTCTTCTGCACCGGTTTCCTGTATTTGCCCAACAGCGGTGATCCGGCCATCGGAAACCGCCACGTCGGCCGCCATCATGGGCCCACCCGTGCCGTCGACGACAGTGCCGCCACGGATAATCAAGTCCGGTTTGTCGCTCATCGCACGCCGCTCCCGTTTCTGTTCCGCCGAAAGCATATCCCGCAAGCTCTTATTGGCAAAATCCGGCGGACCGTACGCTTGGCGCCAATCGATTGTTCGAACGGCTTCGGCATTATAAAACGGGCGCAGACCCTACTTATTCCATCTCATACGTTATCGACACACAAACACCGGAACCGATTTCCCATGCAGAATAAAATCCTGTCGAAGATCACCGTCATCGATATGACCGAAGGGGTCGCGGGGCCCTATGCGGCGATGGCGCTGTCCGATATGGGGGCCAATGTCATCAAGGTCGAGCGTCCAGCGGGGGATTGGTCGCGGCCGGCCGACCACGACCATGTCGACGGTGCGGACAACGCGCAATTCATCGCCCTCAACCGCAACAAGCGTGATATCGGCCTCGACGTTTCGAGCGCGGCCGGAAAACAGATTCTGGAACGGCTCATCACACGCTCGGACGTATTGATTTCGAACTATCGGCCCGGCGTGATGGCCAAGCTCGGTTTCGACGACGCGCGCTGCCGCGCCCTCAATGGTGACCTCGTCTATTGCACCATTTCCGGCTTCGGCCAGGACAGCGCCTACGCGCAATACCCCGCCAGCGACACGATTATCCAGGCGATGAGCGGCGTCATGAGCGTCGTCGGCGAGGCCGAGGGGCCGCCGCTCCGCGTCGGCTTTCCGTTGATTGACATGGCGGCCGCCAATTCGGCGGTGCAGGCCGTGCTTCTGGCGCTGTACGGGCGGCTTTCGGGTGAGGGCGGCGCCACGATCGACATCAGCCTGATGGCCGCCGCGCTGGCGATGATGAGTGGTGGATACACCCGCTATCTGGCGTCGGGCAAGGTGCCGCGACGGCAAGGCAATCAAAACACCAACCTCGCCCCGGCGGGTGCTTTCAAGACTTCGGACGGGCGCTATCTTAGCATTGCGGTGCTACGCGATTCGCATTGGATAAAATTCTGCACGGCAATGGAGCTTGGTGCGCTTGCCGATGACCTGCGTTTCGCCACGAACGCGCTTCGTGTCCAGAATCGCGCCGCGCTCGACGACATCATCATGCCCATGTTTGCCTCCCGTCCGGCCGCGGATTGGCTTGAGCGCCTGCGCGTGGCGGACATCCTCTGCGGCCCGATCAACGATTTTGCCGATATCGCCGCTGACTCGAACCTCAACGAGGCGTTGCCCCTAGTCGATCCGATGGCGCGGAACGTGCCACGCACCGTCGGAATCCCTATTCGCCTTGATGGTAGTTACGCCGTAACCGCCCGCCCCGCGCCGGCCAAGGGTGAGCACACAGCCGAAATATTGACGGAGTTCGGCTATGCCACTGATGAGATTCAGGCATTTTTTAAGGAAGGCGTGGTATTTTCATCGGATTGAGATGGAAAAGCGATTTGCGGAAATCACCGGATTTGAAGAGGCCGTTTAGCAAAAAAAGTGGCCCCGCCAGGGCTGCATCCGGCAAGGCCGTGAAATGTCGAGTAAAACTAGTTTGCCGGCTATTTGGGGATGCGTTGAGCGTGGTGTGAAACCAGGAGCCACTGGTTACCCTCTTTTTCGAAAATATTGGTCACAAAGAGTCTAGATTTTATGGACTTCCCCTTCGTTGTCTTGCCGACGACACCCTCGGTGCCAACAACCGTGGCTAACCTTCCATCAATACGGATTTGTGCAATTGATAACGCCGTAACGCTGATTTCCGAAAAACGGCCAAATGTCTGCGGCCAGTAATTCGCGACAGCGTTCGCGTATCCGACGGCGGGCGATTTGCTTCTTGGCCCAATATTGACGACATAGGGTTTCTTTGCCCACACCGCTTCCATGGCATTTGCATCTTTAGAGGATAAAGCCGTTAAGAAACTTGCGTGCGCGGCTTTGACGGCATCATTGTCGGTCGACTGCTCGGCATTTGCGGTTCCGGCAGTCAAAACAAACCCGATCACGGACGCTGCCACGATGTGGAATAGGTTTCGTCTTTTCATCGCTAATCTCCTATGGGTGTCTAAAATCACCGCTCTAACGACAGTGGTAATCCCGATTATTCAGACAGGCGTTCCGAGTTGGCTGGTGAACTGTTCGTTCTTTCGAATGTTCGCTTCGCCCACCGTCCGTTTTGTTCGGGCCGAAGTCATTGTTAGATCTCATTAAGCAATTATTGAAATTTATTCTTTTAGGTATCACTATTCATTTCATGGATACCAAGAAACTCGATCTGAATCTGCTAATAACCCTGGAAGCGCTGCTGGCGGAGTGCAATGTCACTCGGGCTGCCCGGAAGCTTGGCCTCAGCCAACCGGCTGTCAGCACCCAGCTCGCACGATTGCGAGATTTGCTCGGCGACCAGCTGCTCGTTCCGGCTCAACGCGGCATGATGCCGACGGCGCGTGCATTGGAGCTACAACAGCCATTGCTCGAAGCCCTTGCCGGTGTGCGCGGCGTGGTTTTTACAGGCAGCGGATTCGATCCAGCGACGTCGAAGATGACAATTTCAATCGCAGGATCCGACCATACCCAATATGCATGGCTGACTCCCTTCGCAACATCACTGCGTGCAAAGGCGCCTGGTATCCGCCTCGCGTTCCGCGGCAGCCACCCGGCGACGCTCGAAAAGCAGATGGAGCAAGGAGAGATCGATCTCGCCGTATTTCCGTCGCCTTACGCAACCGGCTCCCTAATATCGACGAAATTCCGTGACGAGCGGTACGTTCTTATTGCGCGCCGGCAGCATCCGGGCACGAGGCGAGGTGTTGGCTTGAAGCGGTTTCTTGCCCTTGAGCATGTCATTACGGAACCGAGCACGGTGAACTTCGCAGGTGCAGTGGACGACGCGCTTGGAGCGTTGGGGCACAGCCGGCGTGTAGTTCTGTCGGTTTCCAGTTTTCTGGTCGCCGCCGATGTCATTGCCCAAACTGACTTGATTGGTATCGTACCAGAAGGTGTCGCAAGGGGGCGTGAGGATCGGTTGCAGATATTCGATCCGCCGATCGATGTCCCGGAAATAGAACTCCTCCAGCATTGGCATCCACGGACCCATAGCCACACGGGTCACAAATGGATCAGGGATGCTCTGGCCACGGTCACCAATTGAGAAATATTGCTATCTCGGAGGGGCCTGAAATTGAGGGGAAACGGAAAATTTTGAATGTAAAGTGGAGGCTGTCGGGATCTTCTTCAAAGCCGAGCTTTATCGCCGCCCGGATATTTGTTGCTGGCGATAGTCTCGTCTGCAACAGTGTGTGTGGGTTTCAAATAAGGAGCGTTCCATGGCTGAGTTGGCGCTGGCCTATGAGGCACGAAGCTACTCTACCGGTATTGTTGGCCGATCTATTTGCAATGCCCGCAATCATCATTGGGTGGCCGAAAACACCGGTGGCGAAGCGGTCGGCGCGGGTGAGATGTTTTGCGCGTCCATTTCGGCGTGCGCGGTGAATATGGTTTCGACGATCGCCGATACCGACAACCGTGCGCTGGGCGGCATGGAAGTCAGTGTCGCATTGTACCGGGATTTCGATAAACCCACGGGCGAGGTCTCCCTGTATGATTCAGTCCGCGTTCAGTTCCAGATGTGGGGCGTCAGCGACGACGACGCGCGCTTCCTGGTCAAGACATGGAAACAAAGGTGACCTATCTATGGTTCAGTCGCCGTGGCGACTGCTGACACGACTGTGGATTTTACCACGCACGCTGCCGCCCCGCCGCGCTGACAAGGGTCGGATGCTGGTTGCGGCGCCGTAATGCTGGCGACAGCAGTCATAGCCAATCCTTTGCGTGGGAATTAAAAGGCTCTGACCCCTTTTTCCTTTTTTCTAAACGAGCATATCTGCATTTGCGAAATAATGGCGACGTCATAAATTCAGGCTGATGGGCGGCTGGCCGGTATAAGGCAGTCCAACGGCGACGGGTATCAGGGTGGCGAGGGGGCAATGACAGGCAGCGACAGTTTCAAGGCGAAAGACGAACTGCGCGTGGGCGGCGCGCGTTATACTTTTTTCAGTTTGCCAAGAGCGGAGGCCGCCGGGTTGATTGGCGCCGGGAAACTCCCTTACTGCTTACAGGTTCTGCTGGAAAACGGACTCCGCCACGAAGATGGCGAAACGGTTGGGCGGGACAGTATCGCCGCCTTTTCAAGGTGGGCTGAGAGCGCCACGAACCCGGCCGAAATTAATTTCTTTCCGACCCGGATCATGGTGCATGACGTGTCAGGCATTCCTTTGCTGGCCGACCTCGCGGCGATGCGCGAGAAGATGGCGGCGGCCGGTGGTGATCCGAATACGGTGAATCCGGTTCGGCCCGTCGATTTCGTCCTGGATCATTCCGTCATTGTTGACGTTGCCGGGCAAAGCGATGCGCTGACGCAAAACATGCAGGTTGAGTTCGTTCGAAACGCGGAACGCTATAAGGTCGCGAAATGGGCGCAAAAGGCTTTTCGCAATATGCGCGTCTTGCCGCCGGGACAGGGCATCTGCCATCAAATCAATCTGGAATCGCTGGCCCGTGTCGTATGGACCGAGGAAGATGCGGATCATGGGCTCATCGCGTTTCCCGATAGTCTTTTGGCCTGCGACAGTCATACCCCCATGATTAATGCGCTATCGGTACTGGGCTGGGGGATTGGCGCCATCGAAGCGCTGTCGGCGTCGCTCGGGGAACCTGTGAGCATGGTGATGCCTGACGTCATTGGCGTTCGTCTTGTAGGTCGCTTGCGCGAAGGGACGACGACGACCGACTTAGTCCTGGCCTTGACCCGGACGCTCCGTGAGCATGGCGTCGTTCAAAAATTTGTCGAGTATTTTGGACCGGGTCTGGATTCCCTCAGCCTTCCCGAGCGCGCGACGGTGGCCAATATGGCACCGGAATACGGTGCCAGTGTCGGCTTTTTCCCCACGGACGCGGAAACCTTGAATTACCTTCACCTGACCGGCCGTGGAGATCGGGCTCCCTTGGTCGAGGCTTATTGCAAGGCGCAAGGCATGTGGCGCGACGATACGGTGGAACGCGTCTATTCCGATGTTATAGAGTTCGATTTAGGCCAGGTTGAGGCCAGTCTCGCCGGGCCTAAATTGCCCCAGAGTCAAGTGCCGTTGAGCAGGGCGCATCAAACGGCAATCGATGCGCTTGCCGAGGGTGTAGGCGGAGAATCCGCCGTGGAAGATGGTGCCAGAACTGGAAATTTGCAAGACGGCGACATCGTCATCGCGGCGATTACGTCCTGCACCAATACCTCCAACCCGCGGGCCATGCTAGCGGCTGGCTTGTTGGCGAAGAAGGCAAGAGAGAAAGGATTGACCGCGAAACCCTGGATCAAGACGTCGCTGTCACCGGGCTCCCGTGTCGTCGGCGATTATCTGGCCAGCGCGGGTCTGATGGCACCGCTGGAGGCGTTGGGATTTCATGTCACGGGATATGGCTGCATGACCTGCTGCGGGGGCTCCGGGCGCTTGCCGGACGACATCGCGGCGGATATCGCGGCCAACAATCGAAGCGTAGCAGCTATCCTGTCCGGGAATCGCAACTTCGAAGGGCGGATCCACCCGCAAGTCAAACTCGCCTATTTGGGCTCTCCACCCTTGGTCGTGGCCTATGCTATGTTTGGCTCAATCGTGCGGGACATCACCACCGAAACTTTGGGCACCGATAAGTCCGGCGCGCCGGTCTATCTGAAAGATATCTGGCCCCATTCCAGTGAGATCGAACAGGTTGTCCGGGAGCACGTCACCCAGGATTTGTTTGTCTCCCGCGATGCCGGTTCCGATAGTAGCGGCGGGTTGTGGGAGGAGATCGACGCTGGCGATGGCGAGGCCTATGCGTGGGATGACAGTAGCACCTACATTTTAAAGCCGCCGTTTCTCGATACGGCGGTCAAGCAACAGCCGATGCGGAATATCGAAGGAGCGGCCATACTCGCCATGTTCGGCGACAATCTAACGACCGACCATATTTCACCGGGTAGCCGGATATTGGAGGGTAGCCTGGCGGGCGATTATCTATCCGCGAAGGGAGTGCCTTCGACCGACTACAGTGGATTCCTGCAGCGCCGTTCCAACCATGAGGTGATGATCCGTGGCAGCTTCAACAATGCCCATATCCAAAACGAAATGACTCCTGAACGCCGTGGCGGATGGACGGTGCATCAGCCATCGGGCGAGGTCATGACCATTTTCGACGCCCATTCGCGCTACGCGGAAGTGGCCCGCCCACTTGTGATCGTCGCTGGGCGGGAATACGGCATCGGCTCGTCGCGCGATTGGGCTGCCCGGGGGCCACATCTGCTGGGTGTCCGGGCGATCGTCGCCGAAGGGTTCGAGCGTATTCACCGCTGCAATCTGATCGGCATGGGTGTGCTGCCGCTGCAATTCCAGAACGGCGATACCCGTACAACGTTGGACCTGGACGGAACGGAGACCGTTGATGTTCTGGGCCTCGAAGGGGGCGTCGCTATCAATCAATCCCTGACGGTGCACTTCACCAAACCCGATGGCGCGGTTATCGCGGCCGATGTCCAATGCCGTCTCGATACGGCGCGCGAAATTGCCTGGTACGAAGCCGGTGGGGTGATGCCTTTCGTGCTGGAGAAGTTCGCGCGGCCCGCATCTTCAACGCGTTTGCATTGACGCTAGCGCTCCAAACCGAGGCGTTTGCGGTATCGATTTTGGGGAGAAAATAGATGTCTGGCATCTTAATTCTGGGCGGCGGCTTCGCCGGACTTTGGTCTGCGCTCGTTGCCCGGCGTCAGGCGGTGGACGAGGGACGCGATCTGACCATCACCCTGGTTTCGATGGACAGCCATCTCACGCTGCGGCCAAGACTTTATGAACCCGAACCGGAGCGCTTTCGCGTTCCTTTACGGCCGGTCCTTGATCCCGTCGATATCGGCCTGATTGAAGGGACGGTGACAAATCTGGATTTGGAAAATCGCCAAGTGAGGCTCGAGAATGTCTCAATGGCTCTTAGCTATGACCGCCTGATACTTGCGACAGGAAGTGTTTTGTTACCATTGTCCGTGCCCGGTGCGGAAGGTGCCTTTGATCTCGATAGCTGGGCCGCTGCAATGGCTTTTGACCGCCAGTTGCAAACAATTATGCCGAATCTCGAAAAGCCGGTTATCGCCATTATCGGGGCCGGATTTACGGGCATCGAAGCGGCTATGGAAATGCGGAACCGTATCGAAATCGCAAGTGACCGGTCTACCGCGGACGCGGCGCGCATCATTCTGCTGGACCGCGCGGAGGTGACCGGCCCGGAACTTGGCGACAATCCACGGCCCGTCATTGAAACGGCACTGGCAAGTGCCGGTGTCGAACTCAGGCTAGG
>JAJFJC010000256.1 GCA_021774385.1 Alphaproteobacteria bacterium
TTTGTCGGTAAACAGATAGCACTTACCGAGTGGTTTACGATTAAGCAGGACCAAGTCGACCGTTTCGGCGAGGTTACCCATTGGACGCCTTGGATGCATGTCGATCCAGAGCGCTGCGCCAAGGAGAGTCCATATGGCGGCACCCTGGTGCACGGCTTCTTCATCGTCAGTCTGATCACTCATTTCATGGAAGAAGCGGGTGTGCGGCCGAAGGACGGCGCCTATTCTTTAAACTATGGCATGGACAAGGTCCGTGTCCTGCGGCCGGTTATCACGGGCGAGGGCATCCGCATCCGTGACCGAATAAAGCTGCTCGACGTGACGGATCGCGGAGAGGGTAAACGCCTCTTGAAAACCGGGCATGAGTTTGAGGTCGAGGGACAAGAGGGGCCATCGGTCTATGCCGAGTATCTGAATTTCTGGTTTCCGAAAAAATAGGGCTAGATCATGACATTTTCCGTCATTGCGCGTTGCCCGGATACCGGCATGTTCGGTATCGCAATCGCCACGAGGCCCATTGCGATTGGCGCAAAATGCCCGTTCCTGAAACCAGGTGTCGGGGCGTTGGTCGTACAGGCAAATGGCGATCCCCGATTCGGACCGATTGGTATCGATTTGTTATCTATGGGTTATGGCGCCGACAAGGTGATGCGCGAACTCAAGGACAATGACCGTCACAGCGAATGGCGTCAGGTTGCGGTGATAGATGTGGCGGGGCAAACGGCGGCTTGGACGGGTGAGGTTATCGACGACTGGAAGGGGCATATTACCAAGCAGGACTTTACGGCGCTGGGTAATCGGCTGACCAGCGAAGGCACGCTGACTGACATGGTCGCGGTTTGGGATGCGACGAAAGGCGAGGACCTCGGCGACAGATTGATGAAATGCCTGGAAGCCGGCCGCGATGCGGGTGGACAGGTCCAGGGTCAGTTCTCGGCCGCCTTGAAGGTGGTAAACAAGCGCAGTTATGCGTGGATCGATCTCCGCGCCGATTTGCATGACGAGCCGGTAGGCGCGTTACGCCTCATGTATGAACACTACAAGCCGCTCATTCCGTTCTACGACACCCGACCCGACAACCCGGATATGCCGCATGACAATGTCTGGCGCCAGTCCGCGCCGGACGGGCGGTAACGCGAGGAAGCAAGCCATGAATGTCGAATTCCATTTCGATTTCGGAAGCCCCAACGCCTATTTCTGCCACAAGCTAATCCCGGAGGTTGAGGCTAGAACCGGTGCGGCCTTCGACTATATCCCGGTATTGCTTGGCGGGGTCTTTAAGATGACCAACAACCAATCGCCCGCGCTCGCCTTCGCGGGCATCAAGAATAAGCAGGAATATAGTCGTCTGGAGACGCAACGGTTTATCGAAAAACACAAACTCACGGCGTTCAAGCGAAACCCGGACTTCCCCGTAAATACGATCCAGATCATGCGTGGCGCGGTGGCGGCACGGATTGATGGCTATTTCACCGACTATGTCGATGCGGTCTTTCAGCATATGTGGGAGGAGCCCAAAAAGATGGACGAAGTGGATGTTATCCGCGCCGCCCTTGACGCATCGGGCCTGGATGGCGAGAAGACTTTGGCGCGGATTCAGGATCAAGAGGTCAAGGATACTTTATTGCAAAATACCGAAGCCTCTGTCGCGCGCG
Source organism: Alphaproteobacteria bacterium (assembly GCA_021774385.1). Lineage (GTDB taxonomy): Bacteria > Pseudomonadota > Alphaproteobacteria > UBA8366. The sequence goes on from JAJFJC010000256.1 coordinate 1,656, forward strand.
GTACCTTTGGTAGTCCCACATTCTATGTCGGCGACGAAATCTATTTCGGCAAGGACCGGTTGCGCGATGTCGAAGAAGCGATTTCCGGCTCCTAAAACGGCGTATTGAAACAAACGTTGAGAGTTAAATCATGAAAACATCGATCTCCATCGGCGCCTACGGCAAGCGGGATATCAACGACGTCATGGACTTCGTTGTCGAGGCGGAGCAACTCGGCGTCGATCATACCTGGTCGGCGGAAGCGTGGGGTACGGACGCCGTGACGACCTTGGCGTTTTTGGCGGCACGGACGACGCGTATGAAGCTCGGTACCGGGATCATGCAGATCAGTGCGCGCGTTCCGTCGATGACGGCGATGACGGCGATGACCTTGAACAAACTCTCCGGGGGACGATTCATTCTGGGGCTTGGCGTCAGCGGCCCGCAGGTCGTGGAGGGGCTGCAAGGCGTGCCCTACAAGGCGCCGCTCACGCGGCTGAAGGAGAATGTCGACATCATCCGCATGGCCTGCCGCGGCGAAAAGGTCGCTTATGACGGGAAGTACCATGTGTTGCCATTGCCGGGCGGTGAGGGGAAATCGATCAAGCTCGATCATGTGCCGGCGGAAATACCGATTTTTCTTGCGACACTGGGGCCAAAATCTCTGGAATATACCGGTGCGGCGGCGGATGGCTGGCTCGGGACATCGTTTTCTCCTGATCACGCCGAGGCCCATCTCTCATTCATTCGCAAAGGGGCAGAAGCGGCGGGAAGGACCTTGAAGGACATTGAACTGCACGCGGCCTGTAATGTGGAAATTGGTGAGAATGTCGAGGAAATGATTGCGTCTCGCCGTGCCGGCGTCGCCTTCCAGATGGGCGGCATGGGCTCGGCGACGACGAATTTCTACAACGATGCCTTCAAGCGCGCTGGTTATGCCGACCAGGCGATTGAGATCCAGCGGCTTTGGGTCGCGGGGCAGCGCGACGAGGCGAGGCGTATCGTGCCCGACGAAATGATCACGCAGTTTGGCGCCATCGGCACGCCCGACATGGTCCGCGACCGGTTCCGTACCTACAAGGCGGCTGGTGTTGAATCGCTGAGCCTGCGCTTTGACAATGCGCTGGACAACCGGGGCAAGCTTGCGCAATTGGAACAGGTTATGGATTTACTGAAGGACGTCAGTTAGCGCTCAAGTAACGTCCCGACCCTCGCGTCCAACGCCCGTTCGTAGACTAGCGTCGCCAAGGCGAGGTCGCCGATCGCCAGTCCTCGAAAAATAAAGGCAATGCGTTCTTCTTCGCTCCGCCTCCCGGTAATGCGGCCCGTGACGAGATCGAGTAAGTCGTCGCCGATTAGGGCCGCCGAGATCATCTGCGGTACCATTTCAGCCTCTTGTTTGGCGTCCTCGATGATGATGCGGTCAAACTTGGCCAGCGATTCCGGCCGCCATGTACGCGCCAAATCGATTAGGTTGACGTAGGCGCCGGGCTTCACCCAATCGGTGTCGAGAAACGGCTCGAGGCCACTCGCCATAGGTACGGAGGAAACGATGATATCCGCACCATCGATGGCCTCTCGCGGATCGGTGCAATCGGTTGCCGCGAGGCCGAGATCGACCGCCTTGCGACACAGCGCATCACGGTTGGCTTGGCCTCGTCCGAAGATGCGGATATGGCGCAGCGGAAAGAGTGCCAGAAAAGCGTCAAGATGGCTGCGGGCCTGCGCGCCGCTGCCGATAAAGGCGATGGTTTCTGAATCGGTGCGACCGAAATGCTTGGCCGCGACGCTGCTAAGTGCCGCTGTTCGGATCTCGGTAATCCAGGTGCCGTCCATGATCGCGACGGGGTAGGCGGTCTCTCGGTCGAACAGCGTGATGGTCGAGCCGATCGTCTCCATGTCTTTATGGGCATTTGCGGCATTCACACCGAGCGCTTTTACCGCGGTGAAGGGCGGATCCTCGGAGACCGCAAGGGTTGACATGAAGAGCACTTCGTCGACGGGCCGCAGGAGGCTTTTCGGCGCGTTCAGAACGCGCGACGCATCGCGTTCGCGGCATAAATGCTCTATGCGGGCCATGGTGTCGGCAGCGGTCAAGCCCAGAGATTCAACGTTGGTTCGGGAGAGGTAGAGTAGTTCGGGTCCCGGCGGCATGCATATGTCCGATGATGTTGTTTTTACGTTGCCAGGACGCTATGCGCTTCCCACCCTGGAAACAAGGGATTGCGGTTTAGACTTCCCGCTGATGGCGGATAAGATACAGCTCGAATGGTGGGGGTGATCTCATCGGGGAATTAGGATGCGAAGGAGTTGCGTATGCGTGGCGTACTGGTCAAGGAATGGACTGAATTTGAAAACCTAACGCTCGAAGAGTGTCCAACCCAATTGCTGGAGGCGGGGCAACTTCGCATCAAGACCCAGGCCGCCGGTGTCAGTTTCGCGACAAGTTTGGTCGTGTCGGGTAAATACCAACGCAAACCACCGCGCCCCTTCGTACCGGGAACGGAGATCGCCGGGATCGTAACCCAAGTCGCCGATGACGTGACACGCTTCAAAACGGGCGACCGGGTTTGTTGTGTGCTCGATTGGGGTGGACTAGCCGAGGAAGCGGTCGCGAATGAGGTCAACACCTTTCCTATTCCCGATAGCATCGATTTCAGCCGCGCCATCTGTTTTACCAATTCCTATGGCACGTCCTATGCGGCATTGGTTTGGCCGCATTTGCTGCGGGTGATGAAGGGCGAGACATTATTAGTTCATGGCGCGGCGGGCGGCGTTGGCATGGCCGCCATCGAAATCGGTAAAATTTTGGGCGCCACCGTTATCGCCACGGCAGGGTCCACCGAAAAACTAGACGTTGCGAAGGAACATGGTGCGGATCATGTGATCAACTACCGCGAGGAAAAGTTCCGCGACCATGTGTTGGAGATCACCGGCGGTGTTGGTGCGAATGCGATTTACGATCCGGTCGGCGGCGACGTTTTCGCGGAGTCCTTACGCTGTATCGCGCCCGAAGGCCGCATCATGCCGGTCGGCTTCGCCGGTGGTACCATCCAGCAAATTCCCGCCAACATTCTGCTGGTCAAGAACATCACGGTGTGCGGCCTAAACATGGGGTATTACGTGGGATGGAGCCCCGACGACGTCCGTCACAAGTATGCCGACCGCTTGCGTGAAATGATGATGCAGCTATTCCAGTGGTTCGATGAAGGGCATTTGAAACCAATCATCTCTCATACATTTGAGCTGCCCGATTTCCAGGATGCCATGTCGACGGTGCTGGGACGCAAATCGATTGGCCGTGTGGCCGTGGTGATGGATGAAGAGGCGGCACGCCTGGGCATTGACTAAGGAAAGCTGTTTCCTATCCGCGCATGTAGTGTTTTTCCGGACGGTACGTTTTCGATTGTTTCCTAAAAAAACGGATGATCCTTTGAAGTAAAATTCTCATTTTCAGTCTCTATCAGGCATCGCGGCGCGATCCGCGAAATTTACGGGGAAGGAGATTTTCCTAAATTGGAGGGGCGGCGTGTTCCGTTCCGGTTCAAGCGCCGCGCGCCATGAGTAATTTACGCAAGGAATGTTGCGTTCCGGTTAACACGGGCAAAAGAATGATGAGAAAGTTTTAGGCTGATGCCTTCGCCAAACCGGAGCGCCGCTTAAACGGCAAATTCATGCTCCATTCGCACCGAGGTCGATGCTGATGGCCATTCGCACCAAATGGGCCAGGCTATCCGCCTGCATTTTGTCCATGAGCCGTGCTCGATAGACCTCGACCGTGCGAGGGCTGATTCCGAGCTCAAAGGCGATGACCTTGTTTTGCTGACCAATGACGAGGTGACGCAGAACTTCCAACTCCCGGGGTGCCAGCAAATCAATGCGATCGCGGATTTCCTGCTGCTTCTGAGTGCTTTGGATTGTTTGGAGGGATTCCGTTTCCGCCGCATGGATGCTGTCGATCACGATATCGCCGATGAAGGGCTTTTCGATAAAGTTGACAGCACCGGCTTGAATCGCCTTGACGGCCATGGGGACATCACCATGCCCGGTAATAATGATGATCGCGAGTTTCGATCCCATCTCGACCAAACGTGATTGAACTTCCAGACCATTTATGTCCGGAAGGCGTACATCCAGCATTAAGACGCCAGTGGTTTCCGCGGTAACGTAGGACAGGAACCGGCTTGCTGTTTCGAAACGTTGGACTTCATAGCCTTCGAGTTCGAGCAGGGAAGAGAGCGAGTCGCGCACGGCCTTATCGTCATCGACGATGTATATCGAAACAGGTTCGTCAGGCATTTTGGGGTCCATTACGTTAGATTGCGATTGTAAAGGTGAATTGGGCGCCACCGGAGTCGCGGTTTGACGCGGTAATTTTCCCGCCATGCGATTCCACGATCGTACGGCAGATTGAAAGACCGACACCCATGCCGGTCGGTTTGGTCGTGACCATAGGTTTGAATAGTTGGTCGACAATATCCTCAGGAATGCCTGGTCCTTCATCCTCGACCGAAACCTGCACGAAGGCATCGCTCGGCGAACTTGTCGAAATTCTTATCGCCGATTTGCCGTTGGCGGACATAGATTCGGCGGCGTTGCGGGAAAGGTTCAAGATGATTTGTTGAACCTGAACCCTGTTCATCATGGCCTCGGGAAGGTTCTCGGCAAGATCGAATACGAAGCGCGCGTTGGCGATGTTATCGTCCGTTTTGGCAAGTTCGACGGCTTCGCGAACGACTAGATTGATTTCCTCCGGGCGGCGGTCGGCTTCCTCGGCCTCGACAAACTCCCGAAGCCCACGAATGATTGCGCCCGCGCGCTCCGCCTGCGACTGCGCGCCGTCAATGGCCTCGAGAAGACGCTCCGACGGTGGTTCGGCAGACCGTTTTAGTACCCGTGAGACGATCTGCAAATTCGTCAGGACCGCGGCCAACGGATTGTTGAGTTCGTGCGCAATGGCCGATGCAAAATGCCCCGCGGCGCTTCGGCGCATTGTTTCAATTAGCCGAGATTGCAGCCGGCGTAGGTGAAGGTTTTCTTCCTCGCGTACCCTTAGGCCGCCCACCATTTTGCGAAATGCATCACCGGCGGCGTCTACTTCGCGGTAAATCGAAGTTGTCTTCGGATCGATATCGAATTCGCCGTTTTGGACGGCGGCGGCATCGGCGCTTAATTGCCGCATGGGACGGGCGATTGTTCGCCAGATGAAGAAGCTTAACAGGCATGTGAAAGAGGTTATCGCGATGCCGATATAGATGTTCAATTGTGTTTGTTCTCGCAGAAGGCCCAGATAGTCGTCTTCGGGCACATAGATAACCATGGTCCAGGGCCAATTGGCGCTGAAGAAGGGTGTGAAGACTGAAAGGTAATGACGTCCGTTGAATTCGAAACGCCTGACAACCGGTCCATCTATTGAAATGACACCAAAAGGAAGTTGCAGGGCTTCGAACGCGGCGCGCGCGATTGGGTCCTGTAGCTCGCCTACTTTTACGAAACGCGGTGACGCACCGGCCTTACCCGCGGGGAATTTGATCATTTTTGGCTCTGGATGCGCGATCACGTCGCCATTGTGATTAAGAATGAAAGCCGATCCGTCCTTGCCTATTTTAAGACCGTTCAGGAATGAGGATAATTGTCCTATTTCGATATCGACGCCGATGGCGCCGTTAAATTTTTCATTTTTATAGGCGGCAATGGTCGCGCTGATTCCCGGTAGCCGCGACGTGAAGAATATATAAGGATCGGTCCATTGCAGTTTTCGTTTCGACTTCGCCAACTTGTACCAAGGTCGGGTGCGGGGATCGAAAGTGTCTGTTGGCTCGAACTGACGGGATATTTCCTCGAAGTCGCGCGTTCGATCGACGAAATACACTTCGCGTTTGCCATCACGAAATTGAATGAACTTCGACGAAAATCTAACCTTGCTCTTCGCGTCTTCTGGCTCCCGTTTGACAAAAACGAAGCTGCCGTCATTGGCACCGAAATAGATGCCGGAAAACCAAGGATAAAGGCGCATTTCCTCGAGAAACCAGTGCTCCAGAATACGCGGGTCATCGACCGCGAGAACATTGGAATCCGCAAGCCGGCGGGTAAGGTCCGCCGTTATACGCGCGGGTTCCAGGAACTGTTCCGAACGGTCGATGGCATGGCGCGATACTTCCTGCATAAGTTCGCGTGCGTGATCGATTAATGCGCCTTGTGTCGTAAGGTATGTCGAGAACAAGACCCCGAAGGCGGTCAATAGCTGAATAAGTATTATACCGATCAACAGGACGACGCGGAGGGAAAGCTTCATCGATTTTACCAACAGGGACCTGGTTCGCGCGATGCATGCGCTCGGTATCGAAGACCGACCGTACCAGACATTCCAGTTCTGGCAAGGCCGAGCCTTCGATTTTTAAACCTAATCAGTGTTGGCTGCGGCCGATACTAAATTACCTCCGACAATATGGACGTCACGCTGGGGATACGGGATTGAAATTTTATCGGCGTCGAATCGCTCCTTGAGCGATTTGTTAAGGTCGAAACGAAGCGGCCAATAATCGCCGGCATCACACCACGCGCGCACCGTCAAATTGACCGAACTATCGCCTAGCTCCGAAACCGCGATCATCGGGGCAGGGTCTTGAAGAACTCTGCTGTCGGATTCGACAACCCCTGTCGCGCTTGCGAAGGCATGGTCGATGTCGTCGTCGTAGGATATGCCGATCAGGCAATCGATACGGCGCGTGCTGTGATGGCTGAAGTTCCGGACACAGGATCCCCAAACTTGGCCGTTGGGTGCAAGAATTTGCACATTATCGCCAGTCGCCAGTTCCGTCACGAAGAGGGTGATCGACTTCACGGTCCCAGCAATTCCTGCGACTTCGACGAAGTCACCGACCTTGAAGGGACGAAATAACAGCAACATGACTCCGGCGGCGATGTTGCTTAACGTTCCTTGTAACGCGAGCCCGATTGCAAGGCCGGCCGCGCCGAATACGGCGATCAACCCAGTCGTTTGAATGCCGAACCGCGCGAGAACGGCGATGAAGACGAATGCGACAATGGCATAGTAGACCAGGGCGGCGAAGAACGGGCCCAACGTATTGTCAACCCGTGCGCTGTTTGTGCAAATTCGGGTAACCAGACGTCGCACCCAGCCCGCAACCATGAGGCCGAGGACGAGAATGACAATCGCGGCGACAACGTCGAAACCGTATGTTGCAATTAACTCCAAGGCATTATTCTTAACGTTTTCCACTTTTTCCCCCCAACTATTGTTTCAAATGAATCTGTTCGGCATGGTTACATCGCGACGACAACGAATTCTTCCGGATCTTTCAGGGCGCGCCAAAGCGTTGGATGTATAGAGGCCATGTCTTCGGCGAGCGAAGGGTCGCCATCCCGCAACATGTTGATCGCGCTGCGGATCAATTTGTCGAAGCGTTGTTTTAGGCTATCGATGTCGGAATCGCTTTCGCCTTCGTGGTGACGGCTGAGATCGGTGACGAGGGCGTCGACCTTGGACTTGAGCGAAACCTTGGTTGTAAAGCCGATCGCGTCAGTCGACCGAAGCCTGTCCGCGAGCGCCCGGAATTCCTCGCCGGTATCGGCCGCTTTTGCCTTGGCGTGCTTGCGAAGCAGATTGAGCAATCCCTCGACGCCGCCGCGGGCGGCGATAGAAGTGAATTGTTGGCGAAGCATTTTAAGATAGCTTACACCGCCGACAACCAGGTCGATCACCTTGAACTGTTCCGACTGCGCTCTCACACGCCAGTCGAAGGTCATGGTGTCGCCGCTTTTTGGCGCCAGGCTCGTCGTGATGATCGTGTCGTCATTACTGATTGAACGGCTTTTGACGAGAGCGATATCGGCGCCGCGAAATTCCTTCATTTGGCCCATATAGCCGTTAGGAACATATTCCGCGAACAGAAGATTATACTCGCTTTGCTGTTTTGCATCGGCTTTTTGCCAGTAGCGACCCATCGCATACCGGCCCATGAGTTTATAATCGAAACGTTTTCGGAAAAGCCGTTTCAGTTCAAAATGATGTTTTTCATCTTTTTCAAGAATTGAAATTGCCTGCTGGCCGGTGTCGAGGACAAAGTTCTCCGCTAGAGATAACTTTGGCTGACCAGTTTTCGTGTCCGCGGCTTCCGTGACTGAACCAATTATGCTGCCCGCGATAAAGGCAGCGATACCCAGCATTTTTATAGCTGAATTTTGTTTGCTTTCCATAACTACTCTCCCATCCAATCCGATTCTCGCCGGTTGGCGCCTAGGAAAGTAATAATCGATGTGTGATCTTGAGATAATTCGGTATTACGCGTACGTAATACTACGGTATACACCCGAACAGGGCGTGTTTCCGTACAACCGTGAATGACGCTAAAGCCCGCGTTGGGCCGAATATTTGGCTAACTAGTTGCCAGCTCGGCAATAATTGCGCGCGCGGCGCGCATCGTCAGCATTATTTGGCCAACGTCGATAGGCAGGGGCTGCGAGGAAAACTTCGCGATGACGATACCATTACGCCGGTCGGCGAACAGAAACTGTCCATGAATGCCAAAACCAGAGATAAGGGGAGAGTCGCCCTGTAGCGAATAACACTGGCTGCGATACAGAATATCCAGTCCGGGAAAATCCACTTCCATATTGCCGGATTGCCAGGCGTCCCGGTCGCCATTACGTTCGATATCGTCAATCCAAACTGGCGGCAAAATGCTGTTTCCATCGTGCGTGCCGTTGTCGACGATCAATTGTCCGACCCGCGCCAGGTCCCGCGTCGTCGTGCACATGCCGCCGGCGCAGCGCGGCGCCCCAAGTCGGTCAACCGTGATATAGGCGTTGTGTTCCGCACCAAGCGGTTGCCAGAGCAATTCGCTCATGAGGTCGGCATAGCGCCGCCCGGTCGCGCGTTCCATAACCCAGCCGAGCAGGTCGCAATTGGGTGAGACATAATTGATTGGACCGCCATGCGGGCCGGAAAGGTCCTGCAATTCGTTGTAAAACGACCGTAGGTCGGATGCCGCCTCGCCAGGTTCGAGGGGGTTCCAATTGGTCGATTTGCGATAGGCGATAATTGCCCCCGACGTGGCCAGATAATCTTCGTCGAAATCGAGCCCGGTGCGCATATCAAGCAAATGCCGGATCGTCGCGCCTTTGTAGGCTGTCTCCGCGATTTCGGGAATGAGTTCGGAGACTTGCTGTTCCGGGTCCAGATCGCCGCGCGCGACGAGCGCTCCCGCTAACAATCCCAACATGGACTTGCTGACCGACATCAGGATATGCGGCGTACCGGCCGACATGCCGTTCGCGTAATGCTCGAACGCGATCTTGCCATCGCGCAGGATCACCAAGCCATCGGTGTGGGAGTGCTCCAAATAGGCGTCGAAGGGCAGGGTGCCGCCTGTACCATCATCAATAATTAGGCCACTTAGATTAACCGGATCAGAGGCTAAAGAGCTTGCGCGCGATTGATCGGTGGGGATATCCGCCGAGGGCACCAATTCGCGAACGTGATGAAAGCTCCAGCTGTTGAAGGGCGCGGTCCGCCAGTTGGCGAGCGTGACTTGCGATGCATCCGAAGCGGGGAAATCGTTCATAAGGCGAGACATGGAGGGCGCCTATGCCACGGCCAACGCGTCGCCAGTCTCGCTCACCGTCGGGCCCGAACCGGCGACGGTGGTACGATGCATGACGCGGCGGTATCTGGCGCTGTCATAAGGTGTACCGCGATGCAGAACGCTGCGGTTGTCCCAAATCACAAAGTCGAACGGTTGCCATTGGTGGACATAGACAAATTTGGGTTGGCTTGCCTTTGCGACCAGATCACGCAGAAGCTGACGTCCTTTCTCCACCGGCCAACCGATAATGTGCGAAGCGTGTGAACCGGTATAGAAATTCTTCCGACCCGTCGTCGGGTTGGTGCGCACCACCGCATGAAGCACAGGCGGCACTTCTTCCAGGGTTTCTCTCGGCGCTTCATATTCCTTCACCAAACTGCGCGAGTAGCCGTAATTATGCTCAGCGACGAGACCGTCCAAACGGAGCCGTTCGGCCTCCGGCAGCGCTTCATAGGCGGCGCGGCAGGATGCGAACTGTGTATCCGCGCCAACCGGTGGCACTTCGCGCCCGGAAAGCATGGAGCAATAGGACGGCACTGGCTTGAACGAACTGTCGGTGTGCCACATTTCATTTCCGGTGTTCGACTTCAGGCGCGGATGATCCGGCGGAAAGATGCTGTCGGTGCGAAAATCCACATTGGTGATATTGGCGACCGGCACCCCGCCATCGCCTTCGCGCTTATAGACCGTTGTCTCCAACGCGCCCCATTGCGCACTAAAGGCGGTTTGCGTGTTGTCATCGAAACGCTGATCGCGGAATACCAGAACGGAATGTTCGTCGAGGGCGGTTTTAAGTTCCGATATCGTGGCGTCATCCAACGGTTGCGTTAGATCGACGCCGTCAATTTCCGTGCCGATATGCTCGGTCGCTTTCCGAAGGCTCAATTCCATGACAGCTTTCCCCTATCACACCTATTCCTGAAAATGAAGTGAAACAACAACAGGCACGCGATGCAAGTAGGTGCTATTCGAAAGGTTTGCGAACCGCGCTTTCAACCACGGTGTCCTTAAAGAAGTCAGGATTGAGCGCAGTGTGCAGCCGGGCGGCGTTGCCGAAGGTGAAGGAACGAAATTCTTCCTCCGTCAGGTCGCCGTCATCGACCAACTCGAACGCTTCCTCCAGGACGCCGCTCATATCGATGACATCGAAATGGCCGACATCGGAGCTGAACATCGGGTTGAGCCGGGTCTTGCCGCTATAGGCCCAGGCTGCGGTGGGGTCGTCGGCTTCACAACCGAAGAAAAACCGTTCCTGGAAGAGCTGCCGCAAGTCCGCCGCGCTTTGGATGCCGGCGGCGTCGAAGTCGTCGATCGGCGGGCCGGCATTTAACTCGCGGTTCGTGAGCGTGTCGGGTGAGTAGAAGGGCTTCAATGTGCTGGGGCCGGCGACTATCTCTTCGATCCTTCCGGCATAGGTGGCGCCACCATACCGCGTTAGGAGCTTGGCTAGCCGCGCCGTATCCAAATTGGCGGGGCTGAGATTGGCGTGCATGGCGGCCTCGTGCCGCTTCTCCCAATGGCCAATCATATCGGCCAGCAAATTACAGGCCCACGCAACGCCGCCCTCCAGCATCCCAAAGCGCAGTTCCGGAAACCGCTGCAACACGCCGCCAAAGATCAGCGCCTTGGCGAAGACATGGCTAGCGCCCGCGAAATGGCCGATATGGTTGAAGGTGAAGTTGTTGACCGATGCGCGGCTTTCCCAGCCCATGCTGCTGGAATGGGCGGTCACCGCGACCTTGGCGTCGATGCAGGCCTGCCAGAACGGATCGTAATCGTACGGGCTTTCTAGGGCGAGGCTATCGATATAGTAGCCGCCGGACGGATAGTAACCACCGGTGCCTTCGCCAGCCGCGTTTGGATCAAGCGGGCGACGGACATGATTGGCGACCATGACCGTCTTCATGCCCAATTCACCAACCGCATGGTTTAGTTCCGCGATGGCTTCTTCCGGCGTATGCATCGGGATCGTCGCGACCGGCGTCATGCGGTCGGCATAGGGGGCGAATAGATCGGCGTTCATTTTGTTCAGCGCGCGGCACACCGCCCGGCGCAAATCGTCGTCGGGCAGAGAGCCCTGCACTAAACCCAGCGTGGTGTATACGATAGAGAAATCGACACCGAATTCGTCGAGCCGTTCATACATCAAGCCGGGGAGCATGGCGGTTGCCTTATCCAACGTGTCGGCCGGTTCGCCCCACCAAGTCGGCCGCCGCAAGCGCCGTGCCAGACGCTCCTCGGCGCTAAGCCCGTACCAGACATCTTCCCGTTTCTTGTTCTCGCGAAACCGGTCGACCATCGCCGCCCCGGCGGTCTGTTCCAGAAAGTCGAGGAAAACCGGCACCGGCTCCAGCCAATGCCCGTCGGCGTCGATGACGGGATGTTGTAGCTGGGCGTGAATTTCGGCGGATCGTGATTTGGGAGTCATGCCATCGTCCCCCTTAGCTGTCGGTTGGTGAAATATTGGGATCAGGGCTTCCGGCCGACGACAACGACCCAGGGAAAGCGCCATGAATCGTTTGCGGGTGACAACGCATTTGGTGCTTCCTCGAACGGCATGATCTTGATGTCTTCGAAACCGCATTCGCGCAGCGTGCTGCCAAGGTCCATTTCGTTCAGCGGCCGCATATAGGGTTCGTTGTTTCGTTGTCCGTGGCCATAGTGAATGAAGCGGTTGAAAGGGTCGTCGTCCGCTAAGTAATCAAGGTGGATGGTATAACCGCCGGCTTCGAGCAGGCGGAACGCCTCTTTGGCCGTGGCGCGAATTGCCTTGGGTGGCATTTCGTGCAGCAGCATCGTTGACGTCACCAAGTCGAAACTTGTGGGCGGGAACGGTGTCTCCTCGGCGCGGGACTGCCGGTAGCCGATATTTTGGATATTCTCTTCGTTCGCGGTAACGGCGGCAAATTTGAGACAAGGCACCGAAATGTCTATTCCGGTCACCTGGGCTTTTGGAAAGTCGATGGTGAAGGGTTGTGTGCTTTTTCCAAACCCACAGCCAAGGTCCAGAATGTTATGCGGCTCGCATGTTTCTTTGACGACAGCGTTGAAACGGCCATGGAGGCCACGATCCTTGCTCCGGCCGGGCCACATGGATCGGGAGCCACGGTCGTAAATTACGCCGGCCAACGTGTCGCCACAGGTGCCGCCGGGGTGCTGATGGATATCAATCTCGGTGAAATAGGCCGGTGGCGTGCAGTCGGCGTCCAGAGACAACAGATTTTTCGGCAATGGTTGGTCGAGCCATTCCTCGAACTCGTCACGGAATGGTTCGTGCATCGGTGCGATGCCGTACCGCCCCGAATATTTCATTCTTTGCAGATGCCGCTCCAGAAAAGCGTAATATTGATAGGTGACACTGCTCGATTTCGATGCGTCGATGTCTTCCGGCTTTAGGTCACCGCTTTCTATTTTTAATTGCGGGTATAGGCTGCCCGACCAATAGCTTTTGCAGCCGAGGAGGAAGGATTGGTAGGCATCGAAACGGCGGCCAAGTTGCTTCATAGGTCGAAAATCCTTTAGGTCAGGCCTTTGGCCGATTGCTTCCCACTGAAGTTTTGCATCAGGGCGGCGGTGAACGCATCCCGGTCGGCGGCATCGGTTTCGAGCGATTCCGGATCCGGCTGATAGTCGTCGAGTTCAGCAAGATCCAATAATCCCTTCGCGGCAAGCGTTCGCTCCAAGACCGTGAGCCGGTCGCGCGTTACATAAAGTTCGGCCGCCAAGGTCATGATCATACCGACCGCACGGTCAAGCGCACCATCCTCGAAGAAAACCTGCTCCGGTCTTTCATCCATTCTTCGTCTCCTGGGAATCTTTAAAGTTTTTTCTAACCAACCGCCGCCAACACCATCCTTGACGCCTTTTCACCGATCATGATCGACGGCGCGTTGGTGTTGCCCGATGTCAGGGTCGGCATGATCGAGGCGTCGGCGACGCGCAAGCCTTCGATGCCATGCACGCGGAGTTGATCGTCGACCACGGCCATGGGATCCGTTTCAGGTCCCATTTTGCAGGTACCGACGGGGTGGTAGGTCGTTTCCGCATTGTTTCGAACCCAGTCCAACAACTCGTCGTCGCCATCGATATTCACGCCCGGTGCGATTTCGTCCGTCGCGATGCCCTCGAGCGGTGGGGCGGTCATGATCTTGCGGGTGATCCGCATTGCCTCCAGGGTCACGTCGCGGTCAAGCTGCGCGCTGAGGAAGTTGAAGTTGATCGCCGGCGGCTGTGTCGCGGCAGCGGAGGTGACATGGATACTGCCGGTGCTTTCCGAGCGCAGAATATGGGTGAAGGCAGTGACACCCGAGTCCTTGGCAAGCTTGTAGTAGTCACCGACCAGGAACGGAATCCAGCCAATCACCGCGTTCGGCGAGTCGAGACCTTCTCGCGTCCGGATGAAGGCGCGCAATGGCGCCGCCGTCATGCCGAGTAGACCTTTGTCTGTAAAGGCATAGCGTAACGCCTGCCAGACGAGACCGAGACCGCGCGCCTTATCGTTGTAGGTCAAGCTAAGCGACCGTGGCACCGTCCACTTCATGCGCGGGGCGTAATGGTCGCGCAGGTTCTCGCCGACACCCTCCAGTTCGTGGCCAACCTCAATGCCGAGGCCTTTGAGGCGGTCGGCCTGACCGATGCCGGAGAGCTCCAGAAGTTGCGGCGAGTTGATTGCGCCGGCGCTCACGATAACCTCGCGGTTCGCTTTCGCCTCGCGCTTCTGTCCATTCACCGCATAGCGCACGCCGGTGCAGCGTTTGCCGTCGAGCAACACGCATTCGGTCAACGCATTTGCCTGGATTGTCAGGTTTGGCCGGTCCTTGGCGGGGTCGAGATAGCAATAGGCGGTACTCATCCGGCGGCCCTTGCGGATCGTCGTTTGCGACATGCTGATGCCGTCTTGGGCCGCGGCGTTGTAGTCCTTCGGGTTGTCGAGACCGACATGTTTGGCCGCGTCGATGATCGCATCGTATATCGGGCCCGTCTCCAGGCTTTCGCTGACCTTCAGCGGCCCGTCGCGGCCACGGTATTCGTCCTCGCTATCGCCCCGGTAGCTTTCCATGTCCTTGAATATCGGCAATACGTCGCTGTAACTCCAGCCCCGGTTGCCGAGCTGTGCCCAACTGTCGAAATCCTGAGCCTGACCGCGCACGAAGACCATGCCGTTGATCGAGCTCGAGCCGCCGAGCAGCTTGCCGCGCGGCACGGGAATGCGCCGCTGGCCGGACCCTTCGTCCGGTTCCGAGGAATAGCGCCAGTTTGCCGCGGGATTATCGATCAGCTTGGCAAAACCAACCGGTATGCGCGTCCAGGGATGGCTCTCCCGACCCGCCTCTAAAACTAGAACCTGATGCTTGCCGTCGGCGCTGAGCCGGTTGGCCACCGCCGCGCCCGCCGAACCGGCGCCCACAACGATGAAATCGAATGTTTGGCTTTCCATGAACATACGTCCTTTTCGGCAGGCGGGCATGGCGTTAAGTCGCAGCGGCCAGCACCATCTTCGATGCCTTCTCGCCAATCATAATGGAGGGCGCATTGGTGTTGCCCGATGTCAGTGTGGGCATGATCGAGGCGTCGGCGACCCGCAGTCCCTCAATGCCATGCACGCGAAGTTCCTCGTCTACGACCGCCATTGGGTCGGACCCCATCTTGCAGGTGCCGACGGGATGATAGGTCGTTTCCGCGTTGTGCCGTACCCAATCCAGTAATTCGTTGTCGTCATCGATATTTGCGCCCGGCGCGATTTCGTCCGTGGCGATGTCCTTCATCGCCGGTGCGGTCATGACCTTGCGCGTCATGCGCATCGCTTCCAGGGTGACGTCGCGGTCGAGCTGGGCACTGAGGAAATTGAATTTGATCGCCGGTGGCTGCGTCGCATCGGTCGACTTCACATGGATGCTGCCGGTGCTTTCGGAACGCAGGATATTCATGATCGCAGTGACGCCGGATTCCTTCGCCAGTTGGAAGTTGTTGCCTACCAGGAAAGGGATCCAGGAGATCGCCGCGTTCGGCGCGTCGAGCCCGTCACGGGTACGGATATAAGCGCGGATCGGCGCCGCCGGTAGGCCGAGCAGCCCCTTGTCGGTGAGCGCGTATTTCAACGCCTGCCACACCAGGCCGAGGCCTCGGCCCTTATCGTTATAGGTCATGCCGAGCGTCGCCGGCACCGACCATCGCATGCGCGGCGAATAATGATCGCGCAAATTCTCACCGACGCCTTTCAATTCATGCTTCACCTCGATGCCGAGGGCCCTCAACAAGTCCGGTTGGCCGATGCCGGACAGTTCCAGCAATTGGGGCGAGTTGATCGACCCCGTGCAGACGATCACTTCCCGGTTCGCTTTTGCCTCCTGCGTCTTACCGTTCACGGTGAAGCGTACGCCGACGCATTTCTTACCTTCGAGAAGTAGGCATTCCGTCAGTGCGTTCGCCTGGATATTCAAATTGTCGCGTCCGCGCGCCGGATCTAGATAGCAGAACGCGGTGCTCATCCGCCGGCCCTTGCGGATTGTCGCCTGGGTCATGCCGATACCGTCCTGATTCTCGGCGTTGTAGTCTTTGGTGTACTTGATGCCGACCTGTCCCGCGGCCTCGATCAACGCTTCGTAAATTTCGCCGGACTCGTTGCTTTCCGTGACCTTAAGAGGACCGCCACGGCCTCGATACTCGTCGTCGCCTTCGCCCTGATAACTTTCCATATCCCTGAAGATCGGCAGAACTTCGCGATAGCTCCAGCCGCGATTGCCGAGTTGCGCCCAAGTATCGTAATCCTGCGACTGGCCGCGCACGAAAACCATGCCGTTGATCGAACTCGAGCCGCCCAGCAGCTTGCCGCGCGGGACCGGAATGCGGCGCTGACCGGAACCTTCTTCGGGTTCCGACGAATAGAGCCAGTTTGCGGCGGGGTTTTCGATCAGTTTGGCGAAACCGACCGGGATGCGCGACCAGGGATGACTTTCGCGTCCCGCTTCAAGCACAAGAACCTTATACTTTCCGCTGGCGCTGAGCCGATTGGCGAGCACGGATCCCGCCGATCCGGCACCCACAACGATATAGTCGTATTCCTGGCTCTCCATGGCTCAATGTCTCCCAACCGCTTGTCCGTTTGTGGTCCGGTATTAGCCTGCCAAAGATTGCGCTGTTGGGCAAATTTCCTAACGGCGAAAAAATTTTATGAATTAAGGAAATGAACATCACAAGCTATAGGTTAATGAATGGTTGGTGACTGTAGCATTCAAAGCAACTTATTGAAGAATTTATATTTTTTTTAATGATGTTCTCTTTTTATGCTATCTTGAAAAACGTTGAAATGGCGTTCGTGGCGAGTCTAAAGGAGGTGACCATGAAGCATTCACATCAGAACGTATCCCTTGGCTTTACTGAGGAACGGTTCCCGGCGGGCACGCATATTTGTCAGATTTACAGCGATGATGCCGAGCGTGAGGAATCGTTGATGAAGTTCCTGCTCAGCGGTGTCCAGGCGGAAGAACGTTCCGCCTGCTTTTCCGATAAGACCGGGGTCGGCGCACTGTCGGAATTCATGGCGGAACACGGCTATTCTTATGAGGAGGCCGAGAAGGCAGGACTAATTAGCGTATCCGAGACCGGGGATATCTATTTTAAGGACGGCGAATTCAATCCGGAACGTATGCTTGAACTGCTGACCGAATTCCATGGCGGCTCGGTTTCCGATGGCTGCCCAGCGGCGCGGGTCATCGGCGAAATGAATCCGGCCATCAACGATATTCCCGGCGGTGATCGCTTGCTCGAATATGAATCCCGGGTCACGCAATTGTTGGAAAAATGTCCCGTGACAGCGGTTTGTCAGTACGATGCCAGTGTTTTCGACGGTACGACGATCATGGATGTTCTTAAAGTCCATCCACTGATGGTGGTTCGAGGAGGCGTGGTCCGCAATCCCTTCTATATTCCCCCTGAGGAGTTCCTGTCCAAGGAGAGGTAGGGGTATTGAACGAAACCAAATCCCCAAGAGGAGACCTGCTGGCCAGACTGCTCCTGATCCAAAACATGGCGGCTTTCATGCCGGGGCGGAAGTCGCTACTCGACGCTGTTTGCCGGGGTTTGGAGGATTTTCCCGGCATCAGCGGTATCGTGCATACGGCGGAAGCCATCCCCGAGACGGACAACCCGTCATCGCTTGTGTTACCGATCCGGCATAACGTGTTGGCACTTGGGGCGTTCGTGGTAGAGTTGGATGACGAGGAAGCGCTTAAACCCTACATC
>JAJFJC010000257.1 GCA_021774385.1 Alphaproteobacteria bacterium
GGACCAGGAAACTCAAGAGATGATGAGAGAACTGATAGGCAAAACCGACGTGTTGTTGAATCTGCCGGTTGACTATGGCCCATTTCTTGGCGAGCTTACCGACATGATGCCTGATGAATCCAAAACAATCGCGAGTACTGAGTACGGCCTGAGAACAGGTACATCAAGCTCCGATGAGTTGGCCGATCCCCTGGATGTCATTCCTGGAGCGCCGGTAGGAGCAGAAGATGTACGTATTGAAACTGGCCCCGCCAAGGCAGTGTATCTTTCTGAAGGGGCTTTGTCGCCTGACGACATTTTCGCCACACTGCACGACGACCCTGATACAGCAGAAGTATTACCATTTGCCGCAATGGATAGTATGTCCGGAGAAGAAGCACTACAACAGTATTCTCAAGATAACCACCTGGCTCTGTTTTATCTGAACAGCGCAACCCCACAAGAAACGACCCAAGCATTTTTCGAGCATCATTTGAGCATACATAATGACGACGACAGAACTCTCAACATTATAGGAAATATTCCTACTGAAATGCTTGCAGACAAAAAATTCCGGAAAAAGCTACGCAAGCAATATGGAATCGCAGAGGTTATAGTTCAAACCAAAGGCGGAAAAACTAAGAAGATTAAACTGGGGAATAAGGGTAAGAAAGTCAAAATCATGTCCGGATATGGCTTCAAAAAAGACAGTTTCCGAGCAATATCAGAGTGTGGAGTCCACAGCTGCAATGGAAGAGGAAAATCCTACCCTAACCTGATGTTTGCTGCTGGAGACGGGAGTTTTACCGATGCATTGTCTCTAATGACGAACTATTCACAAGACATCAACAGCGACAATTTCGTAGCATCCCTTCCAGTGTTCATTCCAAGGCTTCCCTTCCACGAAAGAAGCATCAACGAAATGATTCAAATCTGTGGAAATATTGGCGAGCCTGCCTTACAACAACTTTTTGAAAACTATAAAGCTATCGATACCCTTGACCCAGATCAACAGCGTGCACTTGTTGACCAAGTACGTAGTCCTGATGTCCAAGCAGGCCTTTCTCGTCTGGCAAAATTCATGGCGCATGAACACAATCTGTCTCGCACATTAGGTGAGTATGTCCAAAGCCAGCTCAAAGATGTGAACATCATTAGAGAGCAGCGTCAAAAATCCCAACTATAATCCCTCCTTTACCATAACTTGATCGGACGCCTAGATATCCCACTAAATAATTTATCAAAAAATTAATATAATCACTTGATTTAAATTAAATATTTATATACAATACCGTACGAAATAGTAAACATTAAACAAATAAAGTGGCGGATAAATGGACTTAACAAAAATCACTCAAGACTATGTAGCGCAATACGGACCAGGTGGCCTCCCTGCGGGAAAAGAAACCCCATACTTTCAGGTGGGAGAAATTTTTGAGCCGGAGTTCCTTGAAATATTAAACAAAACACTATTGAGCATCCCGGGAGATCCCAAAGAAGATGAGGGCCCTGACGTTGTAATGGGTTCAAAAAACCGCGACCACGTTATTACCGTACATCTTCAAGACGTAACTTATGATGATGAGCACCACGTTGTTGAAATGACCGGCAGTGTCGATGATCGCTATCACGGCGTAAAAACACCCAGCAAAAGCATGGCTAGTGTGATTGAGCGAACGAAGCTTATTCTCCTCAACCGCTATGGTGAGGAGCTACAATTGACTGGGACCCACCAAATATGGATGGACTGTGGTCGCTACCGTATTCCTAGGGGAGAAGAGATCGATCCTCTGTCCTGGCATAAGGACCCGCTCACTACCTGGACCATGGTGACAATGTTCAATGACCCGGACTCGCCTACCGACGGGTGGGAAGGTGGTGATATTCTTCTGGCGCCCACTCAAGATGTTGAGACTGATGACGGCGTTAAGGAAATACCAATTGAAGAACAGGCCATTCACATCCAGCATGCTGGCAACAAGGCTATATTCTTCCACAACTACCGCACAAATCATCGTGTCACAGCTCTTAAGGGCAGGGTCAAGAAAGCTGCAGATCCAAAATCCAAACCATCGCTTCTGTCCAAATTCAGGTCGAAAAAAAAGGTCAAGGAGCCGGAAGTGCTTCCATTCTCTAATCGCACCATCTGGACCATCTTCCTGTGGGACGATATGAACGCTCTGATGCAGTAGCACCCAGGACGAAATACCTCTAAATTAGACATACTCAAGAGAGCTACCCATACTGCATGGATAGCTCTCTTGCTATCTAGACCCGGTTAGCGACCTATCTCGCAGCTGAAGGTCGAAGTGCTGCAGGGATTGTCGGGAAACCACGCTGCGCTATTCATCCGAAGAGCCCAACGGACTCAGATACTATAGCCTAGGACACAGTCCGGGGAAGAAGCGTATCGTATAATTGCACCCTGAAAGGGTGCGACCGAAACGGACACGATAGCCGAATAAGAGCTCCCACAACTTCGTGAAAAGGAGTTCATTCCTAGTTCTAGGCCATTGCAACCCCTAATCATATCGCACCCCTTCAGGGTGCAAATTGTTTTTCACATTTACCCAGGGCTACGCCCTGGGCTGTAACATCTGAACCCTTCGGGCTCAAAAAAAAGGAGCACTGAGGTGTCTTAACGCACTTCGGATCTCAGAAGTCGATCGCCAACCGGGACTAAATTCGAAAATATAGGAACAGCGGAGAGAAAGGGAGAACAGAAAGCAGACTGTTTCATAGATTACAGCGACATGGCAAAATGTTCTTATAGTGCGCCCTTACCGTAGGACTCAGACGATGAAAATGAGGATGCTGTACCTATGAGATCTTTAGCTTTAGCCTATAGAGGTAACATATGAAAGCTATCACTCTGTTTATTCTACTAGGAGCACTCATCATTACATGGGGATTTTGGCGCAACCATACGCCGCCGGTCATAGGGTTACTTAATGCCAAGCTATACCCCTGTCCCAGCCGTCCCAACTGTGTATGCAGTGAGAAGTATG
>JAJFJC010000258.1 GCA_021774385.1 Alphaproteobacteria bacterium
CCTACCGCGCCCTGCCGATTCCCGACCGGCTGTTCGAGTTGGGCCGCTATGGCCAGAAGACCGGCGCCGGCTGGTTCAACTACAAGCCCGGCGACCGCACCCCCTATCCCGATCCCATCGTCGATCAGGTGATCGAGGAAGTCGGCCGCGAGCTCGGCATCGAACAGCGCGACTTCACGGATGAGGAAATCCTCCACCGTCTGCTCTTCGCCAGCGTCAACGAGGCCGCCAAAATCCTCGAGGAAGGCATCGCCTACCGCGCCAGCGACGTCGACGTGATGTGGCTGAACGGCTTCGGATTCCCGCGCTACCGCGGCGGGCTGATGTTCTGGGCCGACGGCATCGGCGTGAAGAAAATCTACGAGACGATGCTGGAATGGCAGGAACGCTATGGCGACCGCTGGAAACCGGCCCAGATGATCAAGGATCTGGCCGAAGCCGGGAAGGGTTTCTTGGACGACTGATGCGGTCAACTTTTAAGGACACCCCCACCTATCCTCCCCCCTCAAGGGGGAGGGACATTGGAACATGAAGATACGGCGAACAGAATTCCCCCTCCCCCTTGAGGGGGGAGGCCGGGTGGGGGTGATCGCAGGGTGTGGTGCCTACTCACCCATTGAATCGATCTCCGCTATTGTAGCGCCACGAAAAAGCGGCTCGACCAAGCGTGCGCAAATTGAGTACGAACTGGAGCATGCGGAACTATCTCATCATTAGTCTGGTCCTCTTCGCGGCGCTGACGTTTTACGGGCTGCTTAGCGGACAGCTAACCCTGCAATAGCGCGATCATTATTCGCGGACCGATAGGGGGTCGACGGCACGGCCATAAAAAGGCACCTTGTGGAAATGCTGGGCCGGTCCCCGCGCGGTCCTTCGCGCCGGCGCCCCCGCTCCGATCAAGAACAACATTGAAGGTATGACGATGCGACCGAACAAGATTAAGGAAATGTGGCGTGACGGCAAATACACCACCCTGGGGTGGCTCTCCATAGCGCATGGGTTCTCCGCCGAGATCATGGCGCGTCAGGGCTTCGACGCCCTGTGTGTCGACATGCAGCACGGCACGTCGGAACTGAACGACGTCCTCCCCATGCTGCAGGCGATTTCGCAAACCGACACGGTGCCCTTCGTGCGCGTCGCCTGGAACGACCCGGCGGCGATCATGAAGGCCCTGGACCTGGGCGCGTACGGGATCATCGTGCCGCTGGTCAACAATGCCGAGGAAGCGGCCCTGGCCGTATCGGCGTGCCGCTATCCGCCCGACGGCATGCGCTCGTCCGGGCCGGTGCGCGCCATGCATTACGCCGGCGGCGGCGATTATTTCGAGCACGCCAACGATGAAATGATCATCATGGCCATGATCGAGACCAAAGAGGGCATCGAAAACCTCGACGCCATCTGCGCCACACCAGGCCTCGACGCCGTCTATATCGGGCCGGCCGATCTGTCCTACGCGCTGGACATGCCGCCGCGCGCCGACAATCCCGACCCAACCCACCTCGCCACCTGCGACAAGATCCTCGCGGCCGCGCATAAGGCCGGCATCAAGGCTGTCATGCACTGCGCCGGAGCGGAATTCGCGGCCGGCGCGGTGGAACGCGGCTTCGACATGGTGATGCTGACCTCCGACCTCAACAGCATGATCGCCGGCGCCCGGGCGCAACTAGACACCCTCAAGGCCAAGACCGGCTGAGGGCGAGCGGCTTCAAGGTCACCCCCACCCTAGCCCTCCCCCCTCAAGGGGGAGGGGAATAGGCTATCGGATGTTGCATTGCCTCCTCCCCCTTGAGGGGGGAGGATCGAGGTGGGGGTGGACGGCGGCAACGGATCCCCGGACGACCGACGCGGTCAGCCGTTTAGACACCGCACTCTCTTCCCGTCATGCTTGGACTTGATCCGAGCATCCATGGTGCACCCAACGAAGCAATATCTAACCGCCCTCAGTGCCCCTGGCGCAACAAATGCGCCGCGCCGCTGCGATGGTTGATCGAGGGGGTCTCGCCGAAGATACGTTCCTTCGACTTCGAGAAATTCGCCCGGTTCGCGCCCAGGGGCGCCAGTTGCCGCGCCTTGTCCAGGGTCATCCCCAGCAAATCGTCGACATCGGCAATGTCCTGCACGAAACCAGCGGCTTTGGCGTCGGGGCCAGTCCAGCGGCGCGCCAGTTGCACGGTATCGAAAAACGCGCTGCCCGACATCTTGTGCCGGAACAGGGCCAGCTCCGCGTCGGGGATCGCCATGCCAAGCTGGATTTCGTTGGCACAGAGATAGCCGCGGTCCTCCCGCATGAACCGCACATCGTGGCACAGCGCCATCATGAACCCCGCGCCGAAGCCATGCCCGTTGACGGCGCACAGGGTCGGGACCGGAAAGGTGATCAGCTTTCCCATCAGGGCGAAGAATTCATCCCCGAACACCGATTTGTCGCCGCCCTCGCCATGCCCTTCGCCCCGGCGCCAGTCGAGGTCCAGCCCGTTGGAAAAGAATTTGGGATCGGCCGACGCCGTCACCAGCGCCGCCGGCCCGTCCGATGCCAAAATTTCATCGAGCCGGGCGTCGAACGCGCGCACGAAATTGGTATTCCACCGGTTCTCCCCCGCCGCCATCGTTAGGATGAAAACCGTGTCGTCCCGTTCCAGATTGATCATCGCCGCCTCTTTTTTGTGTCCGCTCATACCTAGCCGAAGCGAGGACGGAACGCCAAGTCGCAAATCGCGTCAGCTTCCTCCTCACCCTTGGTATTCCGCACCGCAAGTCTGTACCGTCTCGTTTCCACCAATCCCCCAGGAGCACACGCCCCATGGCCCGCAAACATGGCGAAACCAAAACCCTACCCACGCATCTATCCCGCAAAGAGGCGGAGCTCAATATCATCCGGGCCATTGCCACCGGCGGCGAGGACGGCCCCGTGCTGATGCTCAATATGAATCGCTACAAGCCCGAGGCCGGGTTTCCAGGCGAGGGGCTGCATCGCGACTACATCGCCGGGCTGGAGAAATTCCTGGCGACCATCGGCGGCAAGATCCTGTGGCGTCACCCGGTCTTCGGCCAGATCGTCGGCGACCAGCCCCTCGATGAAATCCTGGCGGTCTGGTACCCGAGCCACCAGGCCTTCCTCGACCTCGCCAGCGCGCCGGGATCGGCGGAAAACTATCGCCTGCGGGCCGAAAGCGTCGCCTACGCCGTGATCCACCGCTGCGCAGGGAATGAGGTGCCGTTCTGTCCTTAGAACAGGAGCTCTGACTACTTTTTATTTACGTTTATTTCGTATATTGCGTTAATTTCGAATATTGCTTATCTTTTCATAGGGAACGGGCACTGAGGAGAATGCAACGATATGGGCGAAACCGAACTGTCCACGCGCCTGCCAACAGAGGACGAGAAACTTTCCGCGTCGGAAGTTGTACAGGCATTGGCACGCCAAATGACCGATACGGGTATGCAAATACCCATTTCGCAGAATGGGACAAGTACGACGATCGAGATACCGGCCGCGCTGGCCGAGCTCGTCATCGACGTGCTGATGCATGTCAGCAAGGGCGAGGCCGTAACTTTGGTTCCATATGGGACGGAACTAACCACGCAGGAAGCCGCGGACCTGTTGAATGTCTCGCGCCCGCATCTGATTAAGCTCATCGAGGCGGGCAAACTGCCCCATCATTTGGTTGGCCGGCATAGACGTGTCAGAGCGTCCGACCTTATGGACTTTAAACAACGCCGCGATGCCGGACGCCGCGACGCCTTGGCCGAAATGACGCGCATCGCGCAAGAGACCAATACCCTTTGAAAAGTTTCGCGAACCGCTTCACCGTCGTACTCGACGCGAATGTCCTCTTTCCATTTCTGAAAAGGGATCTTTTGTTGTCCTGTGCGGCGGAAGGGCTTTATCGGCCGCGTTGGACAAACTTGATCAATCGAGAATGGTCCAGCGCGGCGATTTTAGCGGAACATATGACGCAAGAACAAGCCGACCACGTACTTGCCGCCATGTATACGCATTTCGATGAAGCCGAAATTGAAGGATACGAGCCGTTGATTGACGGCTTAACGCTACCAGACCCCGATGACCGTCACGTTCTCGCCGCCGCAATACGCATTAAGGCGGACATGATTGTCACGGATAACATCAAGGATTTTCCGTCGGAGACGCTCGACGGCTTCGAAATCGAAGCCTGTACGGCGGACAAGTTTCTCGCGAACACGATCGACCTTTTTAAGATTGACGCCATCCGCGCCATTCGCGACGCCCGTGAACGCTGCATCAATCCACCCATCGGACGCGACGAATATTTACACAAGATGATAGCAGCCGGGCTCGTCGAAACCGCGAACGAAGTTAAGCCGTATTTTGATGACCTATGAGGCACCCCAATCAGCGATGATGATAACGGAAGCAAGCACGAATAGTTGCGTACTATGTCCCCATAATTCTCGAGGGCTGGGGTGAATTCGACATTCAAACGCGCCATGGGGATCAGCTGAGTAGGACATGACGGCGTTTGGTATGCTGAGGTTTGCGAGAACACTCATCTGCCAAGGAGCGCCACCATGTCCCACCGTCATCTTAGCTCGGAAGAGCGCTTTGCCATCGAACAATTGTTGCTATATGGCTGCGGCTACCGCGAGATCGGTCGCCGCCTGAAGCGGCATCACAGCACCATACAGCGCGAGGTCGCGCGCAACGGATCCAACCATGGGGTCTATGTCGGTGCACGGGGTGAGCGTCTGGCCAGCGAACGACGTTGCCGGCGACGGCACCGGCGGCGCTGGGACCATTTACCGTTGCGCGATTACGTGCGGCGCGGACTGGGTCAGGATTGGTCGCCGGAACAGATCGTCGGCCGGCTGTGGCGCGATCATCCTCGTGCACCGCAGATGCGGATCGCGCACGAGACGATCTATCGCTGGGTCTATCGCAACGCCGCCGACGGTGGCACCCTCCACACCCATCTCCGCCGGCGTCATAGGAAACGGCGTAAGCAGGGCCGGTACGGCGCCGGACGCGGCCTGATCGCGAACCGGATCAGCATCCATGACAGACCCGCCATCGTCGGCACAAGGCGTCGCCACGGCGATTGGGAGGGGGACATGGTTGAAGGGAAGCGCGGTTCCGGCGGGGTCGTGACGCTAGTCGAACGCAAAAGCCGCTTTATCACGGCGGCCAAACTGTCAGGTAAATCGGCCGCACCCATGGCGGCCCGGATCGCCGCACTCCTGCAACACCTGCCGCGACCCTGGCGACGCACCTTGACCCTCGACAACGGCAAGGAATTCGCCGCCTTCAAGCGCATTGAGAACGACACTGGCATCGCCGTCTTCTTCGCCGATCCCTACGCCGCCTGGCAGCGCGGCACCAATGAAAACACAAATGGTCTGCTGCGCCAGTACCTGCCCAAGGGCGTCGATATGAGAACCGTCTCGCAAAGACGCCTTGCCAGTGCCCTTGAAACCATCAACCATAGGCCCCGCAAATGCCTCGGCTACAAAACGCCAATCGAGGTCCTAAAGGCGCACTTACATGGCGCAATTGGATGATGAATCCACC
>JAJFJC010000259.1 GCA_021774385.1 Alphaproteobacteria bacterium
GACCAGCGCGCTGAACGACAACGACGAAGTTCCCGCATTATTGTCTCAATCGGGCTTCATTGGCCGCCCCGAACTCGCGCGCCTGAAAGGCGTATCAACGGAAGAACAAATTTTTCGATACCGACCCGCGACATAGTGGGAAGTTCGGATGACCAATAGGTGACGCATAATTTGAGATGCAGGCGCGCCCTCGGCACTTATCTAATTAGCTCAAGGAGCAGCGCATTGACCGCATCGGGCGCCTCGAACTGCACCCAGTGACCGGCCTTTGGCACGATATGGAATGCAGCATTTGGATGGATTTCCGCGACAAAGGAATGGTTGGTTTCGAGATCGGGATCAAGAGTCACATCCCGCTCGCCGAAAATGCATCCGAGGCGGCACGGCAGATTGTGTAAACTGTCCGCCAGAACCGAAGACCGGGCGATGCCGCGAGAGCGCAGACGGGCCTTGGCCATATTGTCTGCTTGAATGGTGACCGCCAGATCATCCGCCGCTGCAGGATCGCCGAACATCAGGTTCTGTAAGTTTCGACGATAAAGTGGTGATGCTTCCTCCGGGCTCAAATGGGCCGGGACCTCGACCAGATCGTTCGCTGGTCCTGTTCCGGTCAGACCCAAAATAGGGGCGCCAACCAGAGTCAGGCTGCGAATCCGGCGCGATTGACGGTGGGCGATCAGACCGGACAGAACACCGCCAAAGGAAAACGAGACCAGGTCGAACGGCATGTCGCCCGGCAACACGTGGTCGATGCCATTGGACAGTAAAGTGGCCAGACTTGGCGCATCATAGGGCCTGGGCGGATCTGTGGAATCGCCGCAACCCGGTAAATCGGCAACGAGCAGGCGATAGCGTCGTTCAAGGCTTGGAATGTTGCGAACCCAATGGTTCCAGGCACCCGAACCGCCATGCAACAGAACCAATGGAGGACGTTCCGTGTTGTTGGCACCCCATTCGCGCCACATTAGGTGACCATCGCCGCAAGGTGATGGAATTTCACGGCCGCGGCACCGCACGGCATCTAAAACGATTCTGGGGTTCTTTGTCGTCATGTTGCGATTGTCCACGGAAGTCCGTTTCCGTCTTCCGTCAAGGTTACCTCCATGACGGCGCTGTAAGATACGAACCGCCACTGGCAAGGTTTTGTCACAAACATCATTATAGGATGCTGCGAAAGCCGCCTCTATACTCAACGCGGCAGACAACTTTAATTTTAGGGCAAAATGTTCAAATTATACTATTCACCTGGATCCTGCGCGCTCGCGTCCCACATCGCGTTGGAAGAAGCGGGCGGGGAATATGAGGCGATCCGGATCGATTTCGGGGCCGAGGAACAGCGAAAACCGGACTACCTGTCGATAAATCCCAAGGGACGGGTTCCGGCCTTGGTGACGGCGCAGGGTATCCTGACCGAAACGCCGGCCATTCTGCTGTTCATCGCCCAAAGCAATCCCCAGGCTGGGCTTGCGCCCCTGGACGACATATTCAACCTCGCGCGGCTGCAGGCCTTCAACAGCTATCTTTGCTCCACCGTTCATGTCGCCCATGCGCATCGTGGGCGTGGCCATCGCTGGGCGGATGATCCGGCGGCGATTGCGGAGATGCAACGCAAGGTTCCCGAGTCCGTTGGCGCGTGTTTCGATTTAATCGAAAGCGAAATGTTCGAGGGTCCCTGGGTGATGGGGGACACCTACAGTCTTTGCGACCCTTATCTGTACACCGTCGCGCGCTGGCTGGAAGGCGACAAGGTCGACACGGCGAGGGTTCCGAAGACCATGGCGCACATGCAGCGCATGGAGGCGCGTCCAGCCGTCAAGACGGTTTTGAGCAACCATTTCGGTTAAAAGAGCGCGTCCGCGCGGGGGTGATAACGTCCATTCTAATTAGACGCCATCAAGCCGCTATTGGTCATGTCTTGCGGTTTCGATTGCCTGCCAAACGCGCTGCGGCGTCGCGGGCATTTCGATATGGGTGACGCCGTATTCGGATAACGCGTCGACAATGGCGTTAATTACGACACCGAGCGCGGGTGTCGTGCCGCCTTCGCCGCCCGGCCGGATGCCGTGGGGATGGGAACTCGCCGGCACCTCGGTTATGTAGGTCTTGATCGGCGGCGTCGTATCCGCGCGCGGCATCGCATAATCCATGAACGAACCCGTTAGAAGCTGCGCGCTGTCAGGATCGTACTGTATCGACTCCAGGATGGCCTGGCCGAGGCCTTGTGCCACGGCGCCATGCGCCTGGCCGTGCAGAATGAGGGGGTTGACGGCCAGGCCGACATCGTCGACGGCGGTCCAGGCGACGATGGCCACATGGCCGGTGTCCGGATCGACCTCCACTTCGCAAACATGGGCGCCGTAAGGGTAGCCACCCGCCCGGTTCGTGATGTCCCCGATGCCTTCCAGGCCGCCGCGCAATTCGTCCGGCAGACTATCGAGGGTCGCGGCGGCCTTCGCGGCCTCCCAGAGGTCGATACTCCCGCCGCCCGGCGCGCTGAACGCACCCTCCGCGAATGTGATCTCCGCTTCGGGAGCCTGTAGGACATGCGCGGCGATTTCTTTGCCCTTGGCGCGCAGTTCTTCGACGGCCTCTCCGGCGGCGATGCTGACCAGCCGCATGGACCGGCCAGAATGCGAGCCGCCGCCGACTGAAACCCGGTCGGTGTCGTTGGCGACGAAACGCACCTTCTCGAAGGGAATCTGGAGCCATTCGCTGATCAATTGTGGAAAACTGGTCTCGTGGCCCTGCCCGCTGCTCATGGTGCCGACGACAAGTTCGACGCAGCCGTCGTCGCACACCGTCACCTCCGCCCGCTCGCGTGGGATGCCGCTCGTGACTTCGATGTAATTCGCAACACCGATACCCCGGCAGCGTCCTCGGATGGCGGATTCCGCCCGGCGCGCTGCGAAACCGTTCCAATCCGCCTCGCGCAACGCGTCGTCCATGCAAGCGGTGTAGTCCCCGCTGTCATAAGTGACGCCGACGCCGTTGGTGAAGGGCATGGCCTCGCTGGCGATGAGGTTACGCCGCCGAAGCTCCACACGGTCGAACCCATGTTGCTCCGCGGCGAGGTCGATCAGGCGTTCGATCATGTAGATCGCCTCGGG
Organism: Alphaproteobacteria bacterium; assembly: GCA_021774385.1. GTDB lineage: Bacteria > Pseudomonadota > Alphaproteobacteria > UBA8366. The sequence continues at coordinate 3,108 of JAJFJC010000259.1, forward strand.
GCGCCCGGCGCTGCGGTAGACGGCCGTTGGCGCGGTA
>JAJFJC010000260.1 GCA_021774385.1 Alphaproteobacteria bacterium
GAAGGCCTGCATCGCCGCGACGCCCCCCTCACCGCGCGCCACATCCACATAATCGGCGGCAACCAATTCCAACGCCAATCGGACAAACTCGCCCCGCCCTTGTATCCCGGGCCAGTAATAGAACTCGTAACGCATGGTCGCCTCCATAGGCACAAATATTGACACGCACGCAACGAGTGTAGCGGCTCCCCCTAGCCTACGCACAAAACCTTTGTCACACGCATTTTAGAAATTTAGTTGACAGCGATCCTCATTGCTTTAAATACCGTCGCCACTATTCGTTGCATTCAACAACAGCGGGCAAAAATGCGCATAGAAGTTATCCAGAACCGAATTTCGAAGTGGCGGCCATCTCGCCCCATTCCGTTCGGTCTTTCAAGCCTGCAAGGGAACTGCACTCATATGCGTTAGAGCATATTCAGCGTCGGATGCATTTACCCTCCCAGGCGGAATGGCTTCGGAGGGTTTTTTAATGGCCGCTGAAAATGTCGACGCAGCGCCTTGTGGATCGCGACCCACAAGGGCGAACGGAGTGCACAATGCGAAAAGATATGTTCAAGGTGATCGTGGAACGGCCACGGCTCGGGCCTCGATACAAGATGAAGCGCAAGAAATTTCATGGTGAAGATGACCTTCCCTCCCAAATGAGCCCCCAATGGCACAGGGAATGGAACGGCTCAGCGTCCAAGATGCTGAATGAAAACCTTGCGCCACTAAAACGGTATCTCGGGAAGCAGGTCGGGCGGCCCTGGTCAAAAACCTACTCTGAAATTTGCGAACATTTACACCCGAGCCATACGGTCAAGCAGCATGTACGGGACCACATCGAAGACTTTGTCGTAACCAAGGTCGCAATCGGGCGTCATGGTGAATGGATAAACGGGAACTCAAAGTCAAATTGGGGCGGGCGGTATATCCCCTGGGGGCACGATTTTTATGTCGACCCGTCCGACGGCATCCTTAAAGACAGTCGAAGGTTATGGAAAAAACTTGGCGTTGACCGGCGGCAATGGTGGCAAACCTGTGGCAATCATCCTGATGAGAACGTCCACGTACTCTGCCCAAATAAGGAATTTCACCGAATCAACGGACTTTGGTTCGAAATCACCTTTGATGAACAGCCCGAAGCGCCATGGGACCGGCTTGCTTTCGATGCTCTCTTGAAAAACTACGTGTCAGTACGAAACCGATATGCATTGCGAAAACGGCAACTATCGAAAGCCGTTTTGGAAAAGCATGGTTTGAAGAACGGATATTGAAGCCGCCTGATCCGAACGCGAAACGTGAATATTCGGCGGTTAACGGGAGAGTTAAATGTTTATGGCGCAGATTGAGTTTTCGACAACAAACGCACCGGACATGCACAATGCGGCGCAAGCGACAAACGGATTATTAGCCGCGTGGTACCACAATGGCCAGACCATAGATTGTGGCGAAATATTTGTTGGTCCTGACGGTGGGATACGGACATGGGTTTCTATCCCCGAACAAACAGCACTCGACGACGCCAACAATGGAAAATGGGTCAACAGGGCGCTTTCTGAATTGGAAAGGTGTGGGGCAAACGTATCGTCGACCGAAATCGTCGGTAAGAATACCGAGGGTGATCCCGTTTGCACCTGCGAAGACAGCACCGCACTTCTTCTCTTCGCTTCCTTGGTGTCCACGGGCTCTCCGGTGTTATGCATGGATTGTGGACATGCGCTGCCCATATACAAGGTGCCTCCGTTTGAAAGTGGGAGCCATGAGACACTGCGCTGTTGGAATAAGATTTACAAAGCTTGCGACACATTGTGGATTTATAGCCAGACGGGTGAGTTCTTCGCTCTACGCGAAATGGCTCGTCTCGATAGTTCGCTAACCCGGCATGGCCGGGCGGTATGTGAGATAATCGAGGCAAAAATGGGCATCCCAACCTTTTATTACCTCGATAGGGGTAAATCACGTAGAAACATTTGGCGAGAACAAGTCTGGGCTCGCGAGCGCGCACGACGCTGCCCCTCGTGTAACGGCGAATGGCTGCTACCAGAGTCTGTCCTCCCCTTTGTTGATTTTCGCTGCGACCCTTGCCGTATTGCGTCGAATCTCTCGCCTTAAGAACAGCGGTGCGGAACGCAATATGCAATCGCTTTCAACGTCGATGAATATCTGCATCGCCGCCACCAAACGGGTGGATGCATGCTTCTTAGTCAACGCTGATAGGCAATATCGGTTACCCGCCATCTGCGTACAGGGTCTTCACGTAAACGGAATAAGGCACGCCGTATATCGGCGGCGCGGCGCGCACCAACTCAAACCCCATCCGTAGATACATCGGCAGGGCAACCGTCATGATTGGGCTGGTGTGCAATGCGATAACAGAGGCACCATCGCGTATCGCCCGCGCGATACATTCTTCCGTCAAGGCGCGGCCGGCACCGATACCGCGGCTGTCCGGGTCCACGACCAGCAATCGTATGATCGGCCAATCCGGATCAAAAAAATCGGCTTTATCTCGATCCGGGCCGACATAGGCCACGGCACCGACAATTCCACCGCCATGTTCCGCCACGACGATTTCGGCCCGGTCAGTAAGTGCCGCCATCCGGCCTAAGCCGGACGCCAGGGCCGGCCAATTGTCATAGTGCGTCCGGAATTCGTCGAACGCCGCCAGCGCGATCCGGTTTACCTGGTCGCTATCGCGTGTATGGAAGTCTCGAATGCGCATCTCAATCCCGCTTCCGGGCAAGGACCTGCAAAGTCGGGGCGTTTTTTTTGTAATACCGCTTCACGATGTCGAAAGCGTACGCATCGAAAAGCCGTGTCAGAGTCGCTTCGGTGAACAGCTGCACGTGGCGTGGGGGTGCGAACATATCCCACTTCGTCACGTCCTTTGGCACGGTCGGATGCGCGATGTCCGGCGTCGTCAGGAAGAGCCGCGCGCCGGGCCGGGCGATTCCCGACAAAAACGTCATATACTCCTTCACATCGCCGATATGTTCGATGACCTCGGAGGAATGAATGAAGTCGAACGTTTCGCCGCGCGCCAGGAAGGTCTCGAAAGTCTCCTCAAAGAAGCGCCCACGGGGAAACGCGTGTTTGGCGTAGGCGATGGAGCCGGGGCTGATATCGAGCCCGGCCACACGCGCGCCAAGGCGGCGCATCGACTCCGCCACGAACCCGCCACCGCAGCCGACATCGATGGCGTCCTTACCAAAGAAATAGGGCCATAAGCCGAGTGCGCGGAACATCGCCCGCCGCATACGCGACTTTGCCTTCGGATACCGACCGACCCCGAACGCTTCATCGTCATAGACCTCGGCCAGCGCCTCGGCCGAGGGCATGGGGAGCAAGAACACGAAACCGCAGCTCCGGCAGGCCACGAAATTATAGTCGTCCTGACGCGCGAAAAAGGCGGTCTGAACACCGTCACATATGGGGCAAGCATCCATCGCCGACTATCTATCGCGCCGCGCGGCGTGATGCCATGGGAAACTTATGCCGGCGCAAGAACACTATCCCGGATGTCGATATCGAACTGCAGCGCCGCCAGACGCGCGTACAAGCGGCTGGTTTTGAGCAGTTCCGTATGACTGCCGCTCGCAACGACCCGGCCTTCGTCGATCACGACGATCCGGTCCGCGTCCACCACCGTGGCCAGCCGATGGGCGATCACGAGCGTCGTGCGGCCAGCCTTCAATTTCTCCAAGGCTGCCTGCACCAGCCGCTCGTTCTCCGCATCAAGCGCGCTTGTCGCCTCGTCGAGCAGCAGCACCGACGGGTCCCGTAACAAGGCGCGGGCGAGCGAAATTCGCTGACGCTGCCCACCCGACAGGCGCAATCCTTTTTCGCCCATGAAGGTGGCGAATCCGTCCGGCAATGCATCGAGAAACGCGGCCGCCGCGGCCGCTTCCGCCGCCTCTCGCACCGCCGTATCGTCCGCATCGGGCCGGCCATAGCGGATATTTTCCCACGCGTCCGCGCCGAAGATGACCGGGTCTTGCGGTACCAGCGCATAGCGCTCGCGCACCGCTTGCGGGTCGGCTTCCCGAACATCAATCCCATCGAGCCGAACATGCCCCGAATCCGGGTCGTAAAAGCGCAACAGCAACTGAAAGACCGTCGATTTACCCGCACCCGACGGCCCGACAAGCGCCACGGTCTCGCCCGGTTTAACGTCCAGGGAGAAATCGACCAACGCTGGTAAATCGGGCCGCGAGGGATAATGAAACGTGACGTTCTCAAACCTTACGCGCCCCTCGGCCGGGACCGGCAACGGTAACGGGTCTTCTGGCGCAACGATTTCCGGCTCTGCTTCAAGCAACTCAATCAAGCGTTCCGTCGCACCCGCCGCGCGCTGCAACTCGCCATAAACCTCGCTAATCACGCCGACGGAAAACGCGACCATCGTAGCGTAAAAAATGAAAGCCGCCAGCTCACCACCGGTGATCTCGCCGGCCTGCAAATCCTGCCCGCCAAGCCATAAAATGAAGCCGATCGAACCAAATACGAGCAGGATCACAACGGCCGTCAGCAAACCGCGCATGACAATACGGGAAATGGCGACTTGGAATGCGTTGCCGACTTCTCCAGCGAATCGTTTACGGTCCTCACCTTCATGGGTAAAGGCCTGAACCGTTCGCATCGCATTGATCGATTCCTCGGCAAAGGCGCCGACATCGGCGACCCTGTCTTGGCTCGCCCGCGATAGTTTCCGCACCCGCCGACCAAAGATCATGATCGGCGCGACAACGATCGGCACCACCAAGAGTACAAGTCCAGTGAGCTTCGGATTGGTGACGAACAACATGACGACGCCGCCAATCAAATTAAGCGCATTACGCAGCGCAACCGATGCGGACGATCCAATGACGGTCTGCAACAAGGTCGTATCCGTCGTCAACCGCGACAGCACTTCGCCGGTGCGGGTAACTTCGAAGAAACCGGTGTGTAAGGACAGCACGCGGTCGAACACCGCCTTGCGCAAATCGGCAACGATCCGCTCGCCCAGCCAGGACACAAAATAGAACCGCGCGAAAGTGCCGACCGCCATCACGACAGAGAGCCCCAGCAACAAAAACAAAGCCCGGTCGAGCGCCGCCGCGTTGCCCGATGCAAACCCGCCGTCGATCAGCTCCTTCAACCCCTGACCCAGCGCGAGCCCGGTCAGCACGGTTACCACCAAGGCAACGACCGCACAAACGACATGCCCCTTATAGGGCTTCAAAAATCCCGCAGTGCGCGACAGATAACGAAGGTTCCGGCCCTTGGGCCGATCGAAAGAGGTCGTATTGGGTGGCAACGGGCGATCCTATCCAGGTGAACCGCCAACATGTGTTCGCGGCCCGGAAAAGGCAAGATG
>JAJFJC010000027.1 GCA_021774385.1 Alphaproteobacteria bacterium
AAACAAACAAAACACCAGAAACAAAACTTCACACTTTTCGTATACCAATGTCCTCCGCATAAAGCCATAGAAGGTTCCGGAGTTCCCGTAGGTTTTGCGCGCGACTCGATGGATGCGATCGCGCGAATTGCCGGTGTGAAAGTTCACTATCGCATTGTCGACTCGTTTGCCGAAGCGTTCGATGACGTTCGTGAAGGTCGAGCTGATGTTATTCCAAATGTTGGCGTTACGCCGGAACGGCAACGGTTTGGTCTTTTTACCGCGCCGATTGAAACGTTTGCCGTATCTGTATTTGTCCGTGACGCCGCGACACAATTCAATAGGATTGACGATTTGCGAGGCGGCCGGGTTGGCGTTGTCCGCATGAATGTGGGCATCGCCTTGGCGTCTAGGATCGAGGGCGTGGTGCCTGTTTTATACCAAACCGTCCGAGAGGCTTTGTCCGATCTTGTGTCGGGTCAGGTCGACGCTGTTATATATCCCGAACCGGTATTTCGCAGTCTGGCACGGAAGTTAAACCTGGATGATAAAATAAAAACCCTCGGTTCCCCGATGCGGGAAGTGAAACGAGGCATTTTAGTCGATAAAAATAACGAGGCGTTATGGCGCCTCCTGGACGTATCCGTTCGCAAGTTCGTCGGAACGCCGTCCTATGATCGAATTTATTCAACGTGGTTTAGCGGGCCAGCGCCCTTTTGGACAGTGTCACTGGTCGTCTGGGTCATGGGTGGCGTCGCAATAGTCGGTTTAATGGCAAGTTTCGGCTGGCGGTACCAATCGGTCGCACGGCTTAACCGTCAACTGACACGACAATCGAAGACCTTGCGGACGGTACTCGACAATATGGACCAGGGCATCAGCCTTTTCGACTCGGACCTAAATACAGTCGCGTTCAATGATCGATTTATCGAACTTCTAGATTTTTCTCCGGAACCAGAACAGATTGGCGTTCCGCTGGAAAAGTTTATTCGCGTATTCGCGAAGCAAGTGGAGAACCGACCCCTTGATGCCGAAGCTTATGTGCGGAAATACCTCGAAGCCGCGAAGAACATCGAAGCACGCCACTTCGTACACCAAAAATCAAACGGAATGACGATCGATATTCGCCGCAACCCTATTCCCGGAGGGGGCTTCGTAACGACCTATACCGACATTACCGAAAGAATGCGGGCGGAGAACGCGCTTCGAATCAGTGAACAGCAACTATCGGAAGCCCAACGCATCGGGCGTATTGGTCATTGGCGGTATTTGATGGAGGGCCAGCGCTTTCGGTGTTCGGCGGCTTTTTTCCAGATTTATGGTTGGGACGTGGAGGAGTTCGTGCCGTCCTACGAAGCGATTACCGTGGCGATTCACCCGGAGGACCGAGCCCGTGTGACCGAATTACGCAAAGACGCGGGGAAGCGTAAAATTCCGTACACATGCGAATTCAGAATTGTACGCCCGGATGGCGAAATACGCGTTCTCAGGGGTGAAGGGCGACCGGAATTCGATGATAAGAACCGATTGGTGTCATTCTTTGGCGTCAATCAGGATATTACCGAACAAAAAAGTATCGAGGAGGCACTGCTTAAAGAGAGAACGCGAGCGGAACTCGCAAACCGGGCGAAGTCCGAGTTTCTTGCAAATATGAGCCATGAAATACGCACGCCTCTGAATGCGATTATCGGCTTTACCGATATCATGGATTCGAGCGTATTCGGGGCTATCGAAAACGAACGATATGCTGAATATATTTCAAATATTCATGCAAGCGCCCATCATCTTTTGGAATTGGTGAATGATATTCTCGACATTTCAACGATTGAGGCCGGTGAGCTTACCTTGACCCAGGTCGAGCTAGATATGTCCAATATCTTTGACGAATGTACGCGATTGGTTAGCGAGCAGGCACGCAAGGCCGATGTTATTCTAACGACGGATCTGGCCGATGACGTAGCGTTGGTATATGCGGATCGGCGCGCTATTCGTCAGATTTTATTGAACCTACTATCCAACGCGATTAAGTTCACCCCTCCGGGAGGCCGCATCTCCGTCGCCGCGACCGTTGCTGAAGAGGCGCTTTCCATTGTTGTGGCGGATACGGGGATTGGCATCGCCGCCGAGGAACTGCCGAGAATCACCCAGCCTTTCGAAACCGGCAGCAATAACCCTCATACGCTTATGAAGGGAAACCCGAATATTCGTCCGGAAGGGACTGGCCTTGGCCTCGCGATTGTCCAATCCTTGGCTCGGTTGCATGGTGGCGATGTGAGTATTGAAAGTCAGGCTGGCGAAGGGACGATGGTGCGCGTTTGGTTACCCCAGACCCGGCGCGCGGCGGCCTGATCGCCGATTCTACTTATTTGGCATAAGGCGCTACCGCATTCATGCGTATGTAGCGAAGCGTCGGCATTACCGTCGCGGTTCAGGCCAATGGAATTCCGCAACGCTTGGTCGTCCTTGAGCACGGCAGGTTTGTTGTTCATCAGGGGATCGTATATTTTGTGTATCGAAATTCATGAAATACAAATTACTCGCAATGACAACGATCCAAGCGGCTTGAATCGCCGTGGGGACAATGCAGACGAATGGCCCAAAATAATCCTAGAGCGAAGCCGGGCCATCGGGGCAATATCTGATTATGCAGAATACCGCCTATCAAGATAGAAAGTCCGCTGCGGACCAGAAACCGACGGCGGACACGGCGGTCTTGTTGCGCATTATTAAGTTGGCGTTGCGCTATCGCGTACGGGTTGCGTTTGCCGTTGGGGCGACGATTGCCGCCGCCATATTTCAATTGATGATCCCGCCTCTTCTCGGGTCCGCGGTTGATAACGCGCTCGGCTTGTTGAGCGGCGGCGGCGTAGTCGCGGAAGATGCGCGGTCGGCGCTTGTTCGCGCGGCATTGCTATTGCTGGGAGCGTCTGTTTTGCGTGGCGTATTTACGTTGCTCCACAATTATAACGGCGAGGCGATTGGGCATCTTCTGGCGTACGATTTGAGATTAGCGTTTTACGGAAAGCTCCAGAATTTGAGTTTTTCGTTTCACGACCGCGTGCATACAGGCGAGTTGATCACGCGTGGCATGCTCGATCTCGATGGCGTGCGGATGTTTGTGAATACTGGTTTACTGCGTCTTGTCCTGCTGACGATTTTAATAGGGTTTGGCGCGTATTTGCTCATTTCGACGGACATTTGGCTTGGTCTCTTGAGTTTAAGCTTCGTGCCTTTCGTGGCATGGCGTTCGTCGATTGCGCGACTACGGTTGCGGACGCTGTGGCTGACATTGCAGGAGCGGATGGCAAACTTAGGTCAGATCATGGATGAGAACCTGACCGGCATCCGGGTTGTCCGAGCGTTTGGCGCGGAGCCCTACGAGATTGAGAAATATGACGCCGCATCCGAAGAAGCCATGGCGGTCGCGGAGGAGCGGATAAAGACCCGCGTGTCATCCACGACAGTGATGAGCTATGCGTATTTTATGTCCATGGGACTAGTCTTGTGGGTCGGCGGCTTGCGCGTTCTGGATGGCACGATGACGGTTGGAACGCTAACGGTGTTTTTGACATTCATAACGATTCTCCAGGCGCCCGTGCGCCAGCTTGGACTGCTGGTCAATTCGATTGCCCGGGCTTCGACTTGCGGCTCGCGGCTCTTTGACATACTCGACCTTGAACCGACAATCGACGACCGGGCTGACGCCAAGCCAGTAGAGTTGACCGAGGGCAAGGTACGGTTCGACGATGTTTCGTTCACTTATGCCGGCGAAGGTGTTCTACCGGTGCTGCATGGGGTTTCTTTCGAGGTTCAGCGGGGCAAAACCCTTGGCATTGTCGGCCCGCCTGGCAGTGGCAAGTCGACAATAGCCCATCTTTTGCCGCGCTATTACGACCCCTCCGGCGGTCGTATCTCGATCGACGGTCAGGATATTCGCGACATTACATTAGAGTCTTTGCGGCAGACGGTTCGCGTGGTGCAACAAGACCCGTTTCTTTTTACCGCATCGTTGGAAAACAACATCGCCTATGGTGACCCTTGGGCTGACGATGGCATGATTCAGGATGCCGCGTCGGCCGCGCAAATTGATGGCTTTGTCGGATTGTTGCCGGATGGATACGGCACATTGGTCGGTGAACGGGGCGTTTCGCTTTCCGGCGGTCAGAGACAACGGGTTGCGATTGCCCGCGCGACGATGTTGCGGTCGGCCGTCTTGATTTTTGACGATTCCACGGCCGCCATCGACGCGGAAACCGAGCAGCGCATTCGCGAATCCTTGAAACCGCATATGGCGAATTGCGCATCGATCATCATTTCGCACCGGTTAGGTGCGTTGCGGCATGCTGACGAAATCGTGTTTCTCGAGGGGGGGCGGATCGTGGAGCGCGGCACGCATGACACCCTTCTTGCCGAAAATGGCCGGTACGCGGCGTTGTTCGCGCTGCAAAACCGCGATGGCGATACGGATATGGCCTTGCAAGGGGTGGCTGAATGAGTTCGCTATCCGAAACTGAGAGAGCGGCGGCGCGACCGCCGCGTGCAGTCGTCGGTTCTCAGATCAGCATGGATGAGGAGATGTTTGGCGCCGTCTTCGATGGTGGCGTCATTCGTCGGTTCCTGTCCTACGTCCGCCCCTATCGGCGCAGTATCATTTTGGCCTTGATCGCGGTTTTGGTTTTTACCGGTGCGCAACTTTCCATCCCACTGATCATCCGGTATGCGATTGACGAAGCGATTGTTTCGGATCGTGCCGACACCTTTCGGCTAACGATCGCGATTGCCGTGTTCGGCGTCGTGATCACGATCAATTATGCCGCCAATTATCTGCAGGACCGCCTCGTTGGGCTAGCGGGGGAGCATGTGATTTTCGACCTTCGGCGCGCCATGTTCGCCCATCTGCAGCATGTCGCGCTGTCGTTCATGGATAAAACGGAAATCGGCCGCATGATGTCGCGGCTCCAAGGCGATGTGAATTCGCTACAGGAGTTTCTTGAAAACTCGATCACCGCTTTTGGCGACATCGTGCTGCTGTTCGGGATTGTGATCATTATGTTGATGCTTGATTTCAAGCTCGGCCTACTGACGCTTTCCGTCGTCCCGACCTTGTTGATTGTGCGCGTGATCTGGCTGCCGCGCGCGCGGGTTGCGTTTCGCCGGGCGCGGGAAACAAACTCCATCACCAATGGTGCGCTCGCCGAAGGCATCCACGCGGTACGCACCGTGCAGGGAATGGGCCGCGAGAACGTTAACTTCCAGCTTTACGACGACAAGGCCAGAGAGAACATGCTGGCACATTTGCGGTCGGCCAAGTTCGCGCAGGCCATGATTCCGGTGGTCGATACCTTGACCGGTGCCGCGATGGGCATTGTGATTATCGTTGGCGGCACGCAAGTCCTCGATAGCACTCTCGATATTGGCGTCATGGTCGCGTTCCTGTTTTACGTACAACGCTTCTTCGATCCGATCCGGTCTCTCACGATCCAATACAGCGTCATGCAGCGCGCCATGGCATCGGGGCAACGTATATTCGAAGTGCTGGAAGTACCGCTGGCGATCTCCGATAAGCCGGACTCAATCGACCCCGCCGTGATCGACGGTGACATCGCCTTTAACGACGTCACATTTGGCTACACCAAGAACCAGCCAATTCTGAAAGGTGTGAATTTCGAAGTGAAGCGCGGGGAGACCGTCGCCCTGGTCGGTCCGACGGGGTCCGGTAAGACCAGTATCACCGCCTTATTGCACCGCTTTTACGATGTGTGGGACGGTGCCGTTACGATCGACGGGCACGATGTCCGCGATTTCGCCAAGGCGTCATTGGGACGCCATATCGCCATGGTGTTGCAAGATCCGTTTCTGTTTACGGGTACGATCTTCGAGAATATCTGCTATCGGACGGCGAGCGCGACCCGCGAGGACGTGGAGCGGGCGGCCAAGGTCGTCGGTGCGCATGATTTTATCATGCAACTCCCCGATGGCTACGAAACGGTGCTTGAGCAGCAGGGCCGCAATCTATCGCTTGGCCAGCGGCAACTTCTGAGTTTCGCGCGGGCGCTAGTCGCGGATGCGAAGATTCTCGTGCTCGATGAGGCGACCGCCAATATCGACAGTTATACGGAACGGCAGATCCAAACGGCTTTGTCCCGCCTGTTGAAAGACCGCACCGGCATCGTCATTGCGCATCGCCTGGCAACGATTCGAGGCGCCGATAGGATTGTCGTGCTGCAACAAGGCAGTATCGTTGAAACCGGGACTCATGACGCCTTGATCGCACAGAAAGGTCTCTATGCCAGGCTTTATGCGCTCAACTATGCGTCCTTCGACGATATCCCCGACGACATGTTGCAAGAAGCGCTTTCCGGCCCCGCGCAAACCTGATCTCCGGTGTTCATCGCCAAGCGTCGGTTCATGGCGACGGCTGCTGTGTTTTCTCGTATGCCGCACCTTCCGATTTGAGCCAGTCGCGGAACGCCCGCACCTTGGGGCGTTTGATGCTGGTCTCGGTATAGACGATCCAATAGGCGAAATCGGACGGCAGCACGAGATCGAAGACCCGAACAAGCCTCCCGGTTGCGATATCGTCGGAAACCAGGGTCGTCCGGCCAAGCGCAATGCCGACGCCTTCGACGGCGGCATTCTGGGTTTCGCCGGCCGTGTCGAACCGCAGCCCGTGCGATGGATCGACATTCGTCGCGCCGGTGGCGCGCAGCCACATGGCCCAATCGGGATACATTTCCTCGTGCCGATGGCTGTCATCATGCAGCAACGTAAAGTTTTCCAGGTCCTGGGGCGCCTTCAGCGGCCGTTCGCCGCTCAGCAGGCGCGGGCTGCATACCGGCGTAATTTCAGTCGATAGGAGATGCTCCGTAACAAGATCCTCGTAATTGCCCCTGCCGTAACGGACGCCGATTTCGACACCATCGCGCGAATAGTCGGTGAGGCTCATGCTTGTGGTCATGCGAATATCAACCTCGGGATAGGCCACGTTGAAATGCTCGATTCGGTGCACCAGCCATTTCGCGGCAAATGATGGCGTCACCGCGACAGTAAGCATGCCGGTTTCGTCATAAAGGCCAAATTCCTCCATCGCCTCGGCGAAGGCGGAGAATCCCTTGCGGATTCCCGGTAGCAAACTTTGCCCCGCGGGGGTCAACATGAGTGTCCGTTTGGCGCGCCGGAACAGCTTGGCGGCGAGATACTCCTCCAGCCCCTTGATCTGATGGCTTATCGCCGCGGGTGTGACATTGAGCTCTTCCGCGGCGCGGCTGAAGCTCCGGTGCCGCGCCGATGCTTCGAAGGCACGTAGGGCATTCAGAGGTGGCAAGCGTGCCGGCATTGAGTCACCAAAATTTAAACTTTAGATTTTCTAACATTATATATGAGAAATGATCGTTTGATGTAAAGCCGCTCACTCGATATATATTTTCTCAACAACAGCTTAGAGGGAATGAATTTGCACATATTCATTGTTAAGAAAGTGTATACTTAAGTATTTCTTAATCAAATGGATGCGGGTAAATTTTCTTCGAAAGGAATGAAAATGACTTACAACGACGAAATTCACGCCTTTGCACCATTGCCGACGGGTGCGCTGCCGACGGAAGCGGAATTGCGACGCCTTGCCGCGCGCAGCCGCCGGAAGCAAATGGATCACTTGATGCGATCGTTCCGCCGCGTTTTCAAGCCATAGCACTTGCGACAGCTCGGCCCGGTCGGCGATAACCGCCGACCGGGTCAATCGCTCTTTTTCCCTGTGGGCCAGATTGGATGGCCTTTTTTTGTTACATCGCAAGGATATTGAGGTCGCTTGCGGTTTGGCGTTCACCGGTCTCGTCTACTAACATGCGACGCATTCTGGAACCTATTTGGGTGGCATGGTGTAGATGATAGATAAGCGTGTTGAGACCACCGAAGAGGCGATGGCGGGAATCGCCGACGGTGCTTCGGTCATGATCAGTGGATTTGGCGGCGCCGGCTTGCCGGTTGTTTTGATCAAGGCGCTTGAGGCTGCGTCCGTCGGTAATCTGACCTTGATTTTGAATAGCTTACGGTTCATCGAAACCTATGCGCCGCGCCTGTTTTCCGAACAACGTGTTTCGAAGGCGATTAGCTCCGCCGCGCGCGGGCGAGGCAGAGATTCTTCGGAATACGAGCTCCAGCTTGAAAAAGGCCTATTGGAATTGGAACTGGTTCCACAAGGAACCTTCGCGGAACGAATGCGCGCGGGTGGTTCGGGAATTCCAGCTTTCTATACGCCGACCGGTGCCGGTACGAAGCTTACAGAAGGTAAGGAAGCCCGGGACTTTGATGGTAGGCCCTGTATTTTGGAAACGGCGATTAGGGCTGACTTCGCATTAATGCGCGGCAGCGTGGCCGATCGCTGGGGTAATGTCTCTTTTCGCGGCACGCAGTCGAATTTCGGCCCGGTGATGGCGATGGCGGCTGACATAGCGGTTGTTGAAGTCGATGAGGTTTCCGAGGAACCGTTACCGCCGAATTCAATCGATATCCCGGGCATTTTTGTACAGCGCATCCTCGCGGTGCCGGACGAGCGATAAGCGGAGCAGATAATATGACGCCACTCAACAGAAATCAGATCGCTTGGCGCGCCGCGCAAGATCTTCCCGAAGGGGGCTATGTCAATCTCGGTCTCGGCATGCCTGTTCTTGCCGCAAACTATGCGCCGAGCGACCGCGAGTTCATGTTTCATACCGAAAACGGTATCGTCGGTGTCGGCCCCGTGGCTGGTGAGAACGAAGAAGACCCGGACCTTGTTGATGCGGGAAGCCAGAAAGTGACCCTGCGGCCCGGCGCCTCATTAGCCGATTCGGCGATGGCCTTCGCGATGATCCGTGGTGGGCATATCGATGTTACGATGCTCGGTGGATTTCAGGTTTCGATGACCGGTGATTTGGCGAATTGGGACGCGGAAGTACCGAACAAAGGACCGCTGGTGGGGGGGCGCGATGGACTTGGCCGTTGGCGCAAAGTCGGTATGGATTACCATGGTCCACAATACGAAAGATGGCGCGCCTCGGCTTGTAAAAACCTGCACCTATCCTCTCACCGGTGTCGGTGTGGTCGATCGAATCTACACCGATCTCGCCATCATTGAAGTCACCCCGGACGGATTCCTGGTGCGAGAGGTTTTGGATGGATTGCCTCGCGATACGCTTCAAGAACGCACCGACGCGCCGTTACGCTTCGCACCGGATTGTGCTGTGCTTGCCGCGCCGGAACTTTAGGGTCTATTCGGCGGATAATTCCTGCTCGACCAGTGTGGCCCAATAGCTGGCGCCATAAACGGCGGCACTGTCGTTGAAATCGTAATTGGGGTTATGCACGACGCAGCCCCCGTCCATTCCTTCGCCATTGCCGACACGAAGGTAGCAGCCCGGACGGTCCTGTAGCATCCAGGCGAAATCTTCCGAACCCATGGTTGGCGGGTGGGTGGTGACGACATTGTCCGCGCCGACGACCTTGATCGCCGCCGCCGTTGCAGCCTGGGTTTCTTCCTCGGTATTAATCAAGACCGGATAGCGCCGGTCGAAGTCGAGCGTGTAGGACAGGCCGTGCGCTTCGGTGATCCCTTTCACGACCTGCTCGATCCGGGCCTCGACGACATCCTGAACGGAAGGCTTCAACGTGCGGCAGGTGCCCTTGATGGACGCC
>JAJFJC010000261.1 GCA_021774385.1 Alphaproteobacteria bacterium
TATAGCCATCGGTTTGCTTCACAATACCGTATACCGTGGACAGCCCAAGCCCCGTCCCCGCCCCCACTTCTTTTGTCGTAAAAAATGGGTCGAATATTCGCTCTAGGTTTTTCGCCGAAATACCCATTCCACTGTCTTGTACCGATATCGTGACATAATCTCCGGTCTCTATCTCCTCGCCATGGGCTTGTATGGGCGTCGTCACTTCGACACGTTCAGTCTGGATTGTTAAAATTCCCCCCTTCGTCATAGCATCGCGCGCGTTCACCGCAAGATTGATTACAACTTGATCCAACTGACCCTGGTCGGCCTTGACCAGCCCCAATTCTCGGCCATGAATCATCCGCATTTCGACGCGCTCGCCGAGCAAGCGCTGCAAAAGGTTGGAAAGCTCCGCGAGCACATCCGTAACATTCAGCAACCGTGGTTCCAACGTCTGTTGTCTTGAGAACGCCAGTAGTTGGCGAACGAGCCGCGCCGCGCGATTGGCATTCTGTTTAATCTGCATAATATCCGCAAAAGACTGATCGCCGGCGCGATGGCGTTGTAGCAACAGATCGCAAAACCCAATCATCGCCGTTAGAAGATTGTTAAAGTCGTGCGCGATCCCCCCTGCGAGCTGCCCGACGGCCTGCATTTTTTGAGATTGTGCGACCTGTTGTTCCAATGCCCGTTGCCGCGTGGTGTCGACGAGGGCAAGCATGGCCGAATTCCCACTTCCGATCTGGGTATCATAGATTGAAACGATGCGTTCATTGTCCGTCGCGAGCGAAACTACAATCGGTGCTTCGGATACTGTGCCCGCCGCCACCTGGGCCAATCGCTCGATGACCGCCGGTTTGTATTCTTCAGCAAAATGATTTTCGAACAATCTCGTTTCCGGGCCGGCGATACTAAGCATATCGCGCAACGCTTGATTACAGGTGACGATCTTGCGATTTCCGTCGATTTGCGCCGCCGCGACGGGTGCCTGATCGAACAGGGTCTCAAAGTCGGGAACCACCACGATCTCGGTTCTCTCGACTTCCTCCGGTACGCTTTGCCGGGCGCGCTTTGGATACGACGACAACAGGCGATACAGCAGGTATGCACCGAATAAAATGATGCCCGCCGTCACCACAATCAATCCGCTTCCGACACCGCCCCAATAAAGGATGCCGGCGGCGCTCGCCGCGATCAAAGCCGCGACAAGTATTGCGCCGAACCTGGGATTATCAGAAAACCACATAATCTACCCCTGGCGAATTCACGCGGCCGGGCGCTCGGGGCGAAATCGTCCCTGCATTCCCCAAACATAGCTGATTATTTCGGCCACCGCCTTGTAATGTTCGGTCGGCACTTCTTGGTCAAGTTCCACGCTCTTGAATAAGGCTTGTGCCAGCGGTTTATTTTCGACGATGGGAATGTCGTGCTCTTCGGCAACCTCCCGAATCTTTTGCGCGATCAAATCCTGCCCCTTGGCGACAAGAATCGGAACCTCCATCTCGTCTTGCTTATACTTCAACGCAACCGCGAAATGCGTCGGGTTCGTAACAACGACATCGGCTTCCGGCACGGATTGCATCATGCGTTGGCGCGCTCGATCCATGCGGATTTGCCGCAACCGGCCCTTCACGTGAGGGTCGCCTTCGGCCTGCTTGAACTCGTCCTTTACTTCTTGCTTCGTCATACGCAATTGTTTGCGGTGATGAACCCGTTGGAACACGACATCGACGAATGCAATAACGGACAAAACGCCCAATACATAGACCAGTAACTTCAACACCAGTAGATGCAGCAAACTTAGCAGATCGACCAAATCGGACGTTGGCAACGAATCAATTCGTTTGAACTCCGGCATCAAAAGTAGGACCGCAATCGTCCCCACAACCACTATTTTTAACAGCCCCTTGAAAAATTCGATCCATTGACGCCATGACGCAAACCGCTTAACGCCAGCTATCGGTGAAAATTTTTCAAGTTTCGGTTCGATAGCTTTCGGCGAAAACACCAATCCGTTTTGAACGATACCTGTCGTCAGCGCAATTACGACTAAAAATATCGCCGGCAGGGCCAACGCGACACCGACCGAAACAATAGCCCACAAAAGCAGCCCCGAGAGGTTGCCCAATTCCATGCTGTATTCGTGCGGTCGTTCGACAAACACGAATGCGATTGTCCGAATGTCACTCATCAAGCCAGGCGCAACCATCGCTACAATGATGGTACCCGCGAACAACATCAGCCAGGTATTGATTTCCATACTGCGCGCAACGTTGCCTCGTTTCCGCGCTTCGGAAATTTTCTTTGGTGTCGGTTCTTCTGTTTTTTGTGCGTCGTCTGTTTGGTCTGACATAATGTTACCGAGGCTTAATAAACCCGCTCATCCCTGTCGCGAAATAGTCCAAATACCACATCATTATAGCTGAAATACTTACGATCATGATAATTAACCCAAGCATAATCTGGAGCGGCAATCCGACAAAAAAGACCTGAAATTGCGGCATCAAACGCGCTAGAATCCCAAGCGAAATATAAAACAGCGTCACGACGACAATAAATGGCGCGGCCAATTGGACACCCAGTTTAAAGCTTCCCGCCACGAGGCGGCTCATCGCCTCCGAAAAATTGTCGAATGGCAATCCAGCCCCGGGAACGAACATGGTGTAACTGTCCATCAGAGCCACGAACAACAAATGGTGCAGGCCTGTTACAAAAATCAGCAGGGTGCCAAGTAGCGATAGAAAGACCGACGTAAGCGCACCTTGATCTTGAATCATTGGATTGAACAACGTCGCGTTCGCAAAACCGGTTAGAAACGCGATTATCGTTCCCGTGGTGGTGAGCGCCGTTGCCAAAACTCTGGCGACCGAACCGATGAATATGCCAACCGTGACCTCACCGAGAACCAATAAAAGTACCGCGATGAATGCGTCCGGCGTCTTGGGCAACAGCGGCTCGACGACGGGAAACATAATGGCAGTGACTGTCAATGCGACAAGCAAGCGAACACGGGCGGGAATAAAAGCTTCGCCAATCCCCGGCATGAGCATCATAGCGGCGCCAAGTCGACTGAACACGAGAAGGTAGGAGAACGCTTCAAGCGCGAGCAGTCGTTCCAGCATTACGGGTCAGTTAAGGCCGGCTATTCGATCGGCCACGCCCAGCATAAAGGTTTGTAGAGTTTCGACGATAAACGGCAGAAAGATCAGCAAACTTAAAAAGATAACGATAATCTTGGGAACGAATGTGAGTGTCATTTCCTGGATCTGAGTCAGCGCTTGGAATAATGCTATTACCAAGCCGACAACTAGCGCGATTAGCATAATCGGCGAACCGATCTTCAAAACCGTGATAATCGCTTCGCGGGCGAATTCTAGCGCCTGCGCTTCATTCATGAGCCGAAGACTGAACTCAAATGGGCATCCTCAATATCTGCTGATAGGCTGTAATGATTCTGTCCCTTACGGCAACCACGGTCTGCAGTGTAACCTCAGCATTCGTTATCGCGGTTACAACTTCGGTCAGTTCAGCCTTGTCCTGTATCGCGGCCGCGGACATTTTCTCGGCTTGTTCGCCAGCTTCAATCGCGTTTTCCGCCACCTGTTTCACCATTTCGGCAAACTGTCCCGGCGCTGGCGTATCGCGCGCTTCCATGCCCGCCCCACCGCTAAGTTGCGCTGCCCTGTTCAACGCATCGGCGGCCTTCGAGAATTCAACTGCCATGGCTTAATCGCCTCGATATCATTGTTTACCGTAAAAGATCGATCGTTCTCGTCACCATCGACCGGGACGTCTCGATCATATTCAAATTAGCCTCATAACTCCGTTGCGCCTCGCGCATATCCGACATCTCGACAAGCCCATTAACATTCGGGATTTTGTAATACCCGTTGGGGTCCGATGCTGGGTGGTTCGGATCGAACACCAGGCCAAATTCGGATTGATCTCCTAAAACTTTCCGTACGCCAACCATATCCGCATCCAAGACCTTGTTGAACACGTTCTCGAAGGTTAGCACCTTTCGGCGGTAGGGGTCACCCCCTGGCGTATCCGCGGTCGAGTTGGAGTTCGCGATATTTTCGGCGATTACTTTGACGCGCTGCCCCTGAACGCGCAGGCCGGAGGCGGAAATCATCATGCTCGTCTGTAAATCGGATGGCATCACTCTACCCTTTGATATCGTTTAATCTTATTGTCCGCCTTGGCGACCAAGCGCGATTCGGAACAGGTTCAAATTTTTGCGGTACAGGCTCGTGGCCAGTTGATGCTGGCCGGCATTGTCCGCAACTTTTATCAATTGCTCTTCGAGAACGACCGCGTTTCCAGTCGGTGAAATTTCGTATTTCTTCCGGGCCTCTTTTTCATCGCCAAATGCCGATTGCCGAATTTTGCTGTCTATGTGGCCGGTATTCGTAACGGCAAGTTGCAGACGGAACGTATCTCGCTTGAATTTGCTTTTAAAATCAATTGGATCCAGATCCTTCGGCGCATAACCGGGCGTGTCAGCATTGGCGATATTTTGCGCCAGAACACGTTGGCGGCGGCCAAGCCACTCCATTTTCGTGGACATCATCTGGAAGAGGGGTAATCCACCTAAATCCATGTTCTCGAACTCTACAAAACGTTATTCGGGGTACTCGACGATATTCAATGCAGAGTCCGTGCCAATATGGCGCAAATCGCGAGGCTTATAGCCTGTCGAAACACCCTAAACAGGGCATTCAAACTCACCCTATCGATTGTGCTGTTAGCGAATTGATATCATGGCGGCCTTTTTTCTTAATATTTAATATATTTCAATTAGTTGCATCCCGTTACACCGATTTCGAATTTGTACAATTCCAGGAGGATGCTAAAACCTCACGCTTCCGGACAGTTCGATTCAAGTGTATCCTAATCGAAATATTGCGCTTATTTCGCGAGCATCCTGCAATGCAAAAACCTGTGCCCCCCCATAGGAATAGTAATATTCAAGGCAAAAGGTCAGAAATTGCCGAACCGCGGGAACGAGACCAGGCAAAAGATACCGTCGCAATCGCGCTCGGCAATCAAGGCAACAACGCCGAATCGGTACCCCGTGTCCTGGCAACCGGTCGCGGTGAATTCGCCGAAACGATCCTTGATATCGCCTTTCGCAACGGTATTAAGGTCCGAGAGGACACCGATTTAGCCGAAATTCTTGCCGCGGTCGAGTTGGATAGTGAAATACCAGTCGAAGCGTTCATCGCGGTAGCGGAAATACTGCGTTACGTTTACGCTAATAACGATCACGAAACCTCCGAGTATCTGAAAACTATGGCAAGCGGCGTCAAATCGCTCGCATCAGAGGAAGAAGATTATGCCCCAGAAGGACGAAATTCTGAATAGCTTGAACGAGTTGGCTAGTGAAGTCGCGCATGCTCGGGAAAGCCTTCTGAAAGGTGAAGCGATCAAAATTAATAGCGTCCACGACCGTATCGAAACTCAGTGCCAGTTGATCGTAGATCTAGATCCAGAAGAGGCGGAAGAAATTAGACCAACGCTCGATGGGTTGCTGGATAACTTGCGCGTATTCTCGGCTGAAATCGAATATGTTCAGGCCAAGGTCGCCGAAATTTTGGAAAAGGCCCGGGAAGCTGAAATTGACGATAAAAACACCGACAACGAATCCTAGCTTATGCGCCGCCATAGCATATTAATCTGTTGAGAATCATGGATTTTGACGGCTATCTGAGATTTGTTCTTGCACTAATATTCGTAATTGGCTTGATCGGGTTATTCGCGTTGTTGCTCCGCCGATACGGACCAGGCATGACAGGCATGGTCCCGCGGCGCAAAGGGCAAGGGCGTCGATTGCAGATTATCGAAATTGCGGTCCTCGACGCACGCCGCCGCCTTGTACTGGTTAAGCGCGATGAGCGTGAGCATTTAATTCTACTCGGCGCGAACACGGAAGTCGTGGTCGAAAGCAGTTGTTCCAGCGCAAAACCAGAAAGCGAATCCGAATGTTGAGGCACCGGCTATTCGGGCTGGCCGGCTCCTGCGTCGTCTTTTTCGCCATGCCCGCCGTTGCGCAAAGCCTAAATTTAGAATTCGGCGACGGCGGGTCGGCGACGGGACGAATCGTTCAGATAGTCGCGTTGATGGCGATTTTATCGATCGCGCCATCGATCCTTATCATGGTGACGTCATTCGTTCGCATCGTCGTGGTCTTATCGTTTCTGAGAACCGCGATGGGCGCACAACAAACACCGCCGAACGCGGTCCTCGTCAGCCTTGCCCTCTTCATGACGTTTTTCATCATGCAGCCGACCCTAGAAGAAGCATACGACAAAGGCATCGCACCGCTGATCGAGGAACAGATTAGCGAAGAAGTCGCGTTCGAACGCGCGACCAGCCCGTTTCGAAGCTTCATGCTCAAACATGTCCGGGAAAAAGATCTCGAATTGTTTATGCAATTCGCCAGAATCGAAACAGTTCCCTCGGTGGACGAGACACCATTGCGCGCGTTAATACCCGCTTTCATGATCTCGGAGCTTCGAAGGGCGTTTGAAATTGGTTTCCTGCTCTTCGTGCCATTCCTGATGATCGATATCGTTATCGCGTCGGTCTTGATGTCGATGGGCATGTTGATGTTGCCGCCGGTCCTGATATCCTTACCGTTTAAACTGATCTTTTTTGTGTTGGTCGATGGTTGGTATTTGGTTGCGGGCAGTTTGACGCAAAGTTTTGGTCCACTCTGAACCGTAAGAGCGTTTTCGGCGCTAGGCCTTGCTTTCCGCACTCTCCTGCCCGGCCGCTTGTGGCGGTGTCGCGGGTGCCGCATCGGGTTGTACCGGCGCGACTGGTGATTTTAACAGCCGCTTCTTATTGTCGGCGAGATATTCCTCGAGAAACGCCTCGAATACGCCATTGTCGGCAATGCGGCTGGTAATTGTTTCCAAATCCAGGGGGGCATCGGACGACGAGGCGCTCGCGATAAATTGGAACGCTTTACTCAAGGGGCTCGCCGCCATCGCCTGACCATACAAGGCACGCACGATCTCTAACCCGCTTTCATCCTTATCCAGGCGCAACGCGACCGCCCAGTTCAAGACCAACTGCGCCTCGGCTTGATCGAAGGTTGTCCCTTCCGCCGGCGGTTCTCCCGCTAAACGTTGCAGAACCTTTGACGCCTCACCCCAGTTTTCAGAGCGCCACTGGATGTCGGCGCGAAGCAAATCCGCATTGCGCGATACGTCACCAGCAAGTAGTTCGATCGCTTCCCTGACCTTTCCCGTTTCGAAAAAAGCACGCGCCTGAATTCTTCGCCTGTCATCGTCGAGTTGCTCCGGCAGCCGCGGAAAGACGGTTGTCCGCAACGCTTCGATCGCTTTTTTGGGATCCCTATCCAGGAGCCGTATGAATGCAAGCTTGGCACCAACTTGCGCGCGTTCGATGCCTTTCAAGCGAAACTTTACTTGATGCTGAAGCAAGTCGGCGGCCCTGTTCAATAGGTCTACATCCACAAGGCGCTCCGAAAGCCTCTGAATCATAACATTGCCTTCAGGTCCGGCAGGCGTTAATTCACGAAATTCATCGTATAGTGCCAATGCCGTTAACGGTGGTAACTTGTCCGCTTCTCCCTTCAGATATAATTTCTTAAAGGTATCGGTCATGACCTCGGCGATCCGTTTCGTATCGGGATGCTGCGGAAAATAGGTGGCGATCACACGATATGTGCCAAGCCCGCCGCGAAAATCGTCACGCTCCAAATAAAGCCCGCCAAGGCGGCGAAGGACCTGCATCTCGAATTCGTCGCCACGCCACTGATAACGCAGTTTTTCAAGTCGCCCAATCGCCTCATCCACATCCATTGTGGATTGCAACAAGCCCATATTGACAAGCGATAGTTCCGCGCGCGCCGCATTCCATGAATCGCCACTGTCCTGGAGCTCAGTCCATAAGTTAGTCGCGCGATCGATATCTTGCTCAACAAAGGCAAGCCGCCCTTGCAGATAACGCAAGGTAGCAAGTTCGCCTCTCGTCAAGGTCTTGGATTGTTTATCGAGCGTCGCCAACCAACGCGACGCGCTGCCGCTGTCCCTTGCCTTCAAGGCGGTTTCAACCCGCAGCAATCCAAGCGCTCCCTTTAAGGGCTCCGGATAACCGTGAAGGACCGCATCGCCTTGCCTAAATAATAATTGCGCGTCCTTCCATCGTTCCGCCCTCGCAGCCGCGACGCCGCGCCATAATTGTATTTCCTCGTATTTGTCGAGGCGCGGGTCGTTCAAATTCCGCGCCGCTGCTTCCACGTCGTTATTTAGTGCCGCGACTGCCCCTGTAATCGCCTTGAACTCGGGCTTTGCTTCCGCACGTGCGTCCGAACTCTGAACCACTTGCAAAACGCCCTTTGCCTCGGGGCCGAGGCCACGCGCGAAGTAGAATTGAGCAAGCCGCAGTCGATTGGCATCCCTTCTTTCGCGCGGCTGACGTGCGGCGGCGACTTGAAGCTTCTGCCGCGCTTCGAAATAATCCTTCTCATTCCCGTTTCGCCACTCGGAAAGCCTAAAAATACGGCGCGAACGTCCAGCTTGCGTACCTCTACTCACCGAGGTATCGGGTGAGATACCCGAGATATGCAAACCTCCTGGCGTGCTCAAAACCAATCCCGCATCATCTTTTTCAAGTTCCGCGTCATCATTCAACGCGATTACCGCGATACCCTGGGCAGAGGCCAAAATTTGAAATTCGGGATAGGCCCTTTGCCCGGCAATGCCCTGTCCCGATGCTTGCACTGTCGCAACCTGGATCAAGTCGCCAACTTCCGGGTCGGGCAAACGAATCACGCGACCGGAATCGATGGCTGGAAACAACAACCTCGCGCCCCCTTCGGCATCGGGATCAGCATCGATGGCGATTTGAATATCCGGTCTCGTTTTTCCTCGTCGGAATTCGACCACCCAATTCGTGCCATCGCGTTTCGCGGCCGCGCCTATTCCCTGACTTGGAATCATGCGTAATACACTCGCCTTCCCAATCGGCAACTGCTCAATGCCAGAAACCAGTCCCTTTCCTGCTTCGCGCAGGGGCGCAAGGTTGATTGGCTTCCGCTTGTCGAATATCACCCAGACAAAGCCAGCACGCTCAAATACCGCCGCGCCGACCGGTTCGGGCCACTCGAATACAAAGTTGACCAAAGACCGATTGGTTGAGTCCCCAGACGGTGCGGTTTTCGAATTCCGAAACGCTTCCGCGATTACGCCGCTTCGCTTCCCCTTCGATGGTGACGCCGTCACGGGTTGCGGGGCGACCGTTGGTTTGGGTTCGGTCGCCGTCGGCTCGGTCTCGGCTACGGTTTCCTTTGGTGCAGCCTGATCTGTTGAAGCAGGCTCCGCAGGCCTTTCCTTGGGCAATTCGGGCTTTGGTTGCTCATTTTTCGTGGCTAACAGGTTTCGCGGCGACGCGGATGCCGCGGTCTGTTTTGCGTTTTCAATTGCCTTTTCCGCGGCATCAAGCAACGACCCCTGGGAAGATGCCGGTTTCTTGGAAACAGGCTGAGGTTTATCGCCTTTCGACGGCGGCGCCTTCGCTGCGTCCCCCCCTTTGACCATAATATCCACGACGACCTTGGTGCCCGACCTAAAGTGACGCAATCTTGGAGTACCGGAAACAGCCGCGATAAATTCCAGCGTATTGCCTTCCGACGAAGATTTCAGATTGCCAATATCCGCCGGAAGTTGACGGCGTAGACTATCAAGGTCGATTTGCGCGCGCCTGCTGAACCTCACACGCAATCGGCCGCCACTTAATGCGGCGTCATAATCAACTGGCCGATTCCAATCGAACACCAGCCTGGTATAGGTCGGATGTTCGCCAACTCGGACACCCAATTTCGGACGTGCCTTAGCCGATGACTGCGGCCTGCGAAGGTCGAGAACAATTGCATTGTCGTTTTTAAAGGACCGAAGCGTAAAATCTCCTGCGAGAGAAAACCGGGCTACACGTTGGTCTCTCGATATTGAGGCCTTCGTGACATACCCTTGAAGATTCTGTAACGCTGCTCCGAACCGCGCGGTTATCGGCTTGTTAAAACGAACGCTTAAATTGCGATTTTGGATGCGGGCGGTATACGCAACCGAAGATGGCCAATCGAAAACGAGTCGGCCAAATTTCGGATGCGACCAACCCCGAACTTCGACATCAACGCCGAATGCCAGCCCTGGGAATAAAACTAAAATCAGAGCAATCAGAACGCGGATCGCGATCAAGGTTCTTCCGCCGTACCATGAAGCACCAAATCAACACGACGGGCCAGCTTTAGCCGCTGCTGCTCATCCAGCCCCTCGCTCAGGTGACTATAACGCGAGTCGCCAAGACCCAAGACGATAATATTGCGATCATAACCGGAGTTACGAAGTTCAGCCGCCACCGCCGTGGCGCGATTTAGCGAAAGCAACCAGTTCGCATCAAAATCAGTTCCCTCCTTCGCCGAGGGGTCGGCGTGACCGAGCACTTCCAATTGATTACCGATATTCGCCACAACGCCGCCCAAATGAAATATCGAGTCGCGTGCGCCTTCGCTTAGGGTCGCGGTTCCGGGCTCGAACAATGCGTTTCCGAATAAGGAAATCACCACCCGGGAGTCCTGCCGACGCACGATCGCGTCCTTCAAAATTTCGTCTTGCCGCAAATGGTCGCGTAATACCGCGTTGAGATATTCCGTCGGTAGGGCGGGTTGCAGGGTTATGACAGGGATCGCCTTTTCCGCCTCCGGATTCGGTGCCCTGCCGGCTTGTGAAAACCGCAGACTATCCGACATCGTCCCCACGACCGCTTCCCAATCTTCCGATGGTATGGTTGTCGTCGAAAACAGCATTACGAAAAATGTGAGAAGTAACGCAGTCACATCACCGAACGTCACCAACCAGATTGGCGCCTTTTCGACTTTCGGCGGCTCGTCTTCGGGAAGTTCCAACATCTACTTGATCAATTCCCGGAAATCCACATACGCCTTATCTTCCTCGCGTACGTGAAACCGCATACGCAGATGGCTGCGGTCTCCCCGAATAACACCGACCTTAATGGTGTCCGGCGGTGCTCCGTTCGCGACGAGTTCCCGGGCGATGGCCACTGCTCGCAATTTTTGCGTTGTATTGGCTTCGCCTTTCGTCTCCACGTCATCTCCCAAAACAAACTGTAGTTCGTTTACAAAGCCCTGAGCCTTGTATGACAGCGCCTTGGACGTATTGACAAAAAGCGCACGCCGGTCAGAACGCAAATCAGCGCCACGCCCAAAGAAAAGCTCGTTTACCGGCATATCGACTTGCATCGTCCTTCCGTTGGAAAGACGGGTAACTTTGAGCAGCGGAATTGACGCTACCCACAACCGTTCCAGTTCGTCGACAAGTTCCTCCGGCTCGGGAACCGGCGCGAGCGCAGAAATGTAAATTTCGGTCGACGTCGTTTCTTCATCGGGCGCTTGAAAAGTTAGTATTAAGGAGTTGATTACCGCACGTGTTTTGATTTCTTCACGCGTCGCCAAAGAATTTAGAAGAATAAAGAAAGCCAGTAGTAAAAGAAATAGACCCAAAAACAGAACAGGGCCGGAGTCTTTCACCGGCCCTGATTCATTGGGATTAAAGTCATCCATGACGAATATATTAATCTATATTTCGCTTATTCAAAACTCTCAAGTATCTTATCTATGTCATCTTGACTCGTTACGCCAGCGTCTAATTTTCATTCAATCGGCGAGATCACCGCAACACCCGTCTCCGACGAGAAGGTGTCGATCACGCCGCGCATAAATCAATGCGCCACCACAGAGAATTCTGAGTTACACGCCAAGATTCGGTCCCTCGCCCTAAAACCCGGAACCATGCTGCCCTATAAGGGCAACCTGTAACGATTCCATAATCTCCTGCGATTTGACCGGACATTCGACGCCCTTGAGGCTTAGCAGCATCACGGTAGCCGGATGAATCGGCCTAGAATGCGCCGATTACACTCGACAATTTAGTCCGCAAAGTCGCGGCGTTAAACGGTTTGACGATATAGTTGTTAACGCCGGCTTCTTTGGCGGCAACAACATTTTCTGTCTTACTTTCGGCGGTAATCATAATGAAAGGCGTCTTTTTCAAGTTGCCGTCCGCGCGGACCTCTTTCAGAAGTTGCAGTCCTGTCATAGGGTCCATGTTCCAGTCCGAAATGACAAGGTTGAAATCGGAAGCTCTCAACTTTGTCAACGCTTCGCCGCCATCCATCGCTTCGTCTACATTGGTAAAACCAAGCTGTTTCAATAGATTGCGAATAATTCTTAACATAGTTTTATAATCATCAACGATGAGAATTGGCATATTCTTGTCAACGGCCATTTCAATAATCCCCGCTTAAGGCTTTGTCTGCGTCGCTTCAAAGGAAGCGTGTTTGATGCAGCTATAAAACCCTAAACGAGTTAATTCAGAGTTAAGCGCACGCGTTTTTTTAAAAACGAATATGCCGTCACTTCTAAGTCTTTAGATTTATTTCGGGACTTTCGGGACGTTTTGTTTCTCGGCAAGCTGTTTCGTCAGCAACCGAGCCCGTTCGGCTTCCATGGCCGCGACAATCGGAGCAATCTTCCGCTCCTTCATACTCTGCATGACGTCAAGCAAGACTTTCATATCGAGATCGTTGAAAATTTTCGCGGCGTCTTTTGGCTTCATATTCGAGTAAATGGCAACCAGGCGATTGAGCCGCTCCGCCTCTTCCTTTTCCTTGATATTGAGGAGTTTCTTGATTTCCTGTTTAATTTTTTTCAACTCAACTTGCTTTTCGACGAGGCGTTGCTCCGCCGCCTTTAACAATACAGCCCGCTGATCAAGCTTGCGCTCGCGACTGTCCAAGGCCTTCCGGCGTCCCCCCAATTCCTGAAGAAGGCGGATTTCCGAATAGCTCAACCTCGATACATCGCCAACTCCCGCATCTTCACCTTTCTTCTTCTCGTTCAGCTTGGCACCCTTATCTGTTGCCGCAACCTGTTCAGGCTGGCCTTCCTTATTATCCAGCTTGTTTTCCGGTTCCTTCGGCTTCGTTTCGGCCAAAACCGGCGAGATTTCAATGGTGTCGCGCCTTTCCGAAACGGTCGTCCAAATATCACTCAGCTTGACCGAGAGCATTAAAGTCGCCACGAAAATCAACACGGGAACGATTCTAATCGAAAATCGCATTTTCTATCTCATCCCCTGCAACGCCCGAAGCAGTTCCGCCTTGGATTTTCCGCGCTGTTCCTGGTCCGGCGTTTCGGGCGTCTCGTTCTCTGCTTCTTCCGCACGGGACAGCGGCTCGCTAGTCCGCGGTACAACTGTCCGGGACGCCTTAATCGCCGCTTCCAATCGATTGGCGAGTTCCTCACCCCGGTCCGTCATGAAGGCCAAATCGTCGCGAAGTTCTTGCGCCTTGCTTACATTTTCCTGCAATGTCGTCGCCGTCTCCGCAGCACTTGATTTCAAACGTGCAACACTCGCTTCGGCTCGGTTGGTGGACTGCGTAAAGGTCTGAATCAATGTATCCAATTCCGCCTTGTTCGCCTTCAGCGACGACAAGCTACGATTTAAACGAATCGCATATACGATTACCACAACGAGCAAAACGGCGCCAAGAACGTCAATCAAAAGTCCGATTTGGCCCATGAATTCACTCCATCAGACGTTCGTCGACCCGAACGGCAACCGAGCCGCTCTTTCGGCCCATCGATGCGACGAACAACGGCACCGCGCCACATCTAAGTATAACCTTACTATCCGGTTTCGCCTGCAACTGAATTTGTGTACCAACTTCCCAGTTCATTACGTCATTTAACGGCAAGAAAATTTCATCCAGCACGGCTTCCACACCAACCTCGGTAAACCATAGTTCCGTAGCCAGATGGTTTTCCCAAATCGAGTCACGGCCGAACTTTTCGCCCATGAACATTTGCAAAAGCAACTCACGGACTGGCTCCAACGTCGCATATGGCAACATCAACTCGAGGCGCCCGCCACGATCTTCCATATCGATTCGCAACCGCGCCAGAATAGCCGCGTTTGCGGGCCGCGCAATCGTCGCGAAACGCGGGTTCGTCTCCAGCCGATCAAACCGGAACGTAACCGAGCTCAAAGGATCAAAGGCCGCTGAGAGGTCCGCGAGAACGACATTGACCATGCGTTCGACTAAACCGCGCTCGATCGTCGTATAGGGTCTGCCTTCAATACGCATCGCTGCGGTGCCACGACGCCCACCGAGAAGAACGTCGACGATGGAATAAATTAGTGAGCTGTCGACCGTGATTAGACCGTAATTATCCCACTCTTCGGCCTTGAACACCGAAAGCATCGCGGGCAAAGGAATGGAGTTGAGATAATCGCCAAATCGTATCGATGTAATATTGTCGAGGCTGACCTCGACATTGTCCGACGTGAAGTTGCGCAACGAGGTCGACATCATGCGAACGAGGCGATCATAAACAACCTCGAGCATCGGCAGGCGCTCATAAGACACCATGCCGCTATCGATGATAGCCTCGATTCCCGCCCGGTCGCCACCGGCACCATCACCGTCCTGGAATCCTAGGAGACTATCGATTTCGTCCTGGTTGAGCACGCGCGTCGAAGCACCGTCGCCATCGCCATCGTCTTCCGCCATCGCGGCCCATTCATCCGCCACGGCTTCATCATCGCCACCGCCGTCACCATCGCCTTCTTCGGCCATGGCAGCCCATTCCTCCGCGACCTTGTCGTCATCAACTTCTTCGTTGTCGTCTTCGTCAGCCATTATTCATTAATCCGAAATTGCGCAGGTAGCATGGTTTCACCCAAGCAATTATTGTACCAGGATTTCTCTGAACAGTACGTCCTTAACCTTGACGGGATGCGTCGCAGCGTTCACTCGTGATAACAATTCCTCCTTGATGCGATAAATTCCCTGCGATCCCTGCAGTTCCTCTACTCGCAGTTCACGCAAGAATACCTGAAAATTGTCAATGATTCTCGGCATCACGGTCGTGACACGGGGTTCCTCAAGAGGATCTCCTATTTCCAGGCTGACACGTAGTTTTAGAAAACTCTGCTTGCGCCCCTTACTCGCCAACGTAACGAGCATTTCATCGAGGTCGATATAGTGTCCGGGCGTCTCCGCTTCCTTGACTTCCTCTTCTTTGACCTCCTCCTCCGGAGCGGCTCCCAAGAAAGAGTCTAGCAACCCACTAAAATAAACCCCTGCCCCGGCGCCCCCAATAAGCAGTATTGGCAAAACGATAAACAAAATGAGCTTTTTGCCACCAAATCCACCACCGCCGGATTCTTCCTCGTCGGCGACTTCATCTTCGTCTTCTTCGACTTCTTCGCTCATGGCACCCGAACAAGCAGTTTCTAGTTAATGAATTAATAACAAACTCTATTCTTGATCTTGGTCAATATATCACTTCATTTGAATAATAGTTAATTCTTTTAAAAGACAGAGACTAAGTTTCAAGACATCAGCACCGCCGTTCAATGCACCCGCGACGGCAAGAAGTACCCGGCAAAGCCTGCCAAGATTCCTTTGTAATGATTTGGAACGTCAATTCAAATCCAGCTAGCTTATTGATTTATCTATCTATTCGACATGGCATACCCCGTGCATCCGCAATGCATAGCGCACGAAATCAACGATTCAGGGTTTTCATGGAAAATACAGGGTACATCGCACTATCTCGGCAGTTGACGCTAAGGCGCGAACTAGATGTTGTCGCAAACAATATCGCGAATATGAACACGCCTGCCTATAAAGCGGAACGCTTGATTTTTCGTGAGTTCATCCAAAAACCGGAGCCTAACCAGCCGCATTCCTTTGTCCAGGATATAGGCATGTCCCGAAACTTGACCGAAGGGCCGGCTTCGCCCACGGGAAACCCGCTCGATCTTGCGATTTCGGGTCCGGGTTATTTTGCCGTCGAAACCCCCGAAGGTATCCGATATACGCGCCATGGCCGCCTCCAACTCGACGCGCAAGGACAATTGATCAATAGCCAAGGCGCACCAGTCCTGTCTGGAAACGGCGCCCCAATCACCATACCGAATGGAACAGGCACCATCACGATTGCAACGGATGGGACGCTTTCCGGCGACGCCGGCCTTATCGGCAAAATTGGTCTTTCCGAATTCGCCGACGAAGGCAAACTCAAACGTGATGCGAACGGTCTTTACAGTGCCGGGGGCCAGCAGCCGGAAGCCGCGACCAAAACCAAGGTGATGCAGGGCATGCTTGAGCAATCGAATGTCCAGCCAATTCTTGAAATGACCCGGATGATCAACGTTCACCGCTCCTATCAGTCAGCCCAAAGACTGATTTCCTCCGAACACGAACAATCCATGCGCGCGATCAACAAGCTTATGCGCGCACGACAAGGTTAGGGAATAAAACACCATGCGATCACTGAATATCGGCGCCACGGGAATGCTCGCTCAACAGCTAAATGTTGAGGTTATTTCCCACAATATCGCCAATATGAACACCACAGCATTCACGCGCAGGCGCGCCGAATTTCAAGACCTCTTATACCAAAACCTACGGCGCGTCGGCTCTGAATCCTCTGACACCGGCACGATCGTTCCGGCCGGCGTACAGATTGGTCTTGGCGTTAAGACGGCCGCCGTCTACCGCATCACCGAACAAGGCAATCTGACGCTCACCGAGAATACGTTCGATGTTGCGATCAATGGAGAGGGTTATTTCCAAATTACCCTTCCCAATGGCGACACCGCCTATTCACGGGCCGGTTCATTCCAAATTAGCGCGGATGGCGAACTCGTCAGCGCCGATGGGTTCACTGTCGAACCGGCTATCACCATTCCGACAGATGCGGTGGACGTATCGATAAATGCGAGTGGACAAGTTCTTGTTCAACAAGATGGACAAGTTGCGCCAGCCAATGTCGGACAGCTTCAGCTGGCCATCTTCTCGAACGAGGCCGGTTTGTTGGCTATCGGTGACAATTTGTTCCTTGAAACGCCCGCTTCAGGAACCGCGACGACGGGGAACCCTGGTTCCACGGGCATCGGCACGCTTCAACAAGGTTTTCTGGAAACATCGAACGTTAACGTCGTTGAGGAAATTACCAATCTCATTACCGCGCAGCGTGCCTACGAAATGAATTCGAAGGTTATCGAAACTTCCGATCAGATGATGTCAACCGTTAGCAACATCCGTTAGTAAGGACCCAAGTGATGCTTGCCAGGCAATCCATATTTACAATTCTTGCCGTCCTTGTTCTGCTGTACAGCATTCCCTCTCCCGCGGCGGTGCCGGCAAGCCTGCGCACGAATATCCTCGTCGAAGGCGATACGATCAGGTTACGCGATGTATTCAATGGCGCCGGCACGCACGGGGACAAGATTATCGCCTACGCCCCTTCGCCCGGACGCAAGCTTATATTGGAAGCGACCTGGCTTTTTCGCGTCGCTCGCGCATACAAGGTGAGATGGCGCCCCTCAAGCCGACTCGACCGAACCATCGTCGAACGCCGCAGTCAGGTCATCGGCACAGCTCAGATCATCGAAACGCTTATTGCCGGGCTACGGAAAGACGCGAACCTCACAGACAATGTGGAGATTGAACTCGACAACCGCGTCTTCCGTATTCATCTGCCCGTTGAGGCGACCCCCCAAATAACGGCGCGGTCGATTTCCTATGAACCAAGAAGCGGACGGTTTTCCGCCGTTTTGGCGACTACGGACGGCGATACCGGTGCATTGCAATTTTCGGTAACCGGCAACGCCCATAAAGTCGTCGAGGTCCCCACATTAGCGCAACGCCTCTACACCAGCGATATTATCGGCGAACGCGATATCGTCTGGAAACCCATGCGTGTCAATCGGTTAGATCCACGGACGGTACTGAATACCGAAAAAATGATTGGCCTAAGTCCCCGCAGACCGATCGTTGCGGGCCGCGCCATCCTAACCACGGAAATACAGCCTCCCACCCTCGTGCGCCGCGGCAAACGCGTCACGATATTCCTACACACACCAAGGATGCGATTGACCGTGTTGGGTAAGTCGCTTGAGAACGGTGGAAAGGGTGACGTCGTACGGGTCCAAAATATCGATAGCGGTTCGACGATCGAAGCGGTCGTCATTGGCCCCGAACGCGTCGCTGTCACCGCCAACAGTTCTTTTACGCTGAACTAAATTAGGTCTTAGAGAGCAATGAATCATACTGCGAAAATTGCACAACGTATCCTGCTCATCGCGATGTTTTCAATCGCTGTTTCCGGCTGCAACGCGCTTAGTCGATTGTCGAAAATGGGTACGGAACCAACGATTTCATCAATCGAAAATCCCACGACAAAGCCTGGCTACAAACCGATAAGCATGCCAATGCCCGCGCCCGTCCAAATTTCTCACAACCCGAGTTCCTTATGGCGGAAGGGATCGCGCGCCTTCTTCAAAGACCTTCGCGCCAGTCAAGTCGGCGATATTGTCACTGTCACGATCGCGGTGGACGATGAAGCAGAACTCGACAATCAAACCACACGGACCCGCGCAACCGACGAGGATGCCGATGCCATTGCCTTATTTGGATATCAAGGGGCGTTGGGGGCTATTCTTCCCGAAGCAGTCAACCCGAATAGCCTATTGGATATAAATAGCGCCACCACCAATACCGGTACGGGTACGATCGAGCGCGAAGAGCAAATCACCCTGCAGGTCGCGGCGGTGGTGACTCAAGTGTTGCCGAACGGAAACTTAGTCCTTCATGGCCGACAAGAAATGCGAGTTAATTACGAAGTTCGTGAAATTCAAATTGCCGGCGTCATAAGGCCGCAAGACGTAGACACGCAAAATACCGTTGCGCACGAGAAGATCGCCGAATTGCGGGTTGCCTATGGCGGCAGGGGCCAAATATCAGACTTCCAGCAACCCCGTTACGGCACGCAAATCATCGACATAATATTCCCATTCTAGGGATCGCGTAACAATCGGACACATGGGATTGATGCGTCGCATCAATCCCGAAGCGTTTTATTCATCCCGATGCGTACGCTCCATACGCTCATGCTGTTCTTGTGCTTCAATGCTCAAGGTGGCGATTGGCCGTGCCTCGAGCCGGCCCAAGGAGATTGGATTATCTGTTTCCTCGCAAAATCCATAGGTACCTTCGTCTATCCGATGCAGTGCGGAGTCAATTTTGCTGATCAACTTTCGCTGACGATCACGCGTCCGTAATTCCAGGGAACGGTCCGTTTCAAGCGTTGCCCGATCCGCCATATCCGGTTCAGCGAGGCTCTCTTCCTGCAGGCTTAGCAAAGTCTCACCCGTCACGCGCAATAGCTGAGAACGCCAACTCATCAATTTCTGCCGGAAGTATTCCCGCTGCATTGGATTCATGAATTCCTCGCCTTCCGAAGGCCGGTAATCGGGCGGAAGTAAGGGTGACATTCGCACTCCAAATTCTTAGTTAATCCGAAAGCGGGCAATATATAATCGTGCGGGCCAAAGGGAGCAAGGCCCGGATCCTTCGTTATTCAAGTCTTGGAATTAGCCGCCGACGGGTCTGTTTCGTGGCTCGTATTTGGCGATCTCGACACGTACGCGCAATTCTATGTCGTCTAGTAATTCGTTCAGGCCACGATCCTCGGCATTTTGCCGCCGCTCCGATACCATTCGAGCGAGATTGATCAGGCGTTCCTTGGGAATAGCGCCAATAAGTAAATCGGTACGAATTTGTTCCAGTTGATCCAACGTATCGAAGCCCCATTGCCGCGCCCTGGCGTTCGCGGGGCTGTCGGTCGCGTCTCCCACGGTTTGAATTGCAACGACGGCATCCACACTTTGCGTTGGCGCCGCCGGCGATACCGGTGTCGATGTGTCACCGGGTGCACCAAGGTGGCGCGCGAAACCGCCGCCGCCCCGCGTTTTTTCAGCCTTGCCTTTCGCTTTAGGCGAAGACGGCCGTACTTGGCCCGATGAATCAATTTTCATGACGCCAGTTTAGCGGTTATCGGCGCGGAACGGAACAACGATCATAGCTTCATGCCGGCGCAGGATTCCGCACTGCGTGGAAATCTTTGCCGAGCGTACCGGCACGGCTTGCCGGCAAATGCGCCATCTCCCTTGTCTGTTTTGCATTTTCCTAATTTTATCAACCTAAATCAACCGGTTACATTATCTCTATCATGGCATGCCATTCGCATTGAAGAGGCCTGAAACCTGTCGAAACAAGACGAATAACAAACGGCTATGCAGCGTACAACGATCATAAAAAGCAAGACATGGCGACGGAGTATTCTAGATTTCGCGCCGTTATTCGCCTTGGCGCTTGCCATTTTGTCGTTCCATGGTGCCGCGCTTGGACAGTCACGCATCAAGGATATTGTTTCCTTCGAAGGCGTTCGCACAAACATGCTCGTCGGATACGGTCTCGTGGTTGGTCTGAATGGAACCGGTGATGGCTTGGCAAACGCGCCCTTCACGCGCGAAAGCCTGATTGGCATGCTCGAACGGCTCGGCGTCAACGCACAGGATGACGGTCTGAACACGCAAAATGTCGCGGCCGTCATGGTGACCGCGAATCTTCCCCCATTCGCCAACCAGGGCTCGCGAATCGACGTTACCGTCTCTGCATTGGGCGATGCGTCAAATCTGCTTGGTGGCACCCTACTCGTCACGCCCTTGGTTGGCGCCGATGGCGAAATCTATGCCGTCAGTCAAGGCACGATAGCCGTAGGCGGTTTCGCAGCGGTCGGCGCGGCGGAAAGCGTCGTCAAGGGCGTGCCGACCAGCGGCCGGATAGCCAATGGCGGCATCATTGAGCGCGAAATGCCGTTCAAGCTGTCCAACATGAAGCAAATCAAGCTTTCGCTGCGCAACCCTGATTTCACGACCTCGCGGCGCATAGCCCGGGCGATAAACGCATTTGTTGGACAGCCGGCGGCAAAATCCACCGACCCCACTACCGTAATCATGAAGACGCCGGCGAACTACAAAGGCGAGATTGTGGAACTCATTACGGATATCGAACAACTGCGAGTCGAACCCGACCAGATCGCCAAGGTCATAATCGATGAGCAATCCGGGACAATCGTGATGGGCTCCAACGTCCGCATCAATACAGTCGCGATAGCGCAAGGCAATCTGACAATTCGGGTCACGGAAACGGCGCAAGTTTCTCAACCGCTGCCATTTTCGAATACCGGAACAACCGAAACCGTGCCGCGGACGGAAATCGAAGTCAACGAGGATAAAGACCGCAAACTCACGGTCCTGCAAAAAGGTGTCAGCCTCCAAGATCTCGTCAACGGCTTGAACGCATTGGGTATCGGACCACGCGACATGATCACAATCCTGCAGGCCATTAAGGCGGCGGGTGCCCTCAACGCGGATATCGAGGTGCTTTGATGGATCCCAATAATACCCTAGCGCTCTCGCAACAACATCTGAGTGCCTCTCAAACACCCAAACCGAGCGCGACTTCAAGCCCGGAAAAAGCCAAGGCCGCGGCTGAATCGTTCGAGGCGTTCTTTATCGGACAATATCTCGAGCACATGTTCGCCGGCATCCGTACGGACGGCATGTTTGGCGGTGGCCAAGGCGAAAACGTTTTTCGCTCAATGATGATGCAAGAGTACGGCAAGACCATCGCAGCTCGGGGCGGCCTAGGCATCGCCGACTCAGTTTACAAATCCATTCTTCAAATGCAGGAACGGGAGCAGACGCCATGAACCCCAGTGCGCGCGCACACGAGTTAATTGAACTTTCACATTCACTTGTGCAGGTGATGGCAACGGAGATCGAGACACTAAAGGCCGGCCGCGTCGCTGATATTGAGCCGATGCAAATTCAAAAAGAAGCGCTTTCCAATGCGTACGAAACCCACATGCGCGATGTTGCCGCGGAACCCGGCATGTTCAATGCCATCGAACCGGAACTTAAGACCGAGCTGACAACAGCCGCCAAACAGTTCGAGTCCACAGCGACGGAAAATAGAAATGCCGTCCAGGCGGCACTTGAACTTAATTCCCGGCTGGTACAAGTGATCGCGGATGCCGTCACCAAGAATACTCTGTCCGCGACCGGTTATACGAAAACCGGCGCCGCACCGTCGTATTCGGCTAGAGCAGTACCCACCGCGACACCAGCAACGCTGAACCGGAGCCTCTGACCCTAAAAAACAGCGACGAAAGACGGCACCATGTCACTCACCCTCGCACTTCAGACCGCCCTTAGTGGAATTCAAGCCAATCAGGCGGCACTGCAAGTCGCTGCCAACAATATCGCCAACGTAAACACGGTCGGCTTTACCCGGAAATCGGTCGAATTCGAGGCCCGCCGAATCGATGTGACCGGTGCGGGTGTCGATATCAGCGATATCACGCGCGCGGTTGATGAATTTCTCTTGCGCCAAGTACGTGAGCAAGAGGGCACGGTCGCCGCACTAACCGCGCGGGAGAAATTTCTATCCCAAATACAGGGGATCTTTGGGACCCCCAGCAGCAATGACACGATCGCCGCGGGCTTAACGACGCTGAACAACAATTTCGAATCACTGGCACTTTCGCCTGAATCGGAAGCGGCGCGTTTCGAAGCCGTAAACGAAGCACGAAAGCTTGCCGCACAGCTCAATCAACTATCCGGCGCCATTCAAGATCTGCGCGCGGATGCCGATCAGGGCATCAGTCTGGCCGTTGCCGAGGTCACCGGTGAATTGCAATTAGTCGAGAATCTGAACATCAAGATCGCGCAAGCCGTTGCGCTCAATCAACCAAGCGGGGGACTAAGAGACCAGCGGGATGTCGCGCTTTCCAACATCAGTAAAGTCTTAGATATTCGGACCTTCGAAGCCTCCAGCGGAAAAGTCGCAATCTTTACCGGTAGCGGCAGCACCTTGGTGAGCGAGGGAACGACGTTCTCTCTTACGCATACTTCGGCCGCGCAAACCGACGCCAGCGTCGCCTATGTGCGACCAGGTGATGCAAACTATCCTGGTCCCATAGATGGCATCTTCATTGGGACGCCTGATCTGGTGAACGGATCGAACGACATCACCACGGAGATCATCGACGGTGAATTGAAGGGTTTGATCGACGTTCGGGACACACTGCTCCCCAACCTTCAAAAGGAAATCGATCGCCTTTCCGCAGTGCTTAAAACGCAAATCAACACATTCCATAACCAAGGCACGGCGTTTCCGCCGCCAGCCACCCTCACCGGCAGCCAAACCGTCGCGGCGACGGATGCCTTTAGCGGCACCGGCAGCGCGCGAATCGCGGTACTGAATCAAACAACCGGCGCCGTCGTTGAGTTTGTCGATATTAACTTAGCGGGACTGGGCGCTACCGCGACTGTGAACGACGTGGTCACCGCGATAAATGCCGGATTGACGGGTACACCCGCATCAATCAATGCATCAGGGCAACTCGTCCTGCAGGCGCAAAGCGCCGGACAAGGTATCTCAATCAATGAAAATACAAGCGCCATCACCGTGGTCGGCGGCGAAACACGTGGGCTTTCACACTATTTCGGCTTGAATGACTTTTTCCAGGCCAACGTGAATGGCAGCGACTATAACAGCTTCGCTACCGCCAGACAGGCCAGCAGCACCACTGCGCTGGGGTTGACCGGCACACTCACCTTTC
Organism: Alphaproteobacteria bacterium; assembly: GCA_021774385.1. Classification (GTDB taxonomy): domain Bacteria; phylum Pseudomonadota; class Alphaproteobacteria; order UBA8366. The sequence continues at coordinate 23,576 of JAJFJC010000261.1, forward strand.
GCTTCGATGGCACGGCCGGCGCGGCTGTAAATTATGCGGTGGGCGATAGTCTGGAAGCGATTGCGGCATCAATCAATGGCACCGGCGCGCTTTCGGCACAAAATATTACCGCGACGGTCACCGATGATTCCGGCGGACGCCGCCTCACGATTACGGATACCGACCGCAACAATTTCGTGATTTCGGATTCCGGCGCCCTGCTATCGACAACAAGTGCGACGCCGGACGAAACCAGCCTTTCGACCGTTGTAACGATCAATTCAGCCATCGCCGCCAATTCCGATCTCATTTCGCGAGGCCAGCTCGATATAACTGCTGCCGTGGGCGCGGTCGGTTTATCGGTTGGCGACGGCAATATCGCGAATTCAATGGCGGGTGTTTTCAATACCGACGTATCGTTTGCCGGTTCCGGCGGCATCAGCTCAACAACGACAACGCTTATTCGCTATTCCAGTCAGATTATCGACCTGCAAGCATCCCTCGCCGGCGATGCCCGGTCTGACTTGGCATTCAACGAGACCTTCCTTGAGACAACAACCTTTCGCGCGCAAAGCGAATCGGGCGTGAATATCGACGAGGAGCTCGCGGGACTCGTGGCGCTTGAGAACGCGTTCGCTGCATCCTCCCGTGTCCTTACCGCGGTTGCGGAAATGCTTGACGAACTTATCAATTCAGTCCGTTAGGAGGCGGAACCATGACCCGCGTCGCAACGTTTGCACAAAACAGGTTTGCACTTTTCACCACGCTAAACACGCAACAGCGCCTATTCGACGCCCAAACACAAGTTGGCACCGGTCTCAAATCGCAAGACTTCGCCGGCCTTGCGCGCGAAGCAGGACGATTGGTAAGCGTAAAGAACGAATTTGCCCGCGTTGACCAGTTTCTCGACAATATCGAGACGACTGATCGCCGGTTGGAGTTCATGGGTTTCAGCCTCGATCGCATCGAACAGGTTGGCCGGGAATTTCGAACTACGCTGTTGGGCGCCAAGAATGGTGATACGGCAAACGTAATTGGACTACCGGCACTGGCACAGGGTTTGCTCGATCAAATCGTCGACCTTCTTAACGTTCGCGACGAGAGCCGGTTTCTATTCTCCGGCGGCAATATTCGCACCAAGGCCGTGGACTTGAACAACGGCGTCTACACTCCTCCCGTCGTTCCCCCCTTCCCCGCAGCCGCCAACACCGACTGGTATGGCGGCGACAATGTTGTTCAACGTGCCAGAATTGATGAAGGATTTGAAGTCGATTACGGCATTCGCGCCAACGACCCCGCAATCGAAAAGGTCGTCCGGGCTTTCGACTCAATATCGGAAATTACCTTTACCTCGCCGCCTTCGGCCGCCGAAATAACGGCGGTAAACGACGCGGTCGCGCTTTTAACACAAGCGCTCGACAACCCACCGGCCGGCGACACGACGATTGGCGGTCTATTTTCTCAAGCGGAGCTGCAACGCTCCATTTTGAATGATCTAAAAACCAAGCACGAGAACTTCGCCGCGTTCGCGGAAAAAAATATTGCCGAGATAGAACAGGTCAACACCGCCGAGGCAATCAGCATCCTCAACGCGGAACAGGTTACCTTGGAAGCTTCCTTCACGGTAATTGGCCGCATACAACGCGTCTCGCTCGTCAACTTTCTTTAACTCCCTTTGACACTGCGCTTCGCACTCTTGGCGTTTGGGTGATATAACGCGAACCTCTACGGTCTTCTGGAGCCAGGAAATGGCGGATCCGCCGACGGAAAGCATACCGGGCGAGATACTGGTTGGCTCTCTTTCAGAGGTCCTGCACCGTGCCGCAAACCACTATAACCAGGCCGAATACGCGGCAGCCGCAGCAATTTGCCAGACCGTAGTCGCACAGGATAGCGACAATTCGGAAGCGCTGCATATCCTTGGTCATATCGCCCTGCGAACCGGAGAAACCGATACCGCAGTCGGCTATTTCACACGCACGGTTACACTCGAGCCAACCGACCCCCGATATAGCCGAAGTTTCGCGGCTTCTCTGGAAATATCAGGCCGCACTAATCAAGCAATGCACGCCTGGTCTCAGTATATCACGCTTAATGCCGAAGATGCGGATGCGCATTTCCATCTTGCGCGACTCCTTTCCGACAGCGGCGACCATGGGTTGGCGGCAACTAGGCTTGCCCGTGCGACTCAACTTGAGCCGACCAACCTGGATATACGTTTCGCCCTCTCGGTTTGCCTATATAAGTGTAATGAACTGTCTGAATCGATTGCGAACTTTGAAGCGCTCCTGAAAATTCGGCCGGACTGGGCAGCTTGCCATAGCGGTTTATCAGCAGCCCTACGCCAAGATCAACAAATTGAACGCGCAATTTCCCATGCGGGCTGGGCGGTTTCCCTGCAGCCTGAGGCCTCCGAAGCGCACAACAATCTCGGTTTGGCGTATTTTTCCGCCCAGCGCACGGACGATACCGTGCGATCTCTCGAACGCGCGCGAGAATTGTCGCCTGACGACGCCGAGGTTTTGAACAATCTAGGTGTCGCAACCGCTCATATAGGGGACCGAGATCGCGCCAAAGCGTATTATGACCAGGCGTTAAAGTTACGGCCGGGTTGGGCGGAAGCACTCCTCAATCTCGCTAATATTTCGCGCCAGGAGAATTTGCTCGAACTTGCCGTGGAGACCTATCAAGAAGCACTGCGCGCCCAACCGGACGACTATCGTATCCTTGGTAGTCTGGCGCTAACGTTCCTTAATTTGAACGATCCCCAAAACGCCATTGCCAGTTACGAACAGGCACTAGTTCTTGCACCCGGGAACCCGGAATTACGGAAGGGCCTCGGCATCGCACAGTTGCTTGACGGCCAATTCCAACCCGGCTGGCGCAACTACGAGGCGCGCCTTCTTTGTGGTTTCCAACGCAATTTCAACGTACCGCGCTGGGATGGCGAAGACCTAAACGGAGGCAGGCTTCTCATTCATTCCGAACAAGGCTTCGGCGATACGATACAATTTTGTCGTTACTTGCCGCGGGTCGCCGACAAGGCAAACGCGAAATCCATAATTTTCGAGACACAGCGCCCTCTTCTTCGGCTACTCGCCACCGTCGAGGGAGTCGATGAAGTCATTGCCCGGGGCGATGCCTTACCCGAAATCGATCGACATGTTCCGCTTCTAAGTTTGCCAGCGATTTTCGAGACGGATTTCGAGACTATTCCAGGTCAACATCCCTACATCGCCGCGAACGAGCATGATCACCCAGATTGGCGACCTAGGCTCGCCGGTGACAAGCCCCGTATCGGTATCGTTTGGAAAGGAAATCCACGACGACAGGATGACGATAAGCGTTCCTGTCCGGTCGCCGCTTTCGAACCCATTTTAAAACTGTCCAATTACCAATTTTTCAGTTTGCAAATCGACGCCGATTTCAGTGAAACATCATGGTTCGGCAAACATGGTGTCGCCGATCTTGCAAACAATATCAAAGACTTCTCGGATACAGCGGCGATAATCGCGGAACTAGACCTCGTCATCAGCGTCGACACCGCGACAGCACATTTAGCCGGTGCGTTGGGAAAGCCTGTTTGGGTTCTTCTTGGTCACGCCGCGGATTGGCGTTACCTAACGGCGAGAGACGATTCGCCCTGGTATCCCAGCATGCGATTGTTTCGACAAAGTAATAGAGACAATTGGCGCGAACTCGCCAATCAGGTTTCAAGGACGCTTAATCAATCGTTCGATTTCTAAAGCGAGCAGCACCGCCTTTAAGCAACAATATCCCCGCTAGGCGTCGCGTTTTGCTGCGGAATCTGGACGATTTCCTGATCCGGCGTTTCCATCAAACCGCTAGCGATATTGCGATTAATTTCAATCAGCACACCAAGTTTGCCGCTATCGGGTTCGGCAAGAGCACCAACCGTGTGCTTATCGATGAAAATGCTCAAACTCATTACATTTGCCTTGATTTCCGATGGCAGGGCATTTTCTCCCGACGCGATATCCGCTTGAATAATCGTCCACAAACGCCAATTCAAGCGCAAGGCCGCGCGGTAGTCGGTTTGATCATCGTTCTCAATCGAGACCTCCGATAATCTGCGGGCCGCTTCCAGCAACGCTCTCGCCTCAGTTTGGCGCGCACCAGCTCCAAGCTTCTGCGAGGATTGGTACGCCTGATTACTATGCGTTTGCGACATTTTTTAGAACCTCATCTTCATATTTCATAAGCTTACGGCATTTTTTTAACGCACTGTATAGATCACCTCGAATTACGTTCTCGCCAATTTCAAGAATTATCGGTGAGGCACTCGGCACAGCCTTAATGAAATCTCTCGTAAAGGAGTTAAATTTCTCTTGATAAAAAGCAGTATTGACCGGAAACAAGTAGATCATCTGAACCGCGAAATATACGCGTTTCGCCGGAGAGCTCGCCTGTTCTTCCGTCATGATGTCACGTTCGCGCAACACGCTTGCCTTATTCTCCAAGACAAGCTCGCTTTTCTGCCCGCCATTAACGATAACCGCTTGGTTAATGACGATTTTTTCACCCGGCTTTAAAGCCAACTTCAAGGGCATGGTTTCACCCTCCTCTACTGACATATCGAATTCTTCAATTCGCCACCCACGGTGCGGTCAGCATATGCCGACCATTCGGGCGATGCCATCGCGTGCAATTTAGCCCATGACGACACATAAATATCTGTGCACATAGTGTGCCACAGCTTCGAAAAACAAACAGAAATAAAACAAAAAAAGGGCGGCGAAAAATTCGCCGCCCCCCCCTTGTAGAGTGTCTTGTGCTGGCTTAACCGAACAGTGCGAGAATCGAACGTTCGCTCTGACTTGCCAATGCCAAGGAGTTAATGCCCAACTGCTGTCTTGTTTGAAGAGCCAGCAGATTGGCGCTTTCCTCGTTAAGGTCGGCCTGCGTCAGCTTGGTTGCACCACCTTCCAGGGTATTAACCAGGTCAGCCGTGAAATCGAACCGCGCGGTAAGGACCGACGCATTGGAGCCCAAGGTGGACGCCGTTGTCCGTAGGGTCGTCAACGCCGAATTGACCGCGGTAATCGCTGCATCAATGTTCGTATCGGCGGCGAAATCGCCCTGAGCAACGTCGATATTGATGCCAGCGGCGGCGGTCGTGGTATCGACACCCGAAATTGTCAACGCGCTCGAACCGTCCTCGTTGAAGTTGACGGTCAAGTTATCGGGTGTCGTCTTCAAGAGATTTGTACCGGCGAAACTGGTATCGTTGGTAATCGCATCGATTTGGCTAAGAAGCGCATTGAACTGAACGCCAAGTGAAGAGCGCTCGTTCGTGTCACTCGTCGCCTTCGCCGTGATCGCCAAACCTTTGGCTTGTTCCGCCAGTTCGGTAATAGCGTCGATACCGGCAATAGCGGCCTCGACCGCACTAATACCCTGATCGATATCGGATTTCAGACCATCCAAATCACTCGCCCGGGAAGTCAAGGATTGTGACGCAAAAAATGCAGATGCGTCATCAAGCGCTGAGTTCACGCGAAGGCCAGTAGCTAGTCTGTTCTGAGTAGAGTCAATTTGGCGTTGTGTAAGCTGAAGTGTCAGCAGATTGGAACGAACAGCGCCGGATAGTGAAATACTGTCAGCCATTTAATTTCCCTTTCTAGGAATAAACAGGTTGCATTCTACAACCTTATGTTTCAATCGTAATAACGACACATAATTTACGTATCGTGGATGACGTTCTGTCATCCTTCCGCCTACCTTGTCGGCGGATCATTAGGACCGACATGATAGGCAAGCAAACTATGTGCCACATGGAACTAGCACATGATCTCCATGTGTAGCCTTGGACACAAATTATCCTCGAAAAGTAAACAAAAGGTTTATGGCAAGAATTTCCGGCCGGGCCGGCAAATTTTGCCGAGCCCGATGGAAAATCTTGCCGACTCTCTAGGCGGTCGTGATCTTAACCGAAGAGGTTCAGGATAGCTCTTTCACTTTGCGCCGCCAGCGAAAGTGAGTTCAAACCCAGTTGTTGACGGGTCTGTAACGATAGCAAATTCGCGCTTTCCTCATTAAGGTCGGCAAGCGTCAGTTTGCCGGCACCTTCGTCCAACGTATTGACAAGGTCCTCGGTGAAATCCAGGCGGGTTTGCAGCACCGAATTGTTCGAACCCAACGTCGCCGCGGTCGTGCGCAATGTGGTCAACGCATTGCGTGTCGCTGTCAAAGCCAAATCGATGTTCGTGTCGGCGGCAAAATCACCGATTGCCCCCGCGACGTTGATACCAGTCGCGGCCGTTGTCGAATCAATACCAAGAATGGTGATCTGGCTCGAAGAATCCTCATTGAAATCCACGACCAAGTTATCGGGCGTGGCCTGAATAATATTCTGCCCGTTGTAGCTTGAGTCGTTGGAGAGATTATCGATCTGTAGAAGCAAAGCGTTGAACTGCACACCAAGCGAAGATCGTTCGTTGGTATCGCCGGTCGCCTTTGCGGTAATCGCAATACCTTGGGCCTGCTCGATAAGCTGCGTGATCGACTCAATACCATTGACCGCCGCCGTCAAAGCGCTAATAGATTGATCTATATTATCCTTAAGACGGTTTAGATCGTCTGCCCGAAAACTTAACGCCCGTGCCGCGAAGAATGCGGCAGCGTCGTCGAGCGCGGAATTAACCTTCAAGCCCGTGGCGAGACGCACCTGTGTCCGGTCGCCGAGGTCAATTGTCCGTTGCAGCGTAAGCAAATTGCTTCGGATCGCAGCCGAAAGCGCAATTTTTTCCGCCATTTCCTTACTCCTATTCTGGATGCGCGCAATTTGCGCGTTCTTTCAATCTTTCCGAAGCGAGCCCCGCCATAACGTCGTCGGATCCGCCAATGTGCTTCAATCCAGAATTGGCAATGCTCATGCCAAGCGGCAAAACCTATTTAACCTATTGGTAAACCTAGTATTTCTTTGAAGTCGCGCTTCTATAAACCGGGTCAATGCCCAGTTCTGCCGGGTAAGTATTGCCCCGAATCGGCAGTTCTTACCCGCTCGTGGCACTCACGACGGCATTACGCACATCGCGAATTTCCGCAACGCCGATATCCTGGGAAAACGGTAACCCAATGACGGAAGTGGCGAGGGATTCCGTAACGGGAAGAGGCAAGCGGGGCATGTTCTTGAAAGCCGCCATCCTATGGCATCCCGCTCCCCACCATTGACGTGTCGCGATACCCGCATTTGACAGTACCGACATGGCCCGTTCGGCATGCCCTTCGGTCAATTGTATATTGAAAGTCGAGTGCACCTGTGATGCAAAAAAACCAGGAGCCGGCCGAACCTTAGGCACCTCGACAAATGCTTCCCGGTATCGCGCGCCCGCCGCCGCAAAAGCCGCCCGGGTCTCCGGCCAACGATCCAGCGCGGCCATACCAACCGCCGCCGTGTATTCGCTTATTTTCGCGTTCAAACCATCGAGTTCAGCCTCCCGGCGCGCCGCGAAACCAAAATTCGATAAAGCCCGAATTCGGGCGGAGAGCACCTTATCCCGGCTTCCAACCAACGCCCCTTCGCCTATGCCAAGAACCTTTGTGGCGTGCAGGCTAATCACAACCGGTGCATCGCCGAATTGCGCACCGTCAAACGCCGCCGCCGCATCAACGACAACAGGGATCCCGGTATCCTGACGAAACGTCTCCCAGCCCTCGATATCCACCGGCGCACCAAACGCCGAAATCGCCATAACCGCGCCGACCGGCCCGCCTATCTCTTTGAGTGCTCGTCGCGCGATGTCTGGCGTCAGCATCCATGTCGCGGCATCGACATCGACGAACAAAGGCTGCATCCCGGCCCATCGCGCGGCATGCGCGCTCGCCGCGAAGGTCCATGACGGCATAACGCAATAGGCACCAGATTCAGGTTCATAGGCCCTCAGGCTAAGCATCAATCCCATCGTGCCACTTGCCACGCAAACCATTGTCTCCATACTTAAATCCAACGATTTTGCAAGGCGCTCCTCAAATGCGTTAACCATTGGTCCGAAATTTGAATACCAGCGTGCCTGGTCAATCCGCCGCAAGTACGGCAACAATGCGTCAGCCGTCGGCAACAACGGTCGCATTAGCGGTATTCGCGGATTTTGCGTTGTCATGCAATGATTCCGGCTCGTGGATTCAATTTCACATCGTTCCTAGCACGATTCACGCCGAACGACGGCCCTTACACCATTCAAAGCCACGCGGTGCACAAAATCTAATCGGAAAACAGCATTGCAACAGCACCGCAATCGCGGCTAAATCGGAAAATCATGACCCACGAGTTCCCGACAAACGAAACCGAACCACGGGATGCGCTTTCGGCGGACGGATGGTTCCTTTCTCGACAGGCTGTGCCCGATGCGCTGCTTATCCGGCTCCGCGACGACCTGCAATCAATCTACAAGAAACGGCGGGCAATCCAGATTCGCAACGGTATCGGTGAGGGCATGGTCGGAACCTGTCATCACCTTCTCGGTGAAAACAGCGCAATGGACGACCTTATAAAATTGTTGCCTTTGCACGACGAAGTTCGATCCTTTTTTGGTAGCCCCTACATTCTCAATTCTTTTGGCGGATTTATAAACAAGAAGGAGAACGCCGAAGGCTACATCGGCGCGATTCATAGAGACGTACGAACTTTTTCGCGCGATTTCAGACTAATGATCAATATGCTGGTTATGCTCGACGATTTCACCACCGAAAACGGCGCAACATATCTCATGCCCGGTTCGCAACACGACCCCGACAAGCCTACGGAACATCAATTTCGCGACGCGGCGGTTCGCGCCACTGGCACGGCGGGCGATATTTTAGTATTCGATTCGAGGCTTTGGCATGCCGCTGGTTCGAATGCGACAACGCAGTCCAGGTGCGCGCTAACCCTGACATTTACGCGCCCCTTCTTCAAACCACAGCTCGATTATCCCCAATTCTTGGGCGAAAACTACGCCATGTCCCTATCACCCGAAGTTCGACAAGTGCTTGGATATGATGCGCAGGTCCCGCGCAGCATCGACGCGTTTTACCAACCGCCCGCGCGGCGTGCCTATAAATCCGACCAAGGATAACAAGGAAGCCGCCCCATGGCCGATATTCACCGAGAATTCGACGAATTGAACCGGATTGCCGAGGATTATGACGACGGCCCTTTCGACAACGCAATGCGAAACTACATGATGCGCAGCCTAAAACCGCATTTGCGCGCAGGTAAAGCCTTGGAAATGGGTTGCTTCAATGGCGCCTTTTCCGTCTGCCTCGCGCAAGAATTCGGCGACTTGACGGTTGTCGACGCCGTGGACCAATTTCTTGACATCGTACGGGTAAAATTAGGCGCAAGTGTGCAAACTGTCTGCTGCCTGTTCGAAGATTACGATACCGACGAGCGGTATGATTCGATCTTTATCGTCCATGTCCTGGAGCACCTGCTGGATCCCGTGGCAATACTGCGCAAGGCAAAATCTCTACTCGCCCCGAATGGCCGAATTTTTTTGGTCGTCCCAAACGGCGCTGCGGCGTCACGGCGCATTGCCGTCAAAATGGGAATACTCCCGACACTGGACGCCTTGTCGGAGGCGGATACCAAACACGGGCATCGGCGTATCTACTTCTTCGACACGCTTGCTAACGACGCTCGTCGGGCCGGCCTGGACATCGTCGAAACTGGTGGCATATTTTTCAAACCACTCGCCAATTTTCAATTTGATGAACTGATGGGCGGACCGCTATTAAGCGAAGGCTTTCTTGAAGGGTGTTACCAGCTTGGCAAGGAGGAGCCTGGGTTTTCCGCAAGTATTTTCGCCATTTGCGAGGCCTAACCCCCTCTTTACCCTTCGGTCGCGACGGCATACGATTACATATTGCATAACTTTTTGTCGGAAAACTGATGCCTCGGACAGCGACTATCGACCTTCGGACCGAAGAATTATCACCCGTAAGCGGCCCGGCGGCCTGGTACGGCCCCCACATGGCCACGCAGTCCGATTCTTGGATTTACCACTTAAGCAAAGCTCATATCGCCGAATTCATGGAAGCGATCGATGCGGTCCGTAACCGAGAAGTTCTAGAAATCCGCAAGAGTGATTTCCGGCTGCCGAAATTGGGTGAGCTCCTTCGTGAAATTCGGGCGGAAACACTGCATGGTCGTGGTTTTTCCCTACTTCGCGGCATCCCGGTCTCGGCATTGAGCAGCCGTGAGGCAGCGATTGGGTTTTGGGGCATCGGACAACACCTTGGTCAGGCGGTTTCTCAAAATGGTAAGGGCCATGTTTTGGGGCATGTGCAAGACCTCGGTCTGGACTATGCCAGTCCGCAGGCACGTGGCTATCAAACCAGCGCCCGCCTGCCTTACCATACCGATTCATCCGATTTGGTTTGTCTATTATCTTTGCAAACCCCGCAATCAGGGGGCCTTAGCAGCATCGTCAGTTCGGTTACGGTTTACAACGAATTGCTGCGCGCCAACCCTGAATTTGTCGAACTCTTGACCAACCCTGTCTATCGCACGCGGTGGGGCGAAGTCCCGGAAGGCAAAAAACCCTATAGTGAAATTCCGGTTTTCAATCCCCACCAAGGAAACGTCATCACAACCTATGTCCGAAGCGCTATTCGCAAGGGTCAGAAACTCGCCGGCGTTCCGCGCCTCACCGACGAACACGAGAAAGCGTTTGATAGGATTGATGCCTTAGCGGGTGACGCCGCGCTGCGCTTGGATATGGAATTTCAGGTTGGCGATATCCAAATTCTGAACAACCACCAAATCATGCATTCCCGCACGGCCTACAAGGACCATGATGAACCAGCCCGACGACGCCACCTCCTGCGGCTTTGGCTCGCTTGCGAGGACGGTCCCGCCCTGCCACCGGTGATGACGACTACCCACCAGGGAACGACGAAAAGCGGCAGACCGAATGGAATCCAAGTTCCGGGCGTTCCCTTCAAAGCCCCCCTAACGGCGGAATAAACAAGGGAATTCAAGGCTGCTGACCGCGTCCGGTGTGCTTGAAATACCGGTCCCGTGTGATGCCTAAAATGACATTGTCGTGGAATTGGTTGCGGCGAAAAAATGCGCGCGCCTTGCGACCCTCTTCAATCCACCCACACTTGCCAAGATATAGTCCCAGCGATGCGATATTGTGGGCAATTATCGTCGTATCGAGTCGTTCAAGGCCCAATTCCTCAAAGGCATAGCGCATCGTCGCTCGCACCGCGTCGGCGCCGAAGCCCTTGCGCCGCAAGGCCGGCATGCCGACCATGATGCCAGTGAAGGCATTTCTGTCTTTCCAATTGATATTCACCAGATTCGTCATGCCGATTGGGCCATATTCGATTGTATCAATAACGAAGCGTTGGTCTAAGCCATCATGACGAAAGGTTTCAAACCACTGCAGTATCGCGGTTTCGGAAAGAGGGAAATGCCACTGCCCCAAATTAAACTGAATTTCCGGATCGTTAGCCCACTGGTGTAGCGCCGCCAAATCGGATTTTTCCACCGCGCGTAGTGTTATTTTGTCACCATGGACATTCATCCCTCAATTCCTTTCCTCAACCAACCATCGATGCCCGATAAGCTGGGAAATAGCCTGTGTCGTGGTCGATGTTCGCACCACTTAGTTCACTGTAACGCGCTGGATCCAACACTTTACCGCACAAATAGGCCGATTTCGCGCAATTCGAAAAGCCGCGCTTGAAACGTGCCAGACCATCATTCGAGTTCTCTTCCAGTCCCGCGCCGCCGCCTAGATCAAACGTTTTGACATCATCGAAGCGCCGAAACGCGGCATCATACAATAGATACGCAGCGCCATGGCGCCTGCCCGTCTCGCTCGACGCGGCTAAATGGCTGTGCATGTGGTCCCCACAACGTACCCACAAGTGACAGGCCACGAGTTCCCCACCGACGAACGCGCCAAAACTCACCAAACCATCCAGGTCGGCGAGTCGCTGAAATATTCGAACCGAGAAGGCGGCGGTCCCAACGATATGGTGACGGGACACCAATTCCTCATAAAGGCGTAGCCAATCGGCCATATGTTCGGCAAGGCCTATCTCTCGAATTTCTGCATCCGCACGCCGCAATTCATAGCGATGATGCTTGGAATAGGCCGGGTACAATTCCGTCCTGCGATGGAAATAGTGAGTTTTAAATTCTTTATATATATCAAAATACTGTGAAGGTTTATTATCACGAATTTTGAAGAAAGGATCCGCCACGAAAACAACCGAAACCAAACCGGCATCACGTAACCTATCCAATCCGGCTTGTATATCGATGTTTTCACCGAAGACCGCGACAGGGTAGCAGCCCACGGCATCGGCGACGGCCATTCCTTCGATAGGCCGGCGAAGAACGCAAAGTCCCCATTCGGGAACGGGAATTACACGATCAACCTCCTCGGCAAGCAATTCCGCATATTGCCGACTGGCATAAGGATGTATCATTCGAGAGCGTCCATGAAAGCCGTCGCGACAAATGCCATGTCGTCGCCATTATACCGTTGATCGCAGGGCAACAGCAGCAGTTCCCGGCTTAGCGCGTGAGCCGCGGGAAACATTGAGCGCTCGGAGGGCAGATCCGGCCAATAACGCGCGGGGAAAATTCGATTGGCGCGTAGCCTCTCCCAAACCGCATCCCGGTTCCTGATTCGAACAGGAAACCCCATGGGAACAAATTCTGGCTCTAAATCTGGAAATAACGCGAATTCCTGCAGCTTTCCCGCGAGAAACGTATAATTTTCACACCGCCGCCGGCTTGCCGATGCCGCATCGATACCAGCCAGCAACCGCCGGGTTATGTCAGAAATCGGCTCATCGGAGACGGTCATTTCCGCCTCGACTTGACGATAGGCATCATACCATCGCCGATTATCGCGCTCTTCAGCATCATCACGCCGCATCACGCGCGGGCGTTCCCGGTTTTTCGAGGTGTGTTCGGGGTGGGCAACCGGCTTCAAATGTCCCCCTGAATGGACCATGATCCCGCCATCGGGAACGCCGAATAGTTTTCGGGGGCTATAAAGAACCCAATTTGCCCAAGGTTCGGCCGCGGGCATCAACGCTTGCGCACGATCCTCGACCCACAAAACCTCGTGCGTTTGCGCGACGAAGGATCGAAACATCTGTTCCGGCTGACAGCCGAAATAATCCACCGCGAGGACACAATCTCCCTCACGAAGCGACCGTGAAAGGACATCGGTATCGGGTGATAGCCGATTAATCAGGGGGTAAAAAAGGACCTCTCGTTCCTCCCCTGCCGCGCTAACCAGTTCGCGGCATATAAATTCCGGCAAAAATAGGCGCTTTATCTCGAATTGTTGCAGTAAGTGAGCCAGCGCACTGCGAGCATTGGCGAAAAACCAGGCGTTCGTCTCTTCGACATCCCATAATGAAAGTACATTTTCGGAGATATTTGGGCTTAGGGATTCCAACGGCAGGAAACCGCCGATAGCGCGCCTATTTACGGCTGGCGTCGACATTATGAAGCATCCGCCGATCGTGGGCCGGCCCTTAAAAGGAATTGCGCGAAGCTGTCCGCGGCCGCATGGTCTTCGAACAAACGGTCGCACCGGTCTTGGATTCGTTTTCCCAATTTCGAGCGCCATGCCCGGTTAGTGCCCAATCTCAATGCGATATCAATGTAGGATTCGCTTGTTGCCGCGATCAATTCTGATATTTCCAAGCGCTCATATAACGCCATTGTCGAGCGCCCGCGCGCGAAGCGGCTTGGAAAGGTAACAATCGGCACGCCCATCGCGAGCCCTTGATAAGCGGTGTTCCCTCCACTAAACGGCCAGGTATCAAGAAGAACATCCGTCACACATAGAATATTTAAGAAATTAGTTAAACTTTGCCTTTTTAATATTTGAACTCTCTCAATATTTTCGCCAAATTGTTTTGCCCATCTTTGCTTTAAAAGGTCTGACCAATGAGGTTCCGGCCCCTCGAATACGATGATTGACGCCTTAGGGTCCCTCTTGAGGATCTCGGCAAAAGCCGAATCCATATCTGGATGAATTTTAAAGAGGCTTTGAGGACACACATAAAGCGTCGCGTTTTCCGGCAACCCAAACGCATCACGCAGCTTTAGGGGATACGGCCGCACTGGGCGGTCATAGTCGACCAACACACCGTCCAGCGCGGCAAGCTCTTCGCTATAATACGCCGACGCATCTGGTTGCTCCAACGGCGCGCTGCTAATGAAATAGTCAATTGCTGGTATTCCCGTAGTATCGGGATGTCCGTTCGTCACACATTGCACCGGCGCCAACCTCGAAAAGGCAAGAAAATAGGTCAACGGCTCCATGCCGATATCCGTGTATACCAGAACATCGAGCTTTTCGCGCGCAAGTCGTTCCCTTGCTTGAATTAGGCCGTTCGGTAGGATCACGGCATTGTCCACATCTTCCGCAATCGCGCGCCAGACAGGATCGTTATCGTCGAGAAATGTAAAAGCCGAGACGTGGATTTTCTCGCGCGATAGATGCCGCAAAATTCGGTGATAACACCACCCTACCGCATGATTCCGAAGGTAACGCGAAACAAAACCAACTTTTATTTTCCGATTAGTCCGTCGTTCGGGCTTCTTGCAGTGCGGCGCCACAAACTCAAGCGTGGGACATGCCTTGGCATAGAGACGTGCAATTTTGCCGTTCAAAACACGATTATCTTCATCGTGATAGGACAGATGAAAATTAGTGATACCGACCTCGTTTATGGGGTCGTCGATATGTATTTTCTCCGCCAGCAACGCGTCGATTGCTGATTCCGTTTTTTCGCGCGCTTCCGCCATGGCGTGGATGGAAGAAGGGATGACAGGCAGAAGCGTCGCTAGCCGTATCCGCACACCCGGGTCTGGGCGAACCTGCAAAGCGGCACGATAGCTCGATGCAGCATCTTCATAGCGTCCTTGGCGCCGTAAAACATTACCAAGATTCCCGTACGCTTCAGGGGATTCTGGGTTTAATGTAATTAATCGGCGAAGAGTTGCTTCGGCAACAGCCGTATTCCCATCCGCAAGAAATGCAACAGCCATATTATTTAATGTTTCTTGATTGTTAGGATCAATATTTAAAGAAACACTATAATGTTCCAAAGCTTCGGAAAGCGCACCGCTTTCCATCCTAACCACGCCCAAATTGTTCCGGACGGTAATATCCGAGGGAAAAGCGCTGACGAGTGATTGATATATTTCCGTCGCTCGCTTCAGGTCGCCGCGACGGCGGAAAATTTGCGCCAGACCAAGTTGTGCCGTGCGGTGCGAGGGCTGAGATTTGAGGGCCGATACATAATGCGCCTTTGCGCCGCTTATGTCGTTACGATCGAAAAGCGAATTACCGAGATTACAATGGGCATCGAGTAATTCAGGGTCGATCGCCAGCGCCTCTTGAAACACCTTCTCCGCATAGGCGGTATCGCCAATTGCACGGGCGGAAACACCGAGATTATTGAGAAACGATGCATTTCGAGGCGCGCATGCGACGGCTTTCTCGAAAAAAACAAAAGCATCATGATGATGGCCCCGGCCGGCCGCGATGACGCCAAGCATATGGAGTGCATCGGCGTGATGCGGTTCGACTGACAGTATTTCGCGATATTTCACCCAAGCTTCGTCGATACGTCCCGCACGATGATCGCGAACAGCCTCCGCGTATTGAAATTTCGTTTGATCACGTTCGATCATGCTATTCCCACCAAACAAGGCGCGGTCGAAGCGAATTGCGTAGCTCCCTCTATGCAACACCCATGCCCAAATTAAGAAGGCTCCCGTTACCGCCCGGCAATAATTGCCTCAATTTCGACGTGCTCGGCAATTTCTGCCGAAATCCCGCCTGTAACCGGCAAACATTTCCATCGTCAAATACCGAAAAGTGCCGCACAATTCCTGATAGATCGGCAAACCGGCTCGTTGCTATTTAAATGGTAGGCTCCGATAGAGAAATTCTAGTCATTTTCAAAGCAAAATTTCCACCTTGTTAACAGTACGTTAATGTTTCTTTGCACAATATTAACAAGTGTGGTTGTTACGACTTCGTCTTGCCAGAGAGATATTCAACACAGCAAGATTCGAGGAACGAACCGCCACGGCGGAATTTGGCACTTAGTTTGCATGTCGTTAGTTGGATTTCGAATTCCTGGTCGTCAGGCCACTTCGAAATCTAGGAACATAAGATGGTTTGGTTTTCATTTTCTTGCACAGTGGCGACAGAATACGTCGTGCGGGGAAATCGGTGATAAAGGCGAGTTAGAATTTTCGTCGATTGACACCGGCCCATTGAGACCAAATCAACTGTTCGCGCATTTGACAGAACGCCGATTGCGGGAGATATGAGATGGAATTCGGTTCACTCGGCCTTGGGTCCCAATCCCAATCCGCGTCAAACCAGACAGGTACGTCCAGTTCGGTACAGACGCCCACTAATGGAACAAACCCAGAAAATACCGTAACACCCGTCGAAAGCGGAACCGCGTCGTTAAACGATCGGCGGCAGGATCTACTTGGTCAAGACGATCCCCAAGCAAGCCAGGAAAATGGCGAGGCTCCGGACGCCGCAGAAGACTTACAATTGACCAGCAGGCGCACCACGCTGAACTTCGACAGTGAACAAAATCGCATATTCTTGGAAGTCGTCGATACCTCAACCGAAGAGGTTATCGAACAGATACCCTCCGATAAGTTTGTTGAGTTCGTCGCCAATGCCCTTGATACCGGCGAAGATTCCAACCTTGAGGAGAATGAAGACAATTCGTCGCAAGACGCCCCTCCCGTTTGATGTGAAATCTGTTTCATCGAATTGAGCATCTCTTCGGCGCGTGTCTCTGGATAGCGCGGCGTAAGTACGTAATTTTTTCCGGTGTGCCCCTGCCACACTGGAAAAATATGCCGCAATGTGGATGAATAAATTGCCCCGGGATCCGTTCCGAGGACCTGGCGGTTTTTATAAATTACGTATTTTCAATAACTTAAATCCATTTCGAGCCTTTGGCCCGTTGCTTGCTGTGTTGGTTTCAACGCAATAGCGAGGAAGCACCATGCAGGTATCGAGCGTGGACGTCCCCCAAACACCGGGCACGGAAAACCAATCGGCAAAGATTTCGGAGCCATCCGGGAGTGTGTTCGCCACGTTGCTTAAAAGCATCGTCGGCCAGAATGGGGCCCGGTTGCGTCTCGAAGCCGGCACGAGCCTGGGGCAATCGATCGTCCCCGATGCCGTCCGGCCACGCACGGACGAATATGAATCTAAACCGGAACCGTCGGACGATGCGGTCGAGGCTAGCACAGACCAAACTGACGATATTAGCGACAGCCCAGAAGCATCCGAGCAGCCGGTTCAATCCGATAATTCGAGGGACGCCGAACAAACATTAGCAATAATCGACGAAACGTTAGAGATCCCTACCGAAACGTTAGACCGCCCCACCACGGACACGGCGACGTTGGCCTTGGCTACGGTTCCAGCGGCACTAACCACATCAAATGGACAAGGACAAACGGGGCCTGTTCAACAAAATGTCGGTTCAACTCAGGCGGTAGCGCAATCATCCACGCCAGAACAAACCGCCCCGGTAGCCGCCGCACCTCTGGCCTCGAAAGAAAGTCGGAGCGAAACGCAACGCTTGAGCGCCCAAGTCACCGATACACCTCAAGAACTGATATCACGCCCCAGCAACACACTGGCCGCCGTGTCAGCGGTTGCCTCGCAAACCGAAAAACAGCGCGCCGTTGGAAATACCGTCGTAGCCGACCCTGAACGGAGTACGGAAAGTTCCGGCAACTTACTGTTGAACAGTGCGGCAAAGAAGGTCACGGCAAACGGAAACAACATCCGAGGCAATGCGGCGCAGGCGGCACCCACGACGGCCGCGGGGACCGAACCCTCCGCTACCCCCAGCAGTCAATCGCTTTCATTTCCAGCTTCGATGGCGGCGGCGCAACCTTCGGCCGCCGCAACAAATCGCACGGCTATGGGCCTTCCCACTCGAAGCCCTGAAATGGCGCCCCTCAATTCCATCAGCGGTGGTTCGACCGCAGGGTCGGCAGCAGCGGGAACCGCTCGAATTGCCACACCGCCGCCACCTGCGCCGATCCCCCTACGTGTACTGACCGAACAAATCGCGGTGCAGATTCAGAAATCCGTTGGCCAAGGTCTCGATCGAATAAAAATTCAGCTCAAACCCGCGGAACTCGGTCGCGTCGAAATTAAGCTCGATGTGATGCAGGATGGCCGCGTGGCCGCGTCGGTCATCGTCGACCGGCCGGAAACACTGGAAATGTTGCAGCGAGACGCACGGGGCCTGCAACAAGCCTTGCAGGACGCCGGCCTGAAATCCGACGGCGCGAATTTAAGCTTTAATCTCAGCGGCCGTGGTGCCTCAGATGGTCAGCAAAGCGCGGAGGGCAACGGCGGACCGAACGGCAACCAGAACGAAAATGCGGACAGCGAGTTAGCCGCGATTGAATCCGAAACACTCCATCGACGCGCCAGCGACAGCATGATCGACGTAGAAGTCTGAGGGCGAACGAATGGAAATCACGCAAACCACCCCGACCCCCGAAAGCACAACCGGTCAAACGAGTTCACTTGCGGGATTGGCTGAAAATTTTGATAATTTTCTAACCATTCTGACAACGCAACTGCAGCATCAAGATCCTCTAGACCCCTTGGATTCGAATGAATTTACGAGTCAGTTGGTTCAATTTACGGGTGTCGAGCAACAAGTTCTCCAAAATCAAAACTTGGAGTCCTTAATCGCGTTGCAAGAGCAAAACCAGGCCGTTGGTGCGGTGGATTACATCGGTAAGACGATCGAAGCCGCTGGCAACACGAACATGCTTGTCGGTGGCGAAGCCATATTCTCGTACCTGCTCCCTGAATCGGCCGAAGCGGCGGCACTACAAGTATTCGACGCCTCCGGTGGTTTGGTCTTCCAACAAGACGTCAACACGGCCGCCGGCGTTCACGACATCGCATGGGACGGCACGACGATTCAGGGCGGCATCGCACCCGACGGCGTCTATTCGTTTAAAGTTACCGCCCTTGATGCAGAAGAACAAAATATCGATGTCACGCATCGGATCGTCGGCCGCGTGACCGGAATTTCATTTGAAGATGGAAAAACAGTATTGGGCATCGGCGAAGTCGGTGTTCCCTTGGATGTCATAACCGGAGTTCAGGACGCGCCAGAAGACGCGGAACAATCCGAACAGGGCTAAGGCCCCGCGGTGTGGCGTTTTTAGCCGCACCGTTTGAAAAGGAGGCGATTTAATGAGTCTTTTCGGCGCAATGCGAGCCGGTGTCAGCGGATTGTTCACGCAAAGTCAGGCGATGGGCATGGTTGCAGACAATATCGCGAACGTGAACACGACCGGCTACAAAGGTGTTTCCCCTCGCTTCTCGACCCTGGTGACGGCGCAGGCCTCATCATCGAGTTTCACGCCGGGTGGCGTACAGCTCAACACGTTGAATGCAATTGACCAGCAAGGACTGCTTGAATCCTCCGCTTCACCGACGGATCTCGCGGTTTCCGGCTCCGGGTTTTTCGTCGTTTCCGACAATGCCACGACAGGGTCGGGACAAACCGCGTTCACGCGCGCGGGCTCGTTCCGCCCCGACGCGAACGGGAATCTTGCCAATACCGCTGGGGAATTTCTCACCGGTTGGCCGATCGTCAATGGTGCTGTCCAGCAAACCAGCATATTGAATGCATTCTCGACGGTTAATATTTCCAACCTGACATCCGCCCCGGTCGAAACGTCGACAATGGATATTGGCGCAAACCTGCCATCCACGGCCGCCACAAATGACACATTCGACCTTTCCGTCGAGGCCCTGGACAAGCAAGGTGGCAGTCATGCCTTGGTTCTAACCTTTACCAAGACCGCGACCGCAAACCAATGGGACGTTAGCGCGACCGCGGCTAACGCCTCTTTCCTGGATATTGATGGCAACGACGACGGTGTGGCGGGGGACAATGCCTTAATCGCCGGTGCAACGAGCACACGGTTAGGAACCGTAACCTTTGGCGCGAACGGTACGTTGGCTACGGTCACGTCATCGACCGCGGCCGGTGATATTTCAACGATTACCGCCAACAACTTCGTCTTCGATTTGGATTATGACAACGTGATCGGCACCGGAACAGCCGATGACCGGGTCTCCTTGACTCTCGATGTAGGTACGGTTGGCCTCACCGATGGGTTGACGCAATTCGCGGGTACTTTTATTCCGAATTTTATCAATCAGAACGGTAGGCAATTCGGCTCCGTCACCGGAGTGACCGTCGCCGAAAATGGTACGGTTACCGCGCTTTTCGATAACGGTGAAACGCGAGACATTTTTCAAGTTCCCTTGGCGGTTTTCCCAAACCCCAACGGCCTTATCGCACAAACAGGGAATATATTCGCCGGCGGCAGCAACGCCGGAATCCCCGTGGCCCTAGCGCCAAATTCCGGCGGTGCCGGGGTCATCGCTTCGAACGCCCTGGAAGCATCAACTGTCGATTTGGCCGACGAGTTTACCCGCATGATCGTGACGCAGCGCGCTTTCTCGGCAAACACGAAGATCATAACGACCGCCGACGAAATGCTCGCAGAACTGACGAATATAATCCGGTAACGGATCAACCTCTCACATTCAATTCTCCCCGACTTAATCGGCCCGGACGCGTTCCGGGCCGTTTTTTTGTCATTTTTCGCCAAGGAACTTCAACAAAGTCAATCCGCTAACAAATTCATCCAAACGTAATCAAGCGACTTTACGATTTATTTAACAATTCAAGGTTTACTCATCGAAGCCAGCAAACATAGCAGGAACGGCATCGAAACAGGTCAATATCGCATTTTCGGCCTTGAGGATGAAAAATTGAGTAACACAGATTTATCGGAAGTCTACACGCCACCCGTCCCCATGGTCATCGGCCCGGATGGAAAACCGATTACCTTGGCAGACTTACCACCTGTGACCACGAAAAGGTGGGTTGTCCGTCGGAAGGCGATCGTCGTGTTTGCAGTTCGCGCCGGATTGCTCTCGCTTGAAGCAGCTTGCGAGCGCTATAGCCTTTCAATCGAAGAGTTCACGTCATGGCAGCGCCTGATAGAACGGCATGGCATGCGTGGCTTGCGTACGACTCGGTTACAACAGTATAGGAATTCGCGGACCAGATAGCTCAGCTGACGCGTATTGCCTGCTCAACACTAGTTGATGGCGACTCTTTGGTGATACTTCCTGTATTGCTAAATAAATAATATTACGATCTTCGGCAATTTACATTGAATTTGCGTTCAATGATTGCCGTAAAGGCGAAATATTACCTTTACTCCCAATTTTAAACTTCATATTTTTTTACACTGGGCAATTTTTGCCGCGTTTTAACTTCACTTTTACTAAAATGTCGTGTAACTTGCGTTGGAATGATTCGTGCAACGCAAATAATTTGCCTGCGATTAATAGTGAGCAAATATGGAACGAACCCTCAGTCGACCAAAGCGATACACGCAGTCAGCAAGCGTCTTATGCCAAAAAGTGGCCAATGAGGTAAATTAACGTGGATGCATTTCTGCAGATTTTGCGCAATATCGGAACGGCCCGTCTTGGCGCGATGGCCGGTGTCGCCGTCATACTGGTCGCATTTTTCATTTACCTGACGACGCGTTTGGCTTCCCCCAACATGGCGCTACTTTATGGCGGCTTGGACGCGGCGGATGCGGGGCAAATTATTGGCCATCTCCAGGCGCAAAGCGTTCCGTATGAAGCGCGAAACAAGGGCACCGAATTATTCGTTCCAACCAACCAGGTCGGAACATTAAGGCTTTTCATCGCGGAACAAGGCCTGCCTGGCGGCGGCACGCTGGGCAACGAATTGCTTGATCGCGACGAGGCGATCGGAACGTCCAGTTTTATACAAAACCTTAATAGGATTCGCGCACTTGAAGGAGAGATATCCAGAACGATCATGTCCTTGGGGCCCGTCAAAACCGCACGGGTTCATCTGGTCTTGCCGCGTCGGGAATTGTTTACCCGTGACCGTCAGGAACCAAGTGCCTCCGTCGCGTTACAGATGCGCGGCTCGACCCGTCTTGACCGAAACCAAGTTCTCGCGATTCAGCATTTAGTCGCCGCGGCTGTGCCAGGACTACAGCCTTCGCGAATTTCCATTGTCGATGATCGAGGAACCTTGCTGGCCCGCCTTGGCGATGGCGACGGGAGTCAATTGCAAGGGGACTTCACCCCAGACGAACAGCGTGTCGCATTCGAGTCTCGGATAGGCAACCGCCTGACGAATCTTTTGGAAAGAACCATCGGATTTGGCAAGGTTCGCGCCGAGGTCCGGGCGGAGATAGATTTCGACCGCATCGAAACCAATCAAGAAACCTACGATCCAGACGGTCAGGTCGTACGATCGACACAGACGATCGAAGATTCCAGCCAAAGTAAAGAAGGTGATGCGGATGCGGTTTCCGTAGGCCAAAACTTGCCGGATGCGGACCAACTTGGCGGTGGCGCCGGCAGTCAAAACCAATCGAACAGGACCGAGGAAGCCGTTAACTTTGAAATTTCGAAAACCGTGCGCCGCAGTGTCCGGAATGCCGGCAAGGTTAACCGGATGTCCGTTGCCGTCTTGGTCGACGGCGTCGTCACGAATGCTGAAAACGGCGACCAAACCTACCGGCCGCGCAGCGCGGAGGAAATGGAACAAATCGAAAAACTGGTTCGGTCGGCTATAGGGTTCGACGGCGACCGGGGCGATACGATAGAGGTGGTGAATATGCGTTTTGCGTCCGCGCCGGTCGGAGATGCTGACCTCGCAAGCGACGAAATCTTCGGCTTCAAACAAAACGACCTTTTGCGGCTACTGGAAGTCGTCGTTCTGGCGACCGTCGGTATTCTCGCAATTCTCCTCGTCGTTAGGCCTCTAATCAGCAAGGTATTCGAGGCCACGGCCGCGACGGCCGAGGCCATCGCCCAGTCAACGGAACAACAAATGCTTACAGACCAAAGCGGCGGAGCGCCCGCGCTAGCCGGTCCCGCGGGAGCGGCGGGCGGTGTCCCGGCGGCAATGGGCGGCGCTGCAATGGGAGGCGGTGTGGCTGGCGCGCTTTCCGCTGATGAAGACGAAAACATGATCAATCTCAGCAATATCGAGGGCCGCGTAAAGGCGTCGTCCCTACGAAAAATTGGCGATATTATCGACAAACATCCCGAAGAAGCCGTCTCTATCATGCGGACTTGGATGTATCAGGACAGTTAAATTAAGTGAACCGGGAAACATCATCGTGATTCTGGAAATCATCCCTGATCAGGCCTCAGGCCCCAAACAACATGGCTTGCGTGCAACGCCGCGCTTGCAATTTGCCATTGAACGATGGAATTGAGTCTCCCCTTGGAAAACAAGAAGTACCCACCCTATCTTTTCGACCTCGATTTCGACGCAAGCGCATTACCGCCGGAACCCGAGATTGTCGAAGAGGCGCCACCGCCACCAACCTTTTCCAGCGAGGAATTACAGGCTGCGCGCGATGAAGGGTATGCCTCGGGAAAAGCGGAAGGGCTCTCGCAGACCCAATCGGAATTCGACCTACATCTAGGCGAAATCATCGCTGCAATTCAGCATAACTTCGCGACCTTGGCAGCCGCCCAGACCGAAACAAACGAAACAACACTTCGCGACGCGGTCCAAGTTGCATTGGCTATAAACAAGAAATTGTTTCCGGAATATGCCAGACGGCATGGGCTCGACGAAATCGAGGCTTTTATTTTAGGCACACTTTCCACGCTGTTTTCCGAGGCTGAAATTACCATCAACGTGCCAGAGGCGATTGCCAGTGAAATTGCCGCACGGCTCGAACCGATCGCTAAACCAAGCGGATTGTCGGAAAGGTTAAGAGTCGCCGCCGACCCGACATTGGGCACGGCGGATTGCAAAATTGAATGGGGCAATGGTGGTGCCGAGCGAAACGGCGAACTGCTTATGGCCGAAATAGAAACCATTGCCGCACGCTTCCTGGATAGCCATCCGCAACCATTCGAAACGCCAATCAAACACATTGAGGCTGTGTCGAAACCGGAACCCGACCTTGTTGAAACAGTATTCCCCGACGTTGAAACGTCAGATCAGCAGCAACAAACGGCTCAGGACGACGTCACCGGTGCGAACGAAGAACTTATCGACAGTCCTGGCCGTGATGTGGAACCGGAACCATCGAACGACACTCCTGCCGCGGTTCCCCTTGCGGATCAATTAGCGGAAGGCGCAATCGAGCCGGAAGAACCGGAAGCGGAAAATCCGGAAGAGGAAATTCCAGCAGAGATGACGCCGCCGTTACCCAAGCAGATGGAAAATCAAACAGCTGAAGACACACCTGTTGACGTCCCCCCCACACCGGCCGCCCTTCCAGGAGCAATCGATGCTAGCTAGAAGAATCGAACCTACGGTCAGGATTATTTCGCACCTTGAAATTGGCTTCGACCTACGAGACCCAATCGAGGCAACAGAACCAAACGATGACTTCACCTAGTCCAGATACGCTTTAGCGCCTCCTAAAGGAGCAAACGATGGCAGAAGACGACGAATCGCCACCTCTAGAAGAGTTGGACGAAGAACAAACCGAAGCGGAAGACACCGGCGTAGACCCTCGAATTGCCGAGATGGAATCACCCCTCGGCGCGCGCGATTTGGAAGCTGTCTACCAAATTCCCGTGCAAGTCTCGGCAGTATTGGGCAAATCAACGATGCAGGTTAGCAATCTGCTGAAAATGGGGCGCGGCGCTGTTGTCGAATTGGATCGAAAGGTCGGCGAGGCCATCGACATCTATGTGAACAACCGGCTGGTGGCGCGTGGTGAGGTCGTCGTTGTCGAAGACAAACTTGGTGTGACGATGACGGAAATCATCAAGTCAGAGCGCAATACATGATGTTGCCGCTTATGACAGTTTGCAATACCAGGTGCTGCCTCGACATCGAAACGGTATGCCATGGCAATTGAAGCCGAAGGAGGCGGCGATTCAAGAACGCCCACGGTGTCGCCACCGGTAACGCGGTCGGCTGTCGACCTGGCGACCTTGGTCGGTATATCGGGTGCGTTCCTACTAATTTTCACGGCGATTTATTTGGGCGGAACGCCGGGTGCGTTCCTCAACATCCCATCGATATTTATTGTCGTTGGCGGCACCGTGGGTGTGACGACGGCCTGTTTTTCCCTACGCGACATGTCCCATGCCGTCCGCATTGTCGCTCAGACCGTATTTCATAGATCACGAGACCCCGCCGGAGCGGCCATTCATGCTCTGCAACTTGCCCAGATCGCGCGTTACAGAGGCGCGCTGGCACTACAGCCACATATCGAAAGTATCGAGCCGCAGAGAATGCTTTATCGCGGCCTGACTATGGTCGTCGATGGCACACCGGGTGACGAAATCGAGCGGATCATGCAGCAGGAGTTGCAGGCAACCGCCCAGCGCCAAGCACGCAGCGTGAACGTTTTGCGCCGCGCCGCCGAGATCGCCCCCGCAATGGGTCTGATCGGAACCCTCGTCGGATTAATACAAATGCTGGGAAATCTCGAAGACCCGAGCACGATTGGACCGGCGATGGCGGTCGCGCTTCTCACCACGTTCTACGGCGCAATACTCGCCAATATGGTTTTCACGCCCCTTGCATCAAAACTTGAACGAAACTCGAGCGAAGAGACCCTTATCAACCACCTTTATGTAATGGCGTCGGCTTCGATTGGCCGGCAAGAGAACCCAAGGCGGCTCGAAATGCTGCTGAATACAATTCTGCCTCCCGGACACCGGGTCGAATATTTCAACTAGTTAGACTACAAGGTCGGATCAACCATGAGACTACTAATCGTCGGCACCCTGGAAGGCCATATCAGCACCGCTGGAAAAATTGCAATTTCCCGAGGTGCGAAAGTCAGCCATGTCAATTCGATTGAGGAAGCGCTTGCTTCCGTTCGCTCCGGTCAAGGCGCGGAATTACTACTCGTTGATGTCAAACTCAATATCGGCGACCTAGTAACGCGTCTCGCCAGCGAGCGCATCAATGTACCCGTCGTATCGTGCGGAATCGGAACCAGCGCAGAGGCCGCGGTGGAAGCGATCCGCCAAGGCGCGCGGGAATATATACCACTCCCCCCCGACCCTGAACTGATCGCCGCCGTCCTGGAGGCCGTGGCCGCGGAAAGCAATACGATCATACATCGCGATCCGGCAATGAAAGCGGTCATTGCGCTGGCTGACCAAATCGCGCCATCCGAAGCTTCGATCCTAATCACGGGCGAATCGGGCACCGGCAAGGAATTGATGGCGCGCCATATCCACGTGAAAAGCAACAGGTCGTCAAAGGCTTTCGTTGCGGTAAATTGCGCGGCAATACCGGAGAACCTTCTTGAATCGGAATTATTCGGACACGAAAAAGGCGCTTTTACAGGAGCCGTGGCGAGGCGGATTGGTAAGTTCGAGGAAGCCGATGGTGGCACACTACTGCTTGACGAGATCAGTGAGCTGCACCCCCGCCTTCAAGCCAAACTTCTACGCGCTGTCCAAGAACGCGAAATAGATCGAGTCGGCGGTCTAAAGCCGATCAAGATCGATGTCAGGCTCCTCGCGACATCAAACCGAAATCTTCAGGATGCAGTGAAAAACGGTGATTTTCGTGAAGATCTGTATTTTCGCCTGAATGTCGTGAATATCGGCATCCCGGCATTGAGAAACCGGCCGCAGGACATTGAAATTCTAGCCAATTTCTTTGCCGACAAATATGCCGAGGCAAATGGCGTCGCTAGGAAACCCATAGGACAGGATACGTTGAACACGCTCCAACGACACGGCTGGCCAGGCAATGTCCGAGAGCTTGAAAACACCATGCATCGTTCCGTTCTGCTTTCACAGGGCACCGAACTCGCCATGGATGCGACGATACTTCAATTGTCTGGCATCAGCGTCGGGGAACCGGCGGCGCCGTCGTTCGCGCCAACAACACCAGCCGATTCGAATAGTACCAATGGCGAAGCCGACTTCGTGCGGCGCACCGTCGCCGAGGTCGAACGCGACCTCATCATTGACACGTTGCAACATTGCCTCGGCAACAGAACCCATGCCGCGAATATTTTAGGCATTTCAATCAGAACGCTTAGAAACAAACTAAAGCTTTACGCCGAGAATGGCCTCGCGGTACCCATGCCCGGTGAAGTGGAGTCAACGGCACCTTAGGAAAGGAACGGCACGAAAATCGTGACGACCGGAGTTAGCAGGGCATGACCGATGCGACACCAGAAGTAGGCGGAGAAAGCACGAACGCCCGTGCCATCGCCTCGTCCTCGATTAATGGTACGCTCCGAAACATTTCAAAACGCGGCGATATCGCGTTGGCGCTTGGCATCGTCTGTATTTTGGTGGTGCTCCTCTTGCCGATGCCGACATGGATGTTGGATTTTTCGCTGGCGTTGTCGATCACGTTTTCCGTCCTCATCCTAATGACGGTTCTGTTTATTAAGGAACCTCTCGAGCTAAACTCTTTCCCTACAATTCTGCTGATCGCGACAATGATGCGATTGGCGCTGAACCTTGCATCGACCCGCCTAATCCTCGCCGACGGTCATACCGGGACCGCGGCTGCGGGACGCGTCATTGAATCCTTCGGAAATTTCGTCGTTGCCGGCAACTATGTCATCGGCATTATTGTTTTCGGAATTTTGGTAATCGTAAATTTCGTCGTGATTACCAAAGGCGCGGGACGTATCGCGGAGGTGGCGGCCAGGTTCAGTCTCGACGCCATGCCCGGCAAGCAGATGGCGATCGATTCCGATCTATCGGCGGGTTTAATCGGCGAGGAGGACGCCCGGAACCGGCGTTCGAAACTCGAGGAAGAAAATTCATTCTTTGGTGCAATGGACGGAGCGTCGAAGTTCGTGCGTGGCGACGCGATTGCCGGCCTACTCATCACGTTTATCAACATTATCGGCGGCATCATTATCGGCACGGCGCAGCAGGACATGTCCGTGTCGGAAGCGGCGCAGAACTATACATTGCTGACCGTCGGCGACGGCCTGGTGAGCCAAATTCCGGCACTCATTGTTTCCATTGGCGCGGGTATGCTGGTTACCAAAGCGGGCGTCCGGGGAACCACGGACAAGGCCGTGTTTGGTCAATTAGGCGGCTATCCGAGCGCGCTGGGAATATCTTCCGTTCTACTCGTCGTCATGGCGATGCTACCCGGAATTCCAGCTTTTCCGTTCCTGTTGCTCGCCGCGATTACCGGCGGCCTCGCGTTTAATCTGACGCGGCAGGAGGCAAAAACGGTTGCCGACGAGCAAGCCAACGCCGCCGCGGAAGCAGCCGAAGTTCCCGTCGCGGAAGAACCCATTACAACGGCGCTTGCAATTGACCTGATACGGCTCGAACTCGGATATGGCCTGCTATCGATGATCAATTCGCAAAAAGAACAGCGCCTTACCGATCAAATCAAAGCGCTCCGGCGCCAGCTCGCCTCGGAAATGGGGTTCGTCATGCCGGCGGTCCGCATACAAGACAATCTCCAATTGGCGGCGAATGCCTATGTTGTGCGTATTAAGGAAATTGAAGCGGGAACAGGGGAACTACGCCCCAGCATGCTGTTGGTGATGGATCCTAGAGGAGAACAAATAAGTCTGCCTGGGGAGGCAACACAGGAACCGACATTTGGTCTACCTGCCATGTGGATCAACGAACAAAGCCGCGAGGAAGCAATGTTCCGTGGTTACACTGTTGTGGATGCTCCAACGGTGATCACAACCCACATAACCGAAATTATTCGGGAAAACATGTCGGAACTTTTGTCTTACGTCGAAACGCAAAAACTTCTCGACGAACTCGATGCCGCACACCAGAAACTAATCGCCGATTTGGTTCCCAATCAAATTTCTGTCGGTGGTGTACAACGAGTCCTGCAAAACCTCCTTTCCGAGCGGATTTCCATTCGCGACCTTTCGACCATCCTGGAAGGGATTTCCGAAGCTTGCGGTTACACACGTAACATGACCCAAATTACCGAGCACGTTCGGTCGCGGTTGGCGCGGCAACTTTCAGATACAAACACCAATGAACAAGGTCACGTCCCCTTGATCACCCTATCGCCGGAATGGGAACAGGCATTCGCGGAATCGATCATCGGCGAAGGAGAAGAAAAGCAACTTGCAATGTCGCCGACCGACTTACAAAAATTTATCAATGCGGTTCGAACCACGTTTGAGCGACATGCGATGCAAGGCGACGTCCCAATTTTGCTCGTCAGTCCGGGCATTCGGCCTTATGTCCGCTCGGTAATCGAGCGTTTCCGCCCCGTTACTGTCGTTATGTCTCAAAATGAGATCCACGCGAAGGCGCGGATCAAGACCGTCGGACAAATTTAGAAGACGATGCGACTGAAAACGTTTCACGCGGAAAGCATGAAGGAAGCCATGGAGCTCGTGCGCGAGCAACTCGGCGCGGACGCAATCATTGTCGCGACCCATGAAGACGAGAGCGCGCGGGACGTCCGCATTACCGCAGCAGTTGAAGGTGATGATCTTGAGTCACCGTTACTCGAAAACGCCGAACCACTCGATATCGTCGACCAGCTTAGCGTCTCGCTCGACGCCCATGGCGTGCCCACGGCACTCGCCGATAAATTATTAAACGCTGCATCCCATCTCGGTATAGCGGACCCCGTGCTCGCCTTGGCGGGGGCATTGGATGATTGTTTCGCCTTTGCACCGCTCCCCGACCAACGCGGCCCCAAGCCCTTAATGTTCATAGGCCCTCCAGGTTCCGGAAAAACCGTCAGCATGGCTAAATTGGCGGTGCGTATCCGTCTTGAGGACAATTCCGTCAGCTTTATCTCCACGGACACGGTTCGGGCAGGTGCGATCGATCAGCTCAGCACATACGCCAAGTATCTGAAGGCGGAATTCAGCAGTGCCAATACCCCTGTGTCCCTGGTCGAAGCCATGCGCAACGCGAATGCAGCGGCGCAGATACTGATCGATACGGCGGGCGTCAACCCGCATAGCGCGGAGGACATTCATCGCCTCCTTGAGTTCACGGAAACGGCGCAAATGGAACGAATTCTCGTTGTCGCGGCGGGCGGAGACGCAATAGAAACCGGGGAACTCGCAGCGGCCTTTGCTCAAATAAGGCCGAGCCGAATACTCATTACCCGTCTCGATATGGTCCGGCGGCTTGGCGGCATCCTGGCCGCCGCCGACGCGAGCGGGCTGCCCTTTTGTGACGTCAGCCTTACGCCCGATATCGCATCCGGCCTGCGCGCCATTAATCCTGTTTCTCTGGCACGCCTCTTGCTACCTGACTTCGCACAAGACTCTTCTTTGCAAGCGGAAACCATACAAGCGACTGGATCCAACTAGATGTCACTTCGACCGATAGCAGCCGACACACCCGACCCAGCGGCTCGCCGCAAGATAATTGCCGTTGCCTCGGGCAAGGGTGGCGTGGGCAAAACCTGGTTCTCGATTTCTCTAAGCCAAGCGCTGAGCCAAAGCGGCCAGCGAACCCTCCTTTTCGACGGTGACCTTGGTTTGGCAAATGTCGACATACAACTTGGCCTGATGCCAAAGCAGGACCTCGCCGGGGTAATCGCTGGGAAACTTACCTTACCGCAAGCGATTACCAACTATCGCGAGGGGCAGTTCGATATTTTGGCCGGCCGTTCCGGCGCTGGGAATTTGGCAATGCTACCCGTACAGCGGCTCGTCACGCTTCGTGACAATCTGATGCGCCTGGCCGGAAAATACGATCGAGTCATTCTAGATCTAAGTGCCGGTGTCGACCGCACGGTCCAGACTCTTGCCGCGGCCGCGGGAACCGCCTTGGTCGTTACGACGGACGAACCGACTTCACTCACCGATGCCTATGCCTTCATCAAACTGACCGTCGCCGACCATCCAGAGGCCGATTTGCGGATCGTCGTGAACATGGCGGAGACATCGAACAGTGGGCGCGAGACATATGAGACCTTGCGCAAGGCTTGTTACAATTTTCTTGGGAGGGAAATTCCCTTGGCCGGAATTGTTCGAAACGACAGCAAGGTGCGCGAAAGCATTCGTCGCCAAACAGCACTCCTGACCCGCCACCCCTCAGCCGAGGCCGCGCAGGATGTCGAAGCGATCGCCGCCCGATTGAAGCGGGAGACATGAGCGAGGCTTTACCGCCTACATCGAATGCGACGTCGGCGCCGCCGGCGACACCTCATTCGTCACAATTAGCACCACCGCAGCCGCCAACCAATATCGGAGCGGGCACAATCTTGCGGCTGCCCCCCAATGTAATCACTCTGCCAATTGGCGAACGCCTGGAAGGTATCGTCACGGCTCGCTTGGCAAACACACAATCAGTTCTTCAAACGAGACTGGGGCCCGTTACGGTTCAATCGGCCCAGGCACTGCCTGTTAACAGCCAAATCATCTTCACTGTTTCCACGGCGGGTCCACGACCCACTATTCAACTTGCCTACCAACCGGAACGCCCCGCATCACCGCCCCCCCACACACCGCAAGCAAGGCTGGCGGGAACCGCAGCACCGACATTGCCAGTCGCGACGCGCTCCAACCCAGCGCCGCCCGTTCCCGCACAACCGGCAATACAAGGTCTCACCGACAGTCAATCGCAGCTACGCGGTAGTCTCGTAACCGCGACGGTTGTTCGTATCGCCGCGCCGGCAAACGCGCGTTCGATATCTCAGTCCACATCGACTGCGGCCCTGGGACCGTCGCCTCACCAAACCGCGCTTGCAACCGGCGATCGTTTTGCCGTGCGGATTTCCGCGATTACCCGGCCCGGCACAGGCGCCCCGCCGGCATCTCCCGGCACCGCGTCGACGACGGGAACCGTAACCGGCACCACAAATGCCGGACATGCCGTCGTCCGAACCAACAGCGCCGAGCTTTCCCTCGCCGTACCGCGCCCACTGCCGGTGGGAAGCAACCTTCTGTTGCAGGCGACGGGAACACCAATATCTCAATCACCACCAGCCCTCCAACAGAGCGGACTCGTCCTCGCGGAACGGTGGGAGACCTTGAGCGACATTTTGCGCGTGGGCGCATCGTCACCTACACCAAACGCCATAAATCAGTCGGTGCCCCAACCTGGCCCGCAACTCACGAACACAATGCTATTCTTCATGGCGGCGTTGCGCGCCGGCGACCTGCGCGGTTGGCTGGGACCTAATGCGGTACGTCTTATCGAACGCGAAGGACTACTGGGCCGGATAAGCGAGGAATTCGGCCTCATGCAACGTATCGCGAGCGAGCCCGCGGGGCAGGATTGGCGGCTCTTCCTGATACCCGTAATCTCAGAAGAGCAATTGCACCAAATGCGCCTCTTCATTCGCGACCATGGTGGCGGGGACCAAGATGGCGAAACACCGCAAGAGACTCGCTTCATCATAGAAGTAACGTTCACAAAACTCGGCCCATTTCAGTTCGACGGTCTGGCCCGGCCTAAAGCGCTCGACCTTATCATTCGAACCGAGCGGGAGATAACAAAGCATATGCGGCAATCCATCAGCGAGGTGTTCACCGATACAACGTCCGCGCTCGGTTTAACCGGACGCATTGGGTTCAAAAAGGAACGTTTTTTCGAAATACAGCCGCTGCGCGATTCGGGCCTCGCGCATGAT
This sequence comes from Alphaproteobacteria bacterium, assembly GCA_021774385.1. Lineage (GTDB taxonomy): Bacteria > Pseudomonadota > Alphaproteobacteria > UBA8366. The sequence goes on from JAJFJC010000261.1 coordinate 56,210, forward strand.
TCCGGCATCGTCGCGTGACGAAGTTCTCGCAATGAACGACTCTCCCGAAAGCACGATAGCAGCAACGGAGCGCCGCTCACTGCTGTCGACCGCGTCAAACCCAACTACCGCACTAGATTATCTGAACCATCTTGAAGGTCACACGCGCGGCGCGAATGCCTATATCGTGCTGCGTTATGTCCCTGACAAACTCACCCTGCCGCCCGCATCGTTCACTCGCTATCTCAACGCTCTAGACACTTATTCAACTAAAACCCTGGAACAGCTCGCCGTGGCGATACTGGAAGACGTCAACAACGAACTCGTACCCCGATGGGCCCAAATAGTCGCAACGCGCGATTTAGGAGAAGATGCTGGTCATCGCATCCTTATCGAGGACAGGCAGCCAAAATGGGACAACCCTGCCCTCCTCGCGCGCATGGAGCGTTTTTAGACAGTCTCCAAGCAAAACCAGGCTCGTTTGACATTTGTCCTTGTGCGCGAAAAATCTATTCGCCTTGAAATGACTAATTCGATTTAAACCGATAGTTCGCTTTTATTGCTCAATAAGACAGATGCGTTACTCGCGTCCAATTTTCATCGAAGTAGTTTTTTCGCGATACTGAGCAAATGTATCTGACTGGTCCCCTCATAAACGCGGAAGGCCCTTACATCTCGATAAAATCGCTCGATCCCAGTTCCCTTCACATAGCCTTGACCGCCAAAGATTTGCACGACTCGATCCGCCACGCGCCCACACATTTCCGTTGAGTAATATTTACAAAGACTCACTTCCAAGGTGACATCCTCCCCCCTGTCGCGCTTACGGGCTGTCTCGAGAATGAGCGCACGCGCGGCTTCGATTTCCACCTTGCACTCGGCAAGCATCGCCTGAATGAGTTGAAATTCACCGATTGCCTTATCGAACTGCCGACGTTCCTTCGCAAAGGCAATCGCGTCATCCAACATGCGGATCGCGGGACCGGTGGAAAGTGCCGAGAGGTTAATGCGCTGCTTGTTTAGGGCCTTCATAACGGTTCGGAACCCCAGCCCCTCCACTCCACCAAGGACCGCAGTATCGGGCACGAAGACATTTTCAAAGGCGATTTCGCCAATTGGCGCGCCTTCTTGGCCCATTTTCGGCGTCGACGCGCTCGGTGTCATACCCTCCGTGCCGCGTTCAATTAGAAATGCCGTGACACCGTCGGCACCTCTATCACCCGACGTTCGGGCAAATACAGTGTAGAGATCGGCGATGGGGGCCAGCGTAATATAGCGTTTGTCACCATTGATACGGTAGCCGCCATCAATCTTTACCGCTCGGGTTTTCATCGCCGTCGCATCGGAGCCAGCCGAGGTTTCCGTCAACGCCAGGCAACCGATCATCTCACCCGACGCTAGGCGCGGCAGATAGTGCCGCTTCTGTTCCTCCGTCCCGTCGCGGATGATGCACTCCGATCCAATGCCGGCATTCTGACCGCCGTAAACACGGAATGCCACGGAACATTGGGTAAATTCCATGAATGCGATAGCCAACTCCTCGGACGTCAGACCGAGCCCGCCATACTCCTCCGGAATGCTCCATCCAAAGCTACCGAGCTCTTGCAGCTTCTCGACTACATCACCGGGGATTCGATCCTCTGCCTCGACACGGTCCTCATTAGGAACGGCAACGTCTCTGATGAAACCGCGAATTTGCGTTATCAGCGTTTGTAATTTCTCTTGATCACGTATCACAGCGTCCACCTATGCGAATCATGGCTAAGATTGAGCTTGGCCGCACCCTAGCGGCTCCAATATGAACTGTCTTCGAGTTTGCTCTTATCCATTAGAAAATGGTGAACCATCCTCTCAACAACGGCAGACTTCCCTCATGACCACGCCACGAATGCCCGGTTCAGCCAGTGCAGGTTACACCATGTCTGACGCGTTATTGTTCAGGAACTGGCAGGCTTACCACGGCTGTAAGCATTCAAACCAAGTTCATCTTGCACGATCCGATCGCGGCGACCTGCTTCCGCGGCAGCCGCGCTATCCCGGTTCTCCTTGGTAATCTCATACTTCTTTAGTGTCTCAAAAGACCGCGCTACCGCGTCGCGCGCATCCTCCACTTGCCGTGTTACCGATTCCAACTGTTCCCGTAGCGCCGTCCGGCGTTGAATAACCGCTCGCGCAAATCCACCGTAGGCATAACCACCTTCCGTGGATTGACGGGCAGCGACTTGCTCGTCCGACAATTCTTGCGCCAAACGCGCTAGGGATAGTTCAATTTGAACACGGACCTCTTCGATGTCTTTCAAGGCGCGGCGCTTCTCATCCAGCTCAAACGCGTGAATTTTTATCAGCGCCGCAATACCCTTCATTGCACGTCCGCTGACAGAATTTGCGCCAATTGATCATAACCATGGTCGAGGTCCTGCTGATCGTCCATTCCTTGAGCGAGAAACGCTTCTATCTGAGGATAAAAACCTATCGCCTCGTCGATTTCGCTATCGCTCCCGGCACGATATGCGCCAATTCTAATAAGTTCCGCCATATCCTCATAGGTCGCGATCAAGGCACGGGCCCGATTGACGATCGTGTTCTGTTCCTCCGTGTTGCAATCCGGCAAGGTCCGCGAAACGCTCCTGAGAATATTAATTGCCGGAAAGCGGTTGCGATGTGCGATCGATCGGTCGAGCATTATATGCCCGTCCAATATACCGCGAACGGCATCGGAAATTGGCTCGTTTTCATCATCACCCTCGACTAAAACCGAGAACAATCCAGTAATGCTTCCCACACCAACGCCGGGACCGGCGCGTTCCAACAGCTTCGGCAATTCTGAAAATACCGTCGGCGTATACCCCTTGCTTGCGGGTGGCTCACCCGCCGAAAGTCCGATTTCCCGCTGCGCCATGGCAAAGCGCGTTACACTATCCATCAGACACAACACATCTTTACCCTGGTCGCGGAAATATTCCGCGACAGCCATTGTCATGTAGGCAGACTGCCGTCGCAGCAATGCCGATTGATCGGAGGTCGCCACCACGACCACGCTTCGCGCAAGGCCTTCGGGACCAAGATCATCCTCCAAAAACTCCTTCAGCTCTCGGCCCCGCTCGCCAATAAGGCCGAATACGACAACTTCCGCCGACGTAAACCGCGCCAACATTGACAGCAGCACCGATTTTCCAACTCCCGAACCCGAGAAAATCCCCATGCGTTGTCCTCGGCAACAAGTTAGGAAGGTGTTTATCGACCGAACGCCAAGATCCAGCTTACCACCAACACGTTGGCGCGAATGCGCCGGTGGCGGTTGGTTCTTGATCGCGTAAGCTCGATCGCCTTGCGGCAGGGCGCCCTTACCGTCGGCCGGTCCACCGAAACCGTCAACAACGCGCCCCAGCCACGCGTCGGTCGGATAGATAGTCGGCTCCGTCTCCGATAGAATCGCCCTGCAACCAAGTCCAACGCCATCCAGTGGGCGGAATGGCATCGCCAACGCGGTTCCGGAACGAAACCCCACGACTTCACACGGCACCAGCGTTCCGCCACGTGCGACAATATCGCACCGGTCGCCAACCGAAAGGTTCCCCTGCACACCGGCAATTTCCACCAACATGCCCTGAATACCGCATACGGTGCCGAAAACGGCGGCATCCGACAGTCGGTTTATATCGCCAATTAAGTTTTCCAGCGGCCCCGTCATTTCCAAACCTTAATCGTCCTTGACGCCCTGATGAAAGACCGTACGGGCTAGCGGCACTATATCCTAAATTTTGCTAAAATTTTGATTATCTGAATATCGAAACAATTTGTTAACCTTTTCTGGTCATAAATATTAATATTGCAATGTTGGTTAAAATTAACGACGACCTGAGAAGGGAAGAGAATATGCGAGTTTTATTAGTCGAGGATGACAAAGCTATCTCCGACAGCATCCAGCTTATGCTCAAAACGGAAAATTTTGTCGTCGATTGTACCGAACTGGGCGAAGACGGCCTGGAAATCGGTAAGATCTACGATTACGACATTATCATTCTCGACCTAATGCTTCCCGACATCGACGGATATGAAGTACTGCGCCGTCTTCGGGACGCGCGTGTCGAAACACCAATTCTTATCCTCTCGGGACTGGGCGAGCTTGAAAATAAAGTCAAAGGGCTTGGATTCGGCGCCGATGACTATCTCACGAAGCCCTTCCACAAGCAGGAACTTATCGCGCGCGTCAACGCAATCATCCGTCGCTCGAAGGGCCATGCCCAATCGATCATCGAAACCGGCAAGTTGAAGGTAAATCTCGATGCCCGTACCGTCGAAGTCGACGGCAAGCCGCTTCATTTAACGGGGAAAGAATACGGCATTCTCGAATTGCTGTCCTTGCGTAAAGGCATGACCTTAACGAAGGAAATGTTCCTCAACCATCTATATGGCGGCATGGACGAGCCGGAATTGAAGATCATCGACGTGTTCGTCTGCAAACTACGCAAGAAACTCTCTTCCGCAACCGGAGACGAAAATTATATTGAGACGGTATGGGGACGCGGCTATGTGTTGCGCGATCCAGAAAATCTCGTTGCCAGCGCGCCCGCCGCGTAAGGAATTAACGTTTCCTCATAAGCGCGAAACCGTCGTCGACGTTATTCGCGCCCTGCCAAAGACCTCGTGAAAGCGGGGTCTTTGCGATTCCAGCCACCAAAATGTTGCCACTTTCGAAGACCACAACTTCCGAACTAATATGAGCAGCGCGGATGCCTGCTTCATTCGACACCATGACCTGTTCGACAACAGGCGACGGAGGATTTTCATCATCGAAACACGGCAACTCCGAATTTGGGCGCAGGGTGATGCCCATGTGGGACGGGATTTGGAATTCGGTCGCACAAGCTTGTCCGACGCGCTGAATCATTCGGAACGTGGCGGTGATTTGGGCGGCCCACCGTTCGATTGGGATTTTGCGATCAATGTTGGAGATTACTGCGGCTACCGAGATTTGCCGAGCGACGAGGAAGGCGCGGAAATTATCAAGCAGTTCTCGGCCCTAAAGGAACACCGCCGCGAACAAGTCTATTCGCTCTCCGGTAATCACGACCGCAATGGACTCCACCAGCCGGACGGCGAATGGTTCCAGAAGTGGATCGACCCGATGGGAGAAAACACGGAATTCTCGGGCGTAACCCGTGCGCATTATCCCTTTCCTATTGAAGGCACCTGGGAACGCTACGCTATTGAAGCCGGCAACATCGTCATCCTCATGCTGAGCGACGTCAACGAGAGAAGCCACAAGAAAGGCCGGGGCGAGCTCGAAGGAAATCCCGGCGGCGTCGTATCCCATGAAACCTTCGAATGGTGGAAGGACCAAGTCCTCAAACATAAGGACAAGATCGTCATCACCGCGCACCACTACGTGCTGAAAGACACCACCTTTGCATCCGGCCTATGGGAAGGCATGCGCAGGGACGGGCAAGGAAACTGGATTCAAGATTATCACCGCTATATCGAGGAAGGATCACCCGCCGGGGCTTCCTTTCTATGCTGGGTCGGCGGCCTTTTCGATTCGGGTCAATTCGAACGGGTTCTCAAAGAAAATCCCGGCGCCGTCGATATGTGGTTCGCCGGCCACACCCATTCCAACCCAGATGACCGCAAAGGCGGGCGCGGCTGCTTCGAACGAAAATACGGCAACACCATGTTCATGAACATCTGCGCCCTTACCCGTTACATGGTGCCCGACCATGCCATCCCGCACAGTTGGCTGCTCACCTTCACTGAAGGCAGCGATGAAATGCGCGCGCAATGTTACATGCACACCGATGAGTACAGAGCACAAGGCTGGTACGATCACGCGGAGCGCTCGATCAAATTAACAACGGCTTTTCGGTTTTTGAATTGAAGCGGTAAGTTGATCGCCCTAGTTCATTCTATTTAGGTGAGAAACTATAATAAAATTTCTAACTTTAGAAGAATTTTCTGTTGTCTAAAAACTAAAGCATGAATTTTAATTTTCTATACTTTACTGAAAATATAGAATAAAATTAGAAATTCCGTTGGGAAAAATACTCAAAAGATAAAATAGGAACGATCAGTCATTGAAATAAAGTTTTATTTATTTTTCATTTTTGGATGAATTTTTCATTCATGGAGATACCTGATGAACATGGAGAGTACCGGCCCAAGAAATCAAAAGTATGAAAGGGCAATACTCGTTAAGGACGGTATTCATTGGGTCGGGTTTTATGACGAATTAGCACACCTTCATTGCAATCCCTACATATTGACCGATGGAAACGAAGCTGTCTTCTTCGACCCAGGCTCGTTACCTGACTTCCCACAGATTATGAGGAAGGTAATCGAAGTATCGGATCCCCTCGATATTGCATATATCGTCGTTAGTCATCAGGACCCGGATGTATGCGGCAACCTAGCGGTTGTCGAGGACGTCATAGATCGTTCGGACATGAAGATCGTGGGACACATGAATACGATCCGCCTCATTCAGCATTATGGCGTACGATCTAAATTCTATCCGGTTGAGCAAAACGAATACCGTCTGAATTTGCGTTCTGGGCGCCAGATCGAATTTATTTTTACACCGTTTTTGCACAGTCCCGGCGCGATCGTCGCCTATGACGCCGCCACCAAAAGCCTATTCACCGGCGATATTTTCGGCGCGATATCCGACCATTGGGCATTATTTGCGGAAGACGACTACCTGACACCAATGGCGGCGTTCCATCAAGCCTATATGCCAAGCAATCAAGTACTGAAAGCGGGCTTGGAGCGCCTTGAGCGCTATGAAATCGATCAAATCCTTCCACAGCACGGCTCAATATTAAGGGGAGATCAAATCCCCAAGGCGTTCGAGTATTTAAAGTCGCTACCATGCGGAGTCGACCTGGAAGGAAGCCAGTAAGATGGCGAGGTTCGATGTCTACCATGCCGGCGTCGACAACCTACGCGACATCGGCGCCATCAATAATTCTTTACTCGAAAAAGCTTTGGAGATGCGCGTCGTCAGCTATATGGCGCATATCAAGGGGCAATTGCTGCTGAACACAATCCGTGAAGTCGGCCGTGAAAAGAAATCGCTACGCGCCATCAACGATCGGCTGTTGGCGGCGAATATGTTTTTGCAGGACCAAACTCAGACCAGTAAATCCCACATCCGGCTTTTAGAAGCCGTGGAGAGCATATCGGACGGGTTTTCGCTCTATGATTCGGATAAGCGTCTTTTGATTTGCAACAAGCATTTCGAAAAAATATGGACCGCGGTGGAAGACATCATCAAACCCGGAATTTCGCTTTTAGAGTTCACCGATGCGCTTATCGAACGGAACATAGTTGATGGCACCGCCGAGCAAATCAAACAATGGCGCGAGCAAAAGGTCTCCCAAAACGCATCGTCGGGCGAAGATTTTACCATTCGGCTAAGGAATGGCCGCTGGATCCGCAGCCGCGTTTATTCCAACGAAGACGGCGGCTTCGTGATCATCGATGCGGATATTACCGATTTAAAGGACGGCGAAGAGCAACTGAGACTGTCCCAGAGAATGGAGGCTCTAGGCCAATTGACTGCCGGCATCTCTCATGATTTCAATAATTTGCTCGCTATCATCACGGGAAATATCGAATTATCACTTTCCAACCCAAACGATCCAGATGTCAGTGATCGTCTGAAAACAGCCGACGAAGCCGCTCAAAAAAGTGCGGACCTCATCCAAAGACTACTAACTTATTCGAAGCACCAAAAATTGGAGCCCGAATTCGTCGATACCGAGAACTTGGTACTGGAGTTAATGAAACTCCTGCGCCGCGCATTGGGAGAGACCATCAAAGTCGACACTCAATTCCAAGAGGGGTTGAGCAAAATTTTCGTCGACCGCAGTCATCTTGAGAATGCTTTGTTGAACTTGAGTATTAATGCACGCGACGCCATGCCGTCCGGCGGCAACATATTGATTAAGGCCCGAAACCAGACAATCGATGAAGATAGTATGAGTTCGAGCACGCCTAAAACATCCGGCGATTATGTCGTTATTTCCGTCTTGGATAACGGGACCGGCATTCCTGAGAATATTCTCGACCGCGTCCTTGAACCCTATTTCACGACGAAAGGGCCAGGAAAAGGCAACGGCCTCGGACTAAGCATGGTCTACGGTTTTGTTACCCAGTCGGAGGGGCACATTGCAATCCATAGCGTTGAGGGTGAAGGGGCAAAAATTGAACTTTTTTTCCCAGTTTACAACCAGGAGCCGGCACCGCCAGTTAGAGACGACCGGCATGAGAACGAAACGAAAGGTTCCGGTGAAAAGATTTATTTAATCGAGGATGAGGTCCTGCTCCGCGACACATTGAAAACGATGCTAACGGATCTTGGCTATACGGTTGTTGATGGAGGAGCCGGGGAAGATGCCATGACCGATAACGGCCAATGGGAAGAAATTGACCTGCTATTGACGGATATCTATCTGCCTGACGGTAGGAATGGCAGCAAGATTGCCACTTGGGTAGAAAACACGTTTCCAAATATCAAAATTCTTTTGATGTCCGGTTATGCCAAGAGCGAAAATACGCATGCGGAAGATGGCAGCGCCCTTTTCTCCTACATCAAAAAGCCGTTCAGGAAACGTCTTCTCGCACAGAGTTTGCACGATTTGCTCAACGAAACGTGAAGCGCCCCACGGCACAGATATTCAAACCGTAACGCAGGGCGACTAAGTTCTGCGTGTACGATAAACTCGCAAATAATTAGTCTAGTCGGCTAACTTTAGGATCATCACTGATAGAACGTGTTATCGTTTCCAGCGACACGGGGTATATGTATAGACGCCACAAATAGCGGGAATGAAAACATGTCAGACATTCGGAACGTATTGTTAATCGTCGTCGATCAGTGGCGGGGCGATACGGTTTCCTATCTCGATCACCCCTGCATCAAGACGCCGCATCTGGATGCGCTGTGCGGCGACGGCGTCACATTCCGCAATCATTACGTACAAGGCGTGCCCTGTGCGCCAGCGCGGGCCTCGTTGCTAACCGGTCAGTACATGATGACGCATAGGGTCGTGCAGAACGGCATCCCGATGGATGCACGCCATAACAATTTGGCCTATGAACTGAGAGCATTGGGGTACGATCCCGCGTTGGTCGGCTATACCACCACGACGCACGATCCCCGTGAAATTCCCGCGAACGACCCCCGATTCAGCGCCTTGGGCGATCTCATGCCGGGCTGGAACCCAATCGCCCGTCTCGACCCTGCACGCCGCCCCTATTTCGACTGGTTACGGCAACATGGCGTGGACGTACCAACAGACCCGGATGATATCTGGTTGCCCGCAGATTCAAGTGCCACATCAGCCTCGCGCATTGCCGCCGAACATTCCGATACCAGCTATGCCACCGAACATGGACTGGCCTACCTGCGGGGGATGGAAGGCCAGCCCTGGGCGTTACATTTAGGATATTACCGTCCACACCCACCGTTCATCGCACCATCGCCCTATAACAGCTCGGTTGATCCAGCAGACGTCCCCGCCCCTATTCGGGCCGCCAACGCGGCGGTCGAAGGCGAACAACATCCGATGCTCAACCATTATTTGGGCTATATTAAGCAGCGGAAATTCTTCCAGAACGGGGCCGGACTTGGCAGCGAAATGGACGAGGGAGCCGTGCGGAACATGCGGGCGGCCTATTATGGGCTGATCACCGAAGTCGACGATCATGTGGGACGCGTAATCGCGTATCTGAAGCAAAGCGGCCAGTACGACAACACGTTGATCGTCTTCACGTCCGACCATGGCGAGCAGCTCGGCGACCATCACCTGCTCGGCAAACTCGGTTACTTCGATCAATCCTTTCATATTCCGTTGGTCATTCGCGATCCCCGCGCGGAAGCAAATTCAACGCGCGGCGATATCGTCGATGCGTTTACCGAAGCGGTCGACGTCATGCCAACGATTCTCGACTGGCTGGACAAACCTAATCCTCGTGACTGCGCGGGGGCCTCGCTAATCCCCTTTGTCAAAGGTGAAACGCCGGCGGACTGGCGGCAGGAGGTGCATTGGGAGTACGACTTCCGCCCCTACTATGCGGACGCGGGAACGCCACCGCCCTTCGGCCTATCGATCGACCAATGTGCGCTATCGGTCATTCGAGACACGAAATACAAATATGTCCATTTCGACGCGCTGCCGCCACTCTTCTTCGATTTGGAAGCCGACCCGCATGAGTTCCGGAACCGCGCGGACGACCCAAGTTACACCAGCCGTGTCTTGGAATATGCTCAGAAGATGCTGTCTTGGCGGTTGCACTACGCGGAACGTACGCTCACCGGCTATTCCGCCTCACCCGCGGGGCTCGTCGAACTGGCCTGATGTTTTCGTTCCCAGCAAAGGGCTGCAGAAGCAATTACTTGCAACGTCCCATCGTGAAACACCCTCGCACCTAAATCAGGTGCGAGGGGTTCAAGAGAAAACGCCTACTCCGCCTTCACAGCCTGCCGTAGCCCCATATAAAGACTGACACACATCGCCAGCAATACAATCGTAAACGGGAAACCGGTCGACACCGCCATCGCTTGCAACGCGGTCAACGCGCCAGCACCACCGACAAGCAGCAATGTTGCCGCTACGATTCCCTCGAACGTGCACCAGAACACGCGCTGGGAAACCGGTGCGTCGGTCTTGCCGCCGGCCGTGATCGTATCGATCACCAGAGAGCCGGAATCAGACGAGGTCACGAAAAACACCAGCACCAGTATGATCCCAAGTATCGATGTGAACGTCGCCAGCGGGAGCGGCTTCAGCATCTCAAACAATTTCAGTTCGAGCGCCGCGCCTTTCACCGGCGCGGCGGCATCGACGACGACTTGCGCGATTGCGGTACCACCAAATGCACCCATCCATAGGATCGAAACCAACGTCGGAATGATCATGACGCAGAAGACGAACTCGCGCACCGAACGCCCTCGCGAAACGCGCGCGATGAACATGCCAACGAACGGTGACCAGGAAATCCACCACGCCCAGTAGAACGACGTCCAGCCTTGCGAGAAATTGGCATCCTCGCGCCCAACCGGCATGGATAGGGGCACGACTTCCTTCACATAGGCGATGCCACCGGAAACAATCGCGGTGAAAATCTCAGCTGTCGGGCCAACGAGGATGACGAAAAGCAGTAATAATGCCGCCAACGCGATGTTTATTTCAGAGAGAATTTTCACACCGCCATCAAGGCCGCGCAGTACGGAAATCAGCGCGAGCGCTGTAATGATCGCGATCAACAGAACCTTGGCGCCATTTCCTGTGCCCCACCCAAAAAGGTAGTTCAAACCCGCCAACGCCTGCTCCGTACCAAAACCAAGCGATGTGGCAAGGCCGAACAACGTGGCGAAGACCGCAACCGTATCGATAATATGGCCCCACCAGCCCCAGACGCGTTCGCCCAAAATCGGATAGAATGCCGACCGCAAGGTCAGTGGCAGACCGCGATTGTAGGTAAAAAACGCGAGTGATAAGGCGAGCACCGCATAGATTGCCCAAGGATGAAGGGCCCAATGGAAGATCGTCGCGGCCATGGCCAAGTCACGCGCCGCTTCGACGCTCCCCTTCGCCGCGCCCAGGGGCGCCCAATCGGTACGCGCGCCATTTTCCATGGTCGTACCGCCCATCGACGACCCGAAATGCGACATCGGTTCCGCGACGCCAAAAAACATCAAACCGATACCCATTCCCGCCGCGAACAACATCGCGAACCAGCCAAGGTAGCTGTAATCCGGCTCCGCATCCGGTCCGCCCAACCGAACCTTGCCCATCGGCGAAACCATCAAGAACACACAAAACAAAACAAAAATATTGGCGGCACCCAAGAAGAACCAATCAAACGTCGATGTGAGGAATGGCCGCAACCAACCAAAAAACTCGGTTGCCGCTTCTTGGAACATCAGCGTAACAAGAACAAATGCGATAATCGAAAGACCGGAAATCATGAAAACTGGATTGTGAATATCGAGCCCGAACGGCGTAATATTGTCCCGTCCCGTGCTGTAGTCCGTATCGATAGGATGGGGTACATCCGTTTCGATATCATTCGCTTCGTTAGCCATCACCCATACCCTCCCGCATAAAGCAGATTGCGTGCCAATAACCTTGGCATCGTTTGTTCAGGCGAATTGTAACGACGGAGCGAACTTACAATTCGCCTCACTGTTTCACTGTAAACCGTGTTTTGCGACTCTTAATAGCCAAATTGCGCCACACACTAATTGATTTGCGACGTATCGACAAATTCGATCGCCGAACAGTGGCGTTAGGCGGCAATCCGTTCTGTCTCGCCTAAGTTAAATTGGACGCCTCTGAAATCAACCATTCGGCAAATAAGGCGGTGTCGCCTTCAAGCGGGCGCCCGACGGGAGAAATCAAATAAAATGCGCCGGGGGAATGAATTTCGACATCAAGCGGTTTTACCAAGCGGCCGTCCGCAACTAAATCGCCGACAAAACTATGCCACCCCAACGCATAGCCTTGACCGTTTAAGGCCATTTGAACGCCAATCAAATAGTTGAGATAGCGCGTGTGCATGCCGGATGCGCGATGTCCGGCATATCGAAACCAACCCACCCAATCGAGCCACTGGTCACCGGGGATGCCATGCGACTCGATAAGCGGCATGCTCGCGAGTTCGGACAACGAGAAAGGCGTCCCGTGAGCGTCAAGACATGAAGGCGCGCAAACGGGATAAATGCGGTCGCTAAACAAATAGCGTCCGTCATAACCCGGCCATCGCCCTCCGCCATACCGCACGGCGATGTCTATTTGGCCGTCGGATTGATCGATCGGATCATCGGTCACGATCTGATTCAGCGTTATTTCAGGCCAATCCTTCGAGAACCGGGCCAAGCGGGGCATTAGCCAATAAAAAGCAAATCCAACCGTCGTACCAACCGTGACGTGGCGTTGACTGTCCTTCACTTTTAGGGATGCCAGCACAGCGGCCATTCCCGCAAAACCCTGATTAACCGGGCCGAACAATCGCTCGCCCACCGCCGTCAATTCCACTTTGCGATGGAGCCTCCGGAATAACGCCTGTCCCACATAGTCTTCCAAATTTCTGATTTGCCGACTGACAGCGGCGGGTGAGACATTCAATTCCCGCGCCGCCGCCTTGAAACTCAACAACCGAGCGCTGGCCTCAAAGGCGAGCAATGATATGGGGGACGGTAAATCTCGTCGCATTTCTTCACATTACATTAATTTATTTGAATAGCGAAAATTTGTCCCCTTGAGACATCTTCGGATTGCCATTACGGAGAGATGAATAGAGCTTAAATTAGCTGATCTAGCCGAAGTTACGCGGAGTTGAAGCGCATGGCTCAGAAGAGCACCAAACGATTAATCGATCAAAATGAGTTTAACCTAAAAGATTTAGCAACCGTCTTGTGCCCTATCGAAAACGCGCGCGGACTTCCAAATGCGTGCTACATCGATTCGAAAGCCCATGCCTACGAGCAGAAACAAGTATTTACCCAGGGTTGGGTTTGCGTTGGGTTTGCGATCGACGCGCCGAACAAGGGCGACGTCTTTCCGTTCGAATGCGCCAGCATGCCATTGCTCATGGTTCGCAATGCGGCGCATGGGCTGCAGATATTTCACAATGTCTGCCGGCACCGCGGACATGTTCTCGTCGACGCGCCGGTGAACGTAAAGAAAGCCATCGCCTGTCCTTATCATCGCTGGACTTACGGGCTCGACGGTGCCTTGACCGCGACCCCACATATTGGTGGCGCGGGAAAGCATGCATGCCTCGGCTTCGATAAGGAGGATGTGCGCCTCCGGGAAGTTCGAAGCGCGGAATGGTTCGGCCTTGTCTTTGTCGACCTATCGGATGCCGCCGAGAATTTTGGCACCTTTATTTCACCCCTTGCCGAACGCTGGAGCGCCTTCACGAACTTATCACTGACCCACACGGGCGACGATTGTAGCGTGGAATTCGTGCTGGACTGCAATTGGAAACTTGCCGTCGAAAACTATTGCGAGTCGTATCACCTGCCCTGGGTGCATCCAGGATTGAACAGCTATTCACCGCTTCAGCAACACCACAACATTGTCGCGGCCACCTATTCCGGACAACGAAGCGACAAGTACACGCCCAGCGGCGCCAATGGTAATGCTGAGTTCCCGGGCGCCCCTTCCCTTCCAGACTTTTGGAATACCGGTGCGGAGTACCTCTCCTTATTCCCGAATGTTTTGCTTGGAATTCACCGAGATCATTTTTTTGCGGTGCTGATCCAACCGGAAAGTCCCGGCAGGACCAAAGAGAGAATGGAAATATTTTATTTCGATGAAGTTGTAAAAAACGAGATGTTCGCCGCCGCCCGGAAAACAAACCGAGAATTGTGGCAGTCCGTGTTCGCGGAAGATCAACCCGTCGTGGAGGGAATGCACCGTGGCCGTTCTTCTCCAGGCTTCGACGGTGGTATCTTCTCACCAGCCATGGACAGACCGACCCACGCGTTCCATATCTGGATTGCGAAAGCGATGCTTGATGGAAGGTTTTCGACTCGACGCCCGGTGGAATAAGGCATTTTCGAAATAACAAAATCTGGACTGCAAAGATGGCATTTCCCACACACGGCAAGTTCATCATTATCGGCGCGGGCATCCACGGCCTGAGTACCGCCTATCATTTGGCTCTCGAACTAAAAGCGAAAGGCAAAGGGTCCGGCGAAGACATTCTGGTCATCGATAAAACGTCAATTGCCGCCGGCGCTTCGGGAATTGCCTGCGGAGTCGTTCGCAATAACTATTTTCAACCCGCCATGCGCGAGCTCATGGCGCATTCGGTTGCCGTTTGGGAAAGTGATCCGGAGGCATATAGCTACCACCCCGTCGGATACATGCAGCTCAGCCACGAAGGCATGCGCGCCGACGTCACCTCAATCCATGAGCAGCAATCCGCCATTGGTTATCCTTCGGTATTTATCGAAGGGGCGGAGAAAAGCACGGCCTATATGAAGGAGATTTTTCCGGACTGGCAGGCGCGGGGCATCACGTCCGTACTGCATGAAGAAAAAGGTGGCTATGCAAACAACACGAAAGCGATGTACGGCCTCGCGGGGAAGGCGGAAGCGGAGGGCGTACGAATCTTGACGGGTGTTGCCGTAACGGGCCTCCGAATCGAAGGAGGCTGCGTTACCGCCGTGGAAACGGACCGAGGGAATATTAAGACGGACTATCTCGTGGCCGGCGTCGGCCCTTGGATACGATCAATCTGGCACATGTTGGATCTACCGGATGCAATCACGATTACGGGTGCGGACGGACAGTCATACGACAACATACCGATGTGGACCTATTGGTCCTTGCAGGAGGGGACTTTGGGTGTCGATCCTGAATTTCAGAGAACCGCCAAGGGAAACCCGCCACCCGTCATTCATGTCGATACGAATGCGCCCCTGTTATCGGATGTCGACGGTTCCGTAATTTCCAGCGAACCATGGGGAATTTATTACAAACCGGATTTTCATTTCGGCGGTGTTCAAGGCGGCGCCATGCCTTATGTGGTCGAAACCGAACCCAACGCCGTCGCCGTCGACCCTTATGGCGTGGATTCGCCGGATTTCGTTGTCGGAGACGACTTTGCACATATGTGGTGCTCGGCGCTGGCGCATTGCCAGAAACGTTTTGAAGGCCAAATCGGCAAATATAAAAAAGAACCCTCTGGCGGCATTGGCTGTTTCACACCGGATAGCTTTCCCATCTTCGATGTCTTCCAGGAAAACGTCTACATCATCGCGGATTCGAACCACGGCTTTAAAATGCTGGGAGTCGGAAAACTAGCCGCGGAAGAAATCGTCAACGGTCCGTCCTCGCTCATGGAACCGTTTCGCTTCGCACGTTATGCCGAAGGTAAGCAACATCCTGTCTCCAACAGCCCGTTCCCGTGGAGCTGAGCATCACGAAGTTAGCTTCGCAGACTCTTATTCTCCGGATCGTAAGGCGACTCCGCAACGACCGATGCGGCATAGCGGGCACCGAGTATTTCAATTTCTAAACCATCATCTTTCGACGCGGCGCCTGTCTCGACATAGCCGATAGCGAGGCTCTGGCCGACATGGTGACCATAGGCGCCAGCCGTCGCACGCCCGATCATTTTGCCATTTCGGTATAGCGGTTCGTTTCCCAGAGCGTCGGCATCGTTCACACCATGCACCTCAAGCGTCACGAATTCCTGCGGAACGCCTGCTTCCTTTTGCTTGAGCAAAGCATCGCGTCCAACGAAGTTTCCTTTGTCTAGTTTAACGAAACGATCGAGCCCCGCTTCGAAAGGCGTATACTCCCGCGTCAGATCCTGTCCCCACATCCGGTATGACTTCTCGATACGCAACGAGTCCATGGCCCGCATACCGCACATGCCCAAATCAAAGGCTTCACCGGCCGCCGTCAACGCATCGAAGATATGGTTTTGATAGGCAATCGGATGGTGCAATTCCCATCCCAGATCGCCGACAAAGTTCACCCGCATTGCCCGCACCGGCGCCATGCCGATCGAAATATCGCGCACGCTTAGCCAGGGAAACGCTTTGTTCGAAAGGTCCGCGTCCGTGACCATCGCCAGGATATCCCGCGCGCGCGGCCCGGCCAGCACCAGGACACCGTGCGCCATGGTTTGATTTTCAAGCTGAACATCGCCGCCGGACAGGTTCTTAACAAGAAAATCGTAATCGTAGCGCTCGGCGGCGCCGGAACTGACAAGATAAAAACGATCCGGTGCGTCACGCGTTATCGTGAATTCCGACCGCACGCCGCCGGAAGGCGTCAGCGCATGACAAAGACCGATGCCACCAATCTTCGACGGCAGACGATTGGCGACCAATCGGTCTAGCGCGGCTTCCGCATCGGGGCCGGAAACGACGAACTTCGAAAAGCTGGTGATGTCGATCAGCCCCGCGCGTTCGCGCACCGCGCGGCATTCATTGCCGACATGTTCAAAATAATTCGAACGACGAAAACTCCACACATCCTCCCGTGTCACGCCTTCGGGGGCGAACCAATTGGGACGCTCCCAACCGTAGCGCTGCCCCCACACCGCACCGCGTGCCGCGAGTCGGTCGTGACAGGGACTCGTTTTCGCAGGCCGTGCGGCGGGACGTTCTTCATCAGGATAATGAATGACAAAGACGTGCTCGTAGGCTTCTTCGTTCTTCGCCGTTGTATAAGTCTTATTGGCATAGGGACCAAAACGGCGAGGATCGACATCCAGCAAATCGATACCGGGTTCACCTTCGACGATCCACTCAGCCAATTGCCAACCCGATCCACCAGCCGCCGTGATGCCGAAGCTGTGCCCCTCGGAAATCCAAAAATTCTTCAAGCCCCATGCGGGACCGACCAGAGGACTCCCATCCGGAGTATAGGCGATAGGGCCGTTGATGATGTCCTTTATGCCCGCATGCTCGAAGCTTGGTACACGTCTGATTGCCGCTTCGACATGGGGTAGCAATCGGTCGAGATCACCTGGAAAAAGATCGCGCCCGAACGTGTCGGGAACACCATCGACGAACACCGCCGGCGCACCTTTTTCATAGGGCCCTAAAATATATCCTTGTCGTTCTTCGCGCAGGTAGTAAGACGCATCTGACTCTCGAAGGACCGCCATTTCCGGCAAGCCTGCTTCGCGGCGCTCGACAAGTTCCGGCACTTCGTTGGTAACGATATACTGGTGCTGAACAGGGATCACCGGGATATCGAGTCCGACCATTGCGAGGGTTTGGCGTGCATAATTTCCGGTGCAACTCACCACATGCTCACATGTGATATCGCCCTTGTTCGTGCGGACGAGCCAGTCACCACTTGATGTTTGCTCGATCGCGATGACTTCTGTGTCGCGATAGATTGATGCACCACGGTTTCGCGCACCAATCGCCATGGCTTGTGTCACGTCAGCCGGGGCGATATGGCCATCATCGGGGTGATAGAGCGCACCAACCAACCCTTCAACGTCACAAAGAGACCAAAGATCCTTGACCTCAGCCGGCGTGATGATTTGAAACGGCACCCCAATGGTGTTCGCCGTACCGCAATATTTGTAATACTCGTCCATGCGTTCGCGACTGGTCGCAAGCCGCAAATTTCCGGTTACGTGAAAACTGACGTCTTGCCCGGTTTCCTCTTCCAAGGATTTGTAGAGATCGACGCTGTATTTATGAATTTGGCCGACTGCATAACTCATATTGAAAAGCGGCAACAGGCCCGCGGCGTGCCAAGTAGACCCCGCGGTCAGTTCGGTTCTTTCGACAAGCGCGACATCCGACCATCCCTTCTTGGCGAGGTGGTAGAGCACACTGACCCCAACAACACCACCGCCGATGACGACAACGCGGGCATGTGACTGCATGATCCTAATTCCTTCCCGCCAGGGTTTCCGGCTGCGCAAACTAATAAAGGAATTTGCGAATTGTACCGTCTGCTAGCTGGCCGAAAAGCGACACCGATCATTCTGGTTCCGACATGGTGGGCTATTTCCAGTCCAAGTATCAACGCGGAGAAACCGTAGCGGCCTCTTGCCGACGTTCATCACGCGGCGCGTGCTGGAATTGTTGACGATAGCTCTTCGAAAAATGCGACGCGGATACGAACCCACACGCAACCGCGATATCCACCACAGGCATATCCGTTTGGATAAGTAACAACCGCGCGCGCTGCAACCGCAATTCAAGATAATATTGTGTTGGCGCACGGCCGACATGCTGCCGGAACAGACGTTCAAGCTGGCGGCGGGAAAGGCCGACGAATTTCGCCAAGGCGTCCGGTGACAATGGGTCCTCAAGATTTTCTTCCATTCTCCCAATCGCCGCGATCAGCTTGGGATGATGCCCTCCCAATCGCGCCCGCAATCCCATTCGCTGCACGACATCGGCGGGTCGGATTTGGTCGACCTGGCATTGCTCGGATACTTTTAGCGCCAATTCATCACCGTGCTCCATGGCAACCAAATGAACCATCATGTCCAGTGCGGCGGTACCGCCCGAGCACGTAAACCGATTGCGATCGACTTCGTAAAGATGCGTATCCACATCGATATCAGGGAAGCTTTCCGTGAAGGCCGGCAAATTCTCCCAATGGATCGCGCATTTATAACCACCGATGAGCCCGGCATTCGCTAGCACATGGGTTCCCGTGCACACCGCTCCAATATCGACTCCAAGCCGGTCGATACGTTGCAGGAAAGAAAATACATCGGCATTCCGATAAGCTTCCGCACCAACGCCCCCGCACAGCACGATGGCGGAAAACAGCGCTCCATCCCCGTCAATTCTCGACGTCAACGCCGAATCCGGGCTGATGGAAACGCCATTGCTGGCATCGACCGGCGCGCCGTCGTGCGACATAACCCGCCACGCGTAAAGTTGCCGGCCGGACGCTCTGTTTGCTAAGCGCAATGGCTCGACCGCGGCAGTAAAGGCGATCATCGAAAAGTCCGGAATAACTAAAAACCCTATGCATTCCGGAAGCTGTCTTTGGTTGCCACTGAACATCGCGAACAAACACCCATTCATATATGCCAGCCACGAGTCACGCCTCACCGTACACGAAATTCATTCGATATCGGAATCGGGAAAAGAATGTCATGCATTCAGGACGAAAACGGGGCCGATGTCGCATTGTGAACAAAACTGTTCGCCGGGGAATTATCGCGCCGGCAAGAAAGATGAAAAAGGAGGATATCGAATTTCGCGCGCGCCGCGCCAGCAGGAGATCGTTGCCATGACAATACATTCCACCAGCGTTGATCAAAGCGACCGCAAGGTTCCCTATAATTTGCGACAAAGCGGTCCGACTCCGGTCGAGATGCTAATCTCGACGCGAGTCCGCAAATCACCCTATTGGCACTTGTCCATGGAAGCCGGTTGCTGGCGGGCCACGGTTTACAATCGTATTTATCATCCCCGTGGCTATGTGCGGCCGGAGGATGGCGGCGCGATGGTTGAATATGACGCGCTGGTCAATCACGTCACGATGTGGAACGTGGCGGTGGAACGCCAAATTCAGGTTATAGGACCAGATGCGGAAGCCTTCGTGAACTACGTGATCACCCGCGACGCGACGCGTATTGAGCCGATGAAGGGCAAATATGTGATCCTCTGCAATGAAAAGGGAGGCGTTCTAAACGACCCGATTCTTCTCCGCCTGTCAAAAAACGAATTTTGGTTCAGCCTGTCGGATTCCGATATCATGTTCTGGCTCCAAGGCGTCAATGTCGGCTGCCAGTTCAATGTCGAAATCAACGAGATCGATGTTTGCCCAGTGCAAATCCAGGGTCCAAAATCAGCTGACCTGATGGCCGATCTAATCGGCGATGCCGTTCGCGAATTGCCATCCTATGGTTTGATGGAAGGAAAGGTTGGCGGACACGATTGCATCATCTCGCAAACTGGATTCAGTGGTGAAAAAGGTTTCGAAATCTATCTGCGAGACGCAACGCTCCATGCCGACGATATGTGGAATGCCGTCCTGGACGCCGGCAAGAAACACAATTTGATGGTTATCGCACCGGCGCACCATCGCCGTATCGCGGCGGGCATTCTATCTTGGGGCCAGGACTTGGATTCAGAGACCATGCCTTTCCAATGCAATCTCGGCTATCAGGTCCCTCGCAAGAAGACAGCGGACTATGTCGGCAAGGTCGCCCTGGAGCGGGCGCGGGAATTAATTGTTGCCGGCAAGCCGCCATTCAAATCGGTACTTGTCGGGATGACAATCCAGGGCAAGCCAATCGAAGAATACGCACCCGATTTCTGGCTCATCTCAGGCCCCGACGGCGGCGACCCAATTGGCTATGTCACCTCGCCTTGGTATTCGCCTGAATTGAAAACCAATATCGCAATGGGCCATGTACCGTGGGCACTACGAGATTTGGGCAACAAGCTCAAGGTTTGGCTACCCGACCAATATGCCGACGTTTCGGGACAACCAGTTGACGCAGAAATCGTCGAAATGCCGTTCCGTCCCTCGGTCAACCCAAATGCTCGCGAAATTGCCAAGGCGGAAGGCCGGGACGCGGCGTACTAGCCAGCCGCGCTACCACGCTTAACCGCCTGAACGGCTGTTTCCAGTGCCTGCAGGAACTGGGAACGGTCGCGGGCGGTGAAGGACGGGTTGTTTCCGCGGACTTCTCCGGTATCGCGGAGATGCCCCATAAGATCGCGCACGGCGAGCGCCGTGCCGATATTGTCCGTCGTGAAGGGTTTCCCAGTCGGACCAAGAACGCGGGCACCGGCTTTCAAGCAGCGGTCCGCCAATGGGATATCGGCGGTGATGACGATATCCTCCTCGCCCGCCCGTTCCGCGATCCAATCATCAGCCGCGTCGAACCCGTCGGAGACAACAATTCGCCGGATCAACGGCCCCTCGGCAAGTCGCATCCAGCTATTGGAAACCATGTTAACGGGCAGTTCATGACGCTCGGCCACGCGCACAATTTCATCTTTCACGGGACAAGCATCGGCGTCGACATAGATTTCCAATCGGTTATCCCTTCGGGTTGGACTAAAATTAGATGACAGCGGCGCATGGTCGCTAGAAGATACCAGATATTAAACTCAGGGGTCTTCGAATGACCGAAAAACCAGCACCTACCATGGGCAGCCTTTCTGCGAGGCTGCGCAACATAGTGTGGGATACCGACCTCGCGCTTGTTCCGCGTTGGCATGCAATATTGCTTGGTCTGGTGCGCTTCGGCCATGCCATCGTGCGAAGCGTCGCCAGCGAACAGCTTACATTGCGGGCGATGAGCCTGGTCTACACGACGTTGCTGTCTCTAGTACCGCTGCTGGCGATCAGTTTCTCCGTCCTTAAGGGCTTTGGCGTTCACAATCAGATCGAGCCTCTGCTGCTCGGCGTCTTGGAACCGCTTGGCGACAAGGGCATTGAAATCACCAACGAGATCATTGGGTTCGTCGAGAATATCAAGGTTGGCGTGCTCGGCTTCGTCGGTTTCGCGCTGCTGTTCTACACCGTCGTCTCCCTGATGCAGAAGATCGAACGCGCGTTCAATCACACTTGGCATATTCTGCACGAGCGCAGCCTCGGCCAGCAATTCCGCGACTATCTGAGCGTAATTATCATCGGGCCAGCGCTTGTCTTCTCCGCCGTCGGCATCATGGCATCGCTGATGAACACGGCCGTCGTGGACATGATGAGTGCGATCCAGCCCTTCGGATTCCTCATCAAGACCGCCGCGAAGACGGCGCCCTATGTCATGATCGTCGGCGCCTTCACATTTATCTATATGTTCATACCGAACACGCGGGTGAATTTGAGATCCGCTTTGATCGGCGGTTTCGTAGCCGGGGTTCTGTGGAACATCACGGGCTGGATTTTCGCCTCCTTCGTGGTGAATTCGGCTCAGTACGCCGCGATCTATTCGACCTTCGCGACCCTGATCATGTTCCTAATCTGGCTTTATCTCGGCTGGCTAATCCTGTTAATCGGCGCCAGCATCGCCTTCCACGATCAGCATCCTGAATACGTTACCGCGACCAGACGGCAAATGCGCCTGAGCAACCGCGTGCGCGAAAAGCTTGCCCTGCTGATTGCCTATTTGATTGGCGAACGCTACTACAAAAACGGCCCAGGCTGGACCGCCGACGGGCTGGCGCAGCGCCTTTCCGCCCCCATGGATGCCACGGAGTCGATCCTTTCCGCCTTGGAACAGAATAACCTGCTGGTCCGGACCGCTGCGGAGCCACCGGAATTCCTGCCCGCGCGGCCCCTGGAAACCACGGACCTCGCCGACGTATTGCAGGCCGCCCGAACCGTCGATGAGACATCCTATTTGAATCCGGATCGGCTACCGCGCGAAGCCCCCGTTGACACTATTTTAGGTGATATCGAGGCCGCAACGGTAGCGACCCTGCAAGGACGAACGTTGAAGGATTTAGCGTTGTCGGGTGTGGCATCGAGCGACGATCCAATAGCAAGTATGGAAAAACTCAACGAATAGGAGGCAACAATGGCCAAGGCAATTGACATCGATGCGGAAGTCAGTGCGATGAAGTTTCTCAATGGCCGCGACCGGTTTTCCGACACCACCGGTGTCTTCGCGCGCCTGACGGAATACCGCGACAGCATGATTTCCGCCGGCGGATTTTCCGGTACAAGTCAGTGGGAACGTCATCCCAACGGCGATGAAATCGTGCAAATTCTTAAAGGTGAAACAACGGTCACTCTCTTGACAAGAGAAGGCCAGGAAACCCATCAGTTAAAGGCAGGCATGTTCATTGTCGTCCCACAAAATACCTGGCATCAGTTCAATGCACCTGACGGCGTAACCTTGATGACGACGACGCCGCAACCAACCGAGCATATCGAAGACGAATTTCCGCCGGATATGGAGTAGGCCTTGCCTGGACATACCGGGTCGCACGCGGGATAACCGTGCAGGTTTCGCGGAGGGAGCTATACATGCGTTGTGAAGTCGTCGCCATCGGCACCGAGCTGCTGCTTGGCCAAATCATAGATTCCAACTCGTCATGGATTGGCGAACAACTAGCGCTCGTCGGCATCGATTCCTTGTTTCAAGTCAAAGTCGGTGACAATTTCGATCGCATGGAACTCACGATCCGCCACGCGCTCGACCGCAGTGACGCGGTCATATGCTGCGGCGGCTTGGGCCCGACCCAGGACGATATTACGCGGGAGGTGATCGCCGCGATCATGGGTGTCAAATTGAATCGCGACGAGGCGATCGTCGATAAAATCCGCATGGGTTTCGAATCACGCGGCCGG